>CALJNV010000128.1 GCA_937981455.1 uncultured Bacteroidales bacterium | reverse complement strand
AGAAGCAAAATAGGTCGTATCGAAATAATTTGCCTGAACAATAGCACTTACACCAGCACCAATTTGAATACATGATTGCATCCAATTATTGCCATAATTTCCATACATGTGTTTTGAGGTGGGATCCACAACGATATTGTTGTAAACACGATTTTTACGGCTTTGAGTCGACATAATTCTAATTCCGGATGTACGAGGATTCACAATGGTGTTGTTTAAATAATAAAAGGAAGCGCCTGGAGTAGTGGTTCGGTCGTCAGCAAAAATACCATATACAAAATGCTGATTCCAGGGGAAATGAGATGCTTGCCCGGGTCTAAGTATAACATTATTAAGCAAATAAACATTTTCTTTTCCAAAAACATTGAACCCGCTTCCGTAAGTATCGCTGATTAGGTTGTTGAAGTAAAAGCCCGTACTGCCTCCGCCAATACATATGCCTTCCATTCCATAACCTTTGGAATAGCTATTGTCGAGGCGACCGGTTCTGCTTATAAAATTGTTATATACCCAAACATCCTCAGTAGCACAGCCAATCTGCATGCCATCAAGGCCCGTCCACTCGATACGATTATCATGGATTTTGAGGTGTTTAACCTCGTGTGCATACACAGAGATAGGACTCCCCCCGCAATACCGGGTAACAGGTCCGTAAACACTGTAACCTATATACATCCCTTCACCCTGTGTGTGATGAATATAACAATGATGTATATGCAAGTTATTGAGGGTAAAATTTTCGCGCCATGTAGAAGGCGAACACGAGGGGTCGGTTTTGGCCATTATGCCCGCAAAACCTTGCCGGCAAATTTCAACATGATGAACCTCTACATCTGTAGTCAATTCATCGAGGGAAAGACCATTGTTTCCAATATTTGTACTATCCAATTTGATGCCAAATTCCCAATCAGAATGGCCACTCCCTGAGAGAATAATATTTTTGCAGGCCTTTAATGACATGTCTCCTCCAGAGTTAAGGTTTGTTATAACCACTCTTCCGCCATAATTTATCAGAGTAATGGGCAAAGCAGTTGTACCTTTCAGGTTTTTTATTCTTAAATATGTCGTTCTTACTCCGGCAGCAATTCCTATGGTGTCGCCCGGCCAGATTGTATCTTTATTGGGAGCGATATTGTAAACTTTTCCGCTGGGTAAAATACCTGATTTAAAATCGATATACGAAGTTTGCAAGCCTATTACATACTTGGGGTTAAAGCACATACCCTGAATAGATGCGAAGAAATAAATGATGTATAATAAGACTACTTTGAATGTTTTCATGACTGATTATTTTTAAAAATCAATACACAAAAATACTTTTTTTGGAAAATTATACCAAATTTTAGTTTATTTTTTGAATTTTTTAATAATTTAAATACCATTCAACCCCCAAATCCATTGTTTTTAATTCCAAAAAAAACAAAAAATAACGATTGAACAAAAAATTATAAATTTTGTAATGTAAGTATGCTGATTGATCCAAAGTTAAAATTCATTATTCCAATTTTTTTTACCCATTGCACCTCAAAAACTGTAACTCATCAAGCTATGCCCAACTACAAAAATTTAAGTCCAGAAGAAGAATACATTATTGTATATAAAGGTACAGAACGTCCATACACTGGAAAATACTATGATTTTTGGGAGCAAGGGAGTTACCATTGTAAACGATGTGGGGCAAAGCTCTACGAAAGTACCGCCAAGTTTGATGCTGGTTGTGGCTGGCCCAGCTTCGACGAAGAAGTACCAGGTGCTGTGCTAAGAGTTCCCGATGTCGATGGATGCAGAACTGAGATTCTTTGTGCTTCGTGTGAGGCTCATTTGGGGCACGTATTTTTAGGTGAAGGATTTACCCCAAAAAACACACGGCACTGTGTAAATAGCATTTCACTTGAATTCAGACCTACAAATACTAATAATAACAAGGCAGACACTGCAATTTTTGCGGGGGGGTGCTTCTGGGGCGTTGAATACTATTTCAAAAATACCCAAGGGGTTCTTAAAACTACCGTAGGCTACACCGGGGGAAATATTGAGCATCCGTCATACGAACAAGTATGTACGGGTCAAACAGGACACGCCGAATCCATAAAAATTGTATTCGACCCCAAACAGGTAACCTATGAGGAACTGGCCAAACTCTTCTTCGAAATACATGATCCTACTCAGCTCAACCGGCAGGGTCCCGATATTGGGACGCAATATCGTTCGGCTATATTTTATCTGAATGAAGAACAAAGAAAAATAGCCCAAAATCTCATTGATACTCTTAAAAAGAAGGGGTTAACAGTGGTAACAGAACTGTTACCAGCATCTACTTTCTGGCCTGCAGAAAATTACCATCAAAATTATTACTTTAAAACCGGCGGTATGCCTTATTGCCATACTCGTATTCAACGGTTTGATTAGTTGCAGAATTCAACCATCCTTCCTCCTACCTTCGATTCATCTTGCTTATGAATTTTTATGAAAATGAGGCGTTCTGTTTCATTCTAAATTATTATCACATGGTTACAAAGCTACAAAGCCCCATTTAGCATTGAAATTCAATAGAGGCCTTGGACCAAAATGAGGTCTGGGCATTAATGTTTAATCCCTAAAGCCCTCCAGTAGTTTTAGTTTCTTAACCCAATCGAATGCTTTTTTCCACTTGAAGGCCTAATGACAAAGATTTCTCCCTAGGATGCCAAAATCTGGAATGATGTTAAAAGTCTCACCATAACAAGGAATATAGGAGGCACTGCTGTCTCTGCCTGCATAAAGTTTTTTGGCACACGCATAAATTCACTTGCTCGCCCTACTGCAGTTCAGTTACAATAAAAAGCGATGGCTGGAACGAAGGGAACTCATCAAATCCTCGCTGTGACTTGCCTCTTGCGTTAAACCCTACTCCTCGATATTATTACACCCATGCCTGGAGGCCAAGCTCCTCTACCAATTGAATTCACGCAGGGTGAGCAGAATGTATTCATTTTCATAATCCTGGGAATAATGGGATAAAAATTAAAAACACCCCTGGAGCCGATCTGTGCAAACATCTTTTTACGATAATGTATTTGAGTGCTGATCCAAGAGGAGGCATTCGAAGCGGAAATCAAAATCTTATTTTAAAAAATGATCAACCCTATGCAAGTTTTCCCACACGGACATTGAGCAAAGAAACATTTAAAAGAAAATACCGTTAATGGAAGGCGCACTTATGAAACACGTTTGGAGTTTTTTAAAAGGTTCACAATACGTAATAAAAAAAGCTCAGTGGCAAGAAAGGAGTTTTAGCTAAATTTGAAAGTTAAAACGAATCCACAATCCATGAGGGCACAAGACAGAGAATTGCTTCAAACTTCCAGAAGTATCCGTGAATGGGTGATTCGGAGTCTGGCAGCGGCAGGGTCGGGCCATTTAGGGGGCTCATTAGGTCTGGCTGATGTTTTCACATTTCTGTATTTCAGTGAAATGAAACACAAGCCTGAAGAACCGCAATGGGAAGATCGAGATATTTTGGTCCTATCTATTGGTCATGTAGCCCCGGTGCTATACTCGACATTAGCGCATGCGGGTTATTTTCCTAAAGAAGAATTATTGACCCTTCGGAAACTAGGGAGCCGCCTGCAAGGTCACCCCGGCCGTGACCATGGCTTACCAGGGGTGGAGCTATCGGCGGGCTCGCTGGGTCAGGGAATAGGGGTTGCTGTAGGATGGGCACTTGCCAGAAAAAGAGATCATCACCCTGGACGAATATTTTGTGTAACTGGAGATGGTGAATTACAAGAAGGATCGGTATGGGAGGCCGCTATGGCTGCTTCGCATTATCAACTGAATAACCTTGTAGTAATAGTCGACCGCAATGGTGTACAAATTGATGGAAAAACAGAAAGCGTAATGCAACTGGAGCCACTGTCTGCCAAATGGGAATCTTTTGGCTGGAAAGTCATAGAATGTAGCGGGAACAACTTCGAAAGTTTAGGAATTGCCTTTGAGCAAGCAAACCAGAAGGAAAATAAACCTGTGGTAATTATAGCCAAAACCCTTATGGGTAAAGGGGTTCAGGAAATTGAGGGGGACTACCGATGGCACGGCAAGGCGCCAGATACCATTCAAGCTCAAAGGTTTTTAGAACAAATAGCCGTTTATTATGAATCCATGGAAAAATAGAGGCAACAAGCCTACTCGCACTGGTTTTGGCGAGGGTATTGCAGAGGCCGGCGGTTTAGAGCCACGACTTGTTGTCTTAGGTGCCGACATAACGGCTTCTGTTGGACTGGATCTCTTTAAAGAGCGTTTTCCCGACAGATTTTTCTCTCTGGGAATTGCTGAACAGAATGGCATGGCCGTAGCTGCAGGTATGGTATTGGCAGGCAAGATACCAGTTTTTTCTACCTATGCAGTATTTGCGGCTTTCAGAGCGGCTGACCAGCTACGCATATCTGTTTGCTATAACAACCTTAAAGTGATTATTGGAGGAGCCCATGCCGGTATTTCGGTGGGACCTGACGGCGCAACCCACCAAGCCCTCGAAGACCTTGCTGTGGTGCGCAGCCTTCCCAACATGACAGTGCTGAGCCCCTGCGATGCTACCCAGGCTCGGCAAGCCGCCCTTATGGCTGTTAGAGAAATAAATGGACCTGTTTATATCCGTTTCGGACGTGAAGCTGTTCCCAATTTCATACCCGAAAACCTTTCTTTTGTGCCTGGAAAAGCTCAGATTCTCAGGAATGGAAACGACCTTGCACTTGTGGCCACCGGCCATATGGTTTGGGAAACCTTGCAGGCCGCTGAATTGCTCGCCGCAGAAGGTATACAAGCAAGAGTAATAAATATGCATACACTAAAACCCCTGGATGTAACCTCTATATTGTCGGCAGCCCGTGAAACCCACGCTATTCTTACCGCAGAAGAACATCAGATCATCAATGGTTTAGGGAGTGCTGTGGCTGAAGTGGTGGTTAAAAATTATCCGGTTCCCATGGATTTTGTGGGAATTCAGGATTCTTTCGGAGAATCAGGGCAACCCCAAGAGTTGATGGAAAAATACGGGCTCACCTCTTCTCACATTTACCAGAAAGCTCTATCTCTTTATCAAAGAAAAAAATCTATCCATCTATGAACACCTTTATCACTCTACTTCAAAGTACAATTCCTTCGCTTCTGGTGCTTGCAGTAGCCATTTATTTCTTCCATGCCTCCAATGAAAAATTTCTTCAACAGTGGAAAGAAACCCTGCCCTTGCTCAAAAACGACGACTTGCTAAAAACAGTAAAATCTTTTGTGGAAAAGGAAGAAAAAATTCAATTGCTCAATCTCAAACGCGATCAAAGACAAGTAACACTTCCCTTGCGCATTCAGGCCTACGAAAGAACGGTTTTGCTTTTGGAACGTATCTCCTTTTCCAGTCTCATGCTTCGCAATATTCAACCCGATTTCAATGTCATGCAATTTAAAAATGCAATGACCCAAAACATCAGAGCTGAATTTGAACACAATCTTGCACAGCAAATCTACATCCACGAAACCACATGGGCTTTAGTCAGGAAATGCGTAGAAGACACCCTGCAGTCGATTCACCTAGCAGCAGGTAAATGTGCAGAGGAAGCTCCTGCCACAGCTCTCGCTGCGGAATTGGTAGCTCTCGAAAATGAAGGGAAGGGGCCTGATTTTCAAAATGTTTTAAGTCAGCTGCACGCCGAGGCACAGCGATTAATGAGCTAATATAATCTAAACGCCTTTATTGCATGACACCCCTTTTGAGCAGGGAAAGCGATAGCGATTTTGAGCTATAAAATTATAAACTGCATCGCGCATACGAGTAGGAATCACAAGGAACACACCTGCAAGTGAGTAAGGAAACCCGGCCTCTATCAATCCCTTGATAACAGCTGATGAAGCTTTATACCATTGGCCCGATTTATAAAGCCAAACTGCTTCAATATCTTTATCTGGTAAGTCATCAATAAAGGGTATTAAAGGGCGAAATTCCAATCTTTGCCTTCTGTCGGCCCTGCGAAGCCAATCTGCGCCCCAAGAACAAAACCCGCATCGATCATCATAATAAATAATAACTTTACTCTTATCCTGCATAAAAAACCGGCTGTCATATACTAACAGCCGGCCTTGATTATGGTTCATGTCTGTTAAGGTAAAACACTTATTTTCTTAACCGTGCGGAAACCACCAGATTCCACGATTATAAGATAAAGCCCCGGAGAAAGAGTGCTTACATCCCATTGTATAGAAGATGTATGCAAGAATTGTTCAGAACGAACTATTTTTCCCTCGGGTGAAACAATACTCACTTTTACCTGATCGTTTGGCGCCTCGCCCAAATTTAGATTTAGAGATTCGCGGGTAGGATTGGGCCCAAGGGATACAGATAAACCTTTATGTTCTTCCACGCCAGTAACCTCTTTCAACTCTACAAAACCACCACCCTCCGAGGGAGCAAGAAACAATCCAAAAGGTTGGCCATTGCTATTGTTTGATGGATTTAAAAAACCCGAGGCAATAGCAAAAACCGTCTTTCCGATAAAAGAAGTTCCTAAAAATTTCACCGCGTAGCTTTTAAGAATATTACCCTGACTTAAAATGTGCCATCCTTGATCTTGCCCCTCAACTTCTACATAAGGGCTAGAGTTTCCATATGATAAGGGTTCATAAATCAATCCTGAGGCAAACTCATAAATACCCATTTGGGGGGCATCGGTACTGCCATGATGAAACAAAACATCAACCTTAGAACTATTGCTGGCCACAAGACGGATATTTGGAATAAAATGGAGGCTCAGGGGCACCAAAGGATCGAAGCCTGTAGAGGTTGCAACTCCATCAATAATTACGGTATGACGTTTACCTGCCTCAAGATTTACAGTAGCTGTAGCAAGGGGACTACCTGTGCCTGAGGCACCTGCCTGTACAAGAAACAAGTGAATATTATTGCC
Organism: uncultured Bacteroidales bacterium; assembly: GCA_937981455.1. Lineage (GTDB taxonomy): Bacteria > Bacteroidota > Bacteroidia > Bacteroidales > TTA-H9 > UBA2030. Next base: position 32,247 of record CALJNV010000128.1, on the reverse strand, counting down.
AGCAGGTACTTCACAAAAACCTGACGCGCGCTGGTAGCTGATGTTGGATAAGACCTTCTGATCGTCCACCCAAAAATCAACCGGAGAAGCAGAAACATCGGCAGAATTATGAATGACCTGCACCCAGGCTGTTTGGGGAGGAGTATAAACGGGTAAAGCAAGCCAGGGGCCTCCTGTGGGCAAAGAAATGTACAATCCAAACCCAGGACCATTATTATTAGAAGCTGGGTTAACAAACCCTGAAGCCAATAGGGTAATTGCTTTATCTTGAAGCCCAAAAGCCGAAAGGGGTAGCGAATAGGTATACAATGTGGTAGCACCATCCTGCGATTTTACTTCCAGCACGTAATCGACGGTGGATAAGCTGGTGTAATCCATTGAATGAAAATTCCCATACGCTAGATTATCAGCCAATAGCCCTAATCCCTGTCCGGTTTCATAAATATCAACAACAGGTGCATCCGTGGAGCCATGGAAAATAATCACATCGGTCTGACCCGAAGTAAGTGCACTCTGCCTGGCATTATCTTTTTTGACTAGGGTAAGCGGAGGTTTGGGATTATAACCAGAAGCACTGCTTATACCGTGAATAATTAATTGATAATTTTCTTGATTGGCAAATGTAGCCGTAATAGAGGCCAGAGGATTGTCGGGCGATGTACTTCCAGAATGCTTAATAGCAATGGTGATAGGTACCTCGGCAGCAAATTCGGTAAATGAGGTCGAACTGCGAAAGGCAAGGTCGGCTGCAAACTTTTTATTATCCACCCATACATCCAATTGAGCATTGGCTAGGTCAGCCGAATTATGAATAATCTGAATAAATGCCTGAGGATCAGGCACCAAGGGCAATAGAATGGCCATACCCCCAGCAGCAGGCACGTAATAAAAACCCAAAGATTGGCCACCATTGTTGTTTCCGGGGTTTAAAAACCCGGAGGCCATAACCACACCAGCTTTTCCTTGCTGAGCTGTTAAATCAAGGCTTACTTTAAACAATTTAGTCTGTGTGGCCGAATCTTGAATTTCCAAGGTATACACACTAGGATTCAAGTCTTTATATCCATCGAATTGAGCATAAGCCAGATGATCGGACAGGACGGAGTTAGTACCGTTGTCAACAATTCGTAGGGTTTGTAAATCGGTAGCCCCATGATAAAAAATAATATCTGATTTTGAGGAATTGGTAGCCTGATTCCGAGCATAATCAATAAATTCTAAAGAAAAAGGCTGCCAGGGGTTGTATCCATTACCGTCAATAGTTCCCGAGGCTATGGCTAAATATTTCTTCCCACTTGCCAAAACAATGGCGGTGGAATAAACAGGTGCGTCAGGATTAGGCGCGTTTCCCATACAAATATCTATCACCAATGGGAAGCCTGTGGGGCCTTGGATAAACTCTGATGCCTGCCGAAATTTAAAATTATCAAGCACCAAAGTTTTGTTGATGTAGACATCCATGGAGTCGAGACTAAGATCAGGTGAATTGTGTATAAATTGCACATAGGCTTGACTCCGCATGGTGGCTGGAACCACCAGAATTAAGAAACTCATTAAGAGCTGAAAAAATGACATATTTTTCATTGGTTTGTGTATTTGTTTAATTAACAATCAATAAACTTGACCTGTTTCGGGGTAATCCTTATTCCTTAGGTTATGCTCTTCGAAATTATGAATAATTCATAAACATGAAAAATTTATTTCCTGTAGATAAATTTCACCTTAAGCCCGCAAAGGCTTGAAACTACAAAATATACATTCAACAACCGGGTGAAAATATTTTGATAAAAAAAGCTGTTGCATGTTGACGCAACAGCTCTAAAAAAGTACCCCTAGCAAGCAATCAATTTTGGTAATCTTTCAAGGCATCCATCAATTTTTTTCTGCTAAAGAAAATTCTACTTTTCACAGTTCCAATGGATAGGCCCATTTTCTCAGCAATTTCTTTGTATTTGTAACCACGAGTGTGCATAAGGAATGGAATACGGTGCTCGTCGCTTAAAAGTCGAATGCCTTTCTGTATTTCCTTAGCTCTTAAAACAGATTCAGGGCTTTCGCCTTCATATTTAGACTTGGAATTGAGATAATATAAATCATCGCTGCGGTCAAAAAATGCGTTTTGTCTGACGTTTCTGCGATAGTTGTTGATAAAAGTATTTTTCATGATAGTATAGGCCCAGGCTTTAAGATTTGTTCCTGGGTCAAATTTTTCTCGATAGGTCATGGCCTTGAGATAGGTATCCTGTACTAAATCTTCTGCATCTTCCTGATTGTTAGTCAAAGAAAATGCAAAAGCTTTCAAGCTTTCACGAATGCTTAGTAGCTGATGATTAAACTCAATGACTGTCATGGCGTTTGGGATTTTATTTTTATTTTTAAATATTCTAAACTGTTTAATTTTAACATAAGCAAAATTAAACAAAACAAGCACCCTCTGTCAAGTCTTTTCAGTTTAAATTTAAGTAAATTCTAAAAATAAAAAAATAAGCTGCTTATTAGCAGCTATTTAAAAAAAGAGTGTTTAACAATTTTTAACAATAAATTTGTTTAACCCAGGACAACAAATATTAAACAGTAAATTTTTCAAGCACTAATGCCCGCCGTGCTGACCCGCTCGTGTGTTAAAACCAAAGCACGAAAACTATCCATACTGTCATACACCTCAAAATGGGGAGGCAAATTGGGCTTGTGCTGTATAACCTGGCGACCCGAAACTAAGAAACAATAGCCTGGATACAGAGAAGAAAGCATTTGAAGTTTTTCCTGCAAATTTTCTCGTGTTATACCATTAACAAATTGAGTAACAATGTAATCTACCTGTGTATGCTTGAGAGGGGTCGAAAGATTATCGAGAGGAACATGCTGCCCAAGGTAGATTACTTTGTGTCCCCATTTTTTGAGGAGATATTGAGTAAACAGTAAACCCATTTCGTGCCATTCACCTTCGGGCAAAAACAAAAGGTAGGAAAGTGCATTTTCCTTTCTTGGCGCGATTATGGAATCTATAGCAACGATGAGTTTTTGCCGGATAAGATTGCTAATGAAATGTTCTTGGGCAGGAATAATACTGCCAGCCTGCCAAAGTATACCAATACGGTCGAAAAAAGGGTATATTAAATATTTGACAGTATCTTCGAAACCTATTTTAATAATGGATTGCGTTAGAGTTTTTTCAAAGTATTCTTCATCGAGGTCGATCATTGCCAACACAAGATTATCGAGCTGGCTTTGAGTATCTACACTTTTGTGCATAATTTGCAATACCCGTTCACTAATCTCCTTTTCGCTCATCTTCATAATTTCTGAGATACGGTAACCATGTCGGTTAAGAATGGAGATATTGAGCAATCGTTTCAAATCATCATCATCATAAGTTCTGATATTTGTATGGGTACGACCTGGTTCCACCACCCCATAGCGTTTCTCCCATATGCGTAGGGTATGAGCTTTAATTCCTGTGAAGGTTTCCAGATCTTTGATGGAATATTGCGACATGCACAATTATGATTTAAAACGTTTAAATTTAAGACGCGTAAAATTAAACAAGTAAACTTTCAAAAGGTTTAGAGAAAAACAAACAAATTGATATGTTTTACATTGAGAAAGGCAAATTAAGACTGTTTCCCCTATCCTATGATGGGCGATCGAAGATTTACAATTATAACGAAATCAAGCATTTAGGTGAAGCGTTTTTAACAGAGAACCTTGAAGGCAACCGTCTTAGATTGAAAATAGAATGGGATGGAGCGGTTGTTGGAGAAATTAGTCTTCACAGCATCAAATGGTTCAATCGCAAGGCCATGATAACCCTCCATGTTTACCCCGAATTTCAAAGGAAAAAACTGGGTACTGAAGCCTGTCAATTACTTCTGGACTTTGGTTTTCAGGTAATGAATCTCTTTAGGATTGAGGCGGAGATAGTAGAGGGCAATGAAGCATCCATCCGGTTATTTGAGAACCTAGGCTTTCGCAAAGAGGGCACACTCAGAAAAGCTAAATACCTCGCGGGGGATTATTACGACATTTTTATTTACGGAATATTAAAGCCTGATTGGAAGAATTTTAACTTTTTTTAAAAAATTAATTTTCTTGCATTATCTTTGCTCTTGAGCAGAGTAATTAAATCAATGAAAATATAATGAAAGGAAAAATATTTTTTTGGTTCGTGTGGGGTGCTCTTGGGTTGGTAGGGTGCCAGAGTGGCCCTGACCAAGGGGTAAAAAGGATTACGCTTCAGAGCGATTCGTTAATGATGGTGGCCGATACCACGCCTTTTTTTATTGGGAAAAACCTGTATCTGGTTTTGATGGAATATCCCACCCCTAAACCGCAGTTCACCCTTGAACAGGAGCTAGGCTTTCTAGAAAACAGGCTGATACCGGGATTTCAACAAATAGACAGTTTGAGACGGCAGGGAATACCTATTTTTGGGGGCGCTATGGCCCTTAAGCCAGGTTGTGCTTTTATTATTCAGGCGACGGATAATGTTCACTTACAAAAGATGCTGCGCTCCAATCCTTTAATTGAGTATTCGCAGGTTTCAGTAATTCCTCTGGTTTCATTCGGTGAGAGCTTGTTTAGGCAAAAAGACAAAGCAGAAGAGCTTAGAAATAAACAAGAAAAAAAATAATTTGATTTCCATTACCTATACTCAAAGATCCCATGAGGGCTTGAAATGATAAGGGCTCTAACATCGGATGCCTCCACTCTGCCTACCACTTTTGCTTCGATGCTATAATGTGCGGCTATTGAAATGATTCCCGGCGCTATTTCGGAGGGGACATACAATTCCATTCGATGTCCCATATTAAAAACCTTATACATTTCAGGCCACGGAGTACCCGATTCTTCATGAATTATTTTGAAAACCCAAGGCGTATCGAAAAGATTATCTTTTATGATTTTCACGTGAGGAGCAAAGTGCATGACTTTGGTTTGGCCACCTCCTGTACAATGAATCATACCATGGATATAAGGATGATATTCTTCTAAAATATCCTTAATAACAGGGGCATAAGTGCGCGTGGGGGAAAGCAGAAATTTTCCAATGTTAAGACCTTCGATAGGGGAAGGTTCTAATAAGAAACGACGCCCACTATAGGCCAATTCGGGGGGAATAGAAGGATCGAAACTCTCAGGGTATTTGCGTGCATAAATGCGCTGCAGTACGTCGTGGCGGGCCGATGTAAGACCATTAGACCCCATTCCACTGTTATAAGCTTTTTCGTAGCTGGCTTGACCAAAGGAAGCCAACCCCACAATCACATCTCCGGGTTGAATATTGTTGTTAGAAATAATTCGGCTCAGCTTACATCGAGCAACGACTGTTGAATCCACAATTACAGTACGAACCAGGTCTCCAACGTCGGCGGTTTCGCCTCCGGCTAAGTAAATTTCGAGGCCTAATTCACGCATTTCGCTCAACACCTCATTGGTGCCGTTAATGAGGGCCGTTACTACCTCGCGAGGAATTAAATTTTTGTTTCTGCCAATGGTGGAGGAAAGCATCATGGGGCCGGTTGCACCTGCACAAAGCAGGTCGTCGGTATTCATCACAATTGCATCTTGGGCTATCCCTTTCCATACGGAAATATCTCCCGTTTCTTTCCAATAGATGTAGGCAAGGCTACTTTTAGTCCCTGCTCCGTCTGCGTGCATAAGCGTGCACCATTCAGGGTCGTTGGCCAGCCAATCAGGCAACACCTTACAAAAAGCACCGGGAACAATGCCCTTGTCGAGTCCTGCGATTGCAGCATGCACGTCTTCTTTACCCGATGATACCCCCCGTTGATTATATCTGTCCATATCTGCCTTCATTCGAAAATAATTTCTCTGGCATCTTCATTGATGGTAAAAGCCCCAAATTTGATCAGTGTTGTTTTATTGATGATTAGCTTGGCTTCCGATTTGGGTTCAACGACAACATCGATATCATAAATTACTTTACGACCGATGCGCAATGAGGGGATCGTAAGCTCTGCTCCTCGCTGAATAGCACCTTCCGAAATAATCTCCTGCGGGTTGCCTTTAAAGTCATCTTTGGTAATAATGCCTTCTTTCAGAAGATCAAGGACAGCCTCCGCGCTTATCACATTATTTCGGGCATCAGGCTGATAAATAAAGGTCAAAGGATAGGTATCAATGGAAGCAGGAATTACCATGAGTTTCCTGCTATTTAAACTGAAAGATATCGTATTCAAGGGTTTGGAGGTAACAATTTCGATTTCTTTCGTTAGTGTCTGCTGCCCCACAGGCCTGGGCTTGGGCTTAAAATTGGTACCTGTTATGGTAAATTCAGTTCTACGATTGAGCTGATGGGCTATTTCCTTCAGCTCTTTAGATGGAAGACTATCAATAAATGATTCTGTAAGTCGGCTGCCTGCTTTAAATACATATCCTCCTGCTTTGACATCCTTGTTCAAGACTCTGGGAACCCTTTCGCCATATCCTTTTGCTGTAAGTCGATCCGGATCAATGCCACGTAGAATTAGATAATCCACAACACTTTGCGCACGTTTTTGAGAGAGAATATCGTTGCGTTCTTCGGTATCACGGGCGTCGGTATGCGCGGCCAGTTCAATGGTTAAGTTGGGATTTTTCTCCAGCAAAGTAATCAATCCCTGCAATGAATCCTGGTATTGGGGTTTTAATTCCCATCGGGCCAGGTCGTAAAGTATTTCAGGTAAGACGATGGGCTTCCGCGGAATGGGTTGAAGCATAAAATCCATTTTAAAATCCTGGCTGCGCTCCAATCCCATGGTCGAAAGCTTTCCCAAAGTGCTAAAGTAACCTTCCTTCGACACCGCAATTTCAAAGTTACGATGGATGAGCACCTGGTTTTTATTGAAGGTATATCGTCCCCGATCACTTGTATTGCTTTTGTGAATGCGGCCGTCAGAAACTTTTAATTCCACCAAAGCTCCTTGAATAGGCTGTAGAGAGCTAGCATCTTTTACTATGCCCTCAAGGGTAAAAATCACCGGCTGCACAACAAAACTATAAATATCATCACCTCCTCTACCCCCTTTACGGTTTGAAGAAAAGAAACCACTTTCCTCTTCCTCGGGATGAAAAGTAATAGCAAAATCGTCGGCTGGGGAATTGATTGGGCTACCCATGTTGATGGGCCTTGTCCAATATTTTTTGCCTTCTGTATCGGTTCTAAGATAACTTTTAAAAATATCGAGACCGCCCAAGCCTGGATGACCGTCAGAAGCAAAATACAAAATTGTATCGAAGCGCAAAAAAGGAAAGAGTTCTTCCCCACGGGTATTAATGGAATCTCCTAAATTTCGGGGTTTTCCGAACCTACCGCTTTTAGATTCACGTGTGGCATACCATAAATCGTGAGCACCTTTGCCATTGGGAAGATCGCTCGAGAAAATAATAGTAAGTTCGTCGTTGGAGAGGGTTGGATGCCCTATGGCAAAATTTGAGTCGGCCTGAATTTCAACCTCAGTAGGCTCCGAGAAACTTTTTCCTGCCCGCCGGGCTACAAAAATTTTGCATGTATTTTTTCGCTTGGGCTCGGCTGCACAGCGGGTAAAATACATAGCATTCATACGGCTGTTAAAAAAAGGGCTGCCCTCATTGCCGGGGGTATTTAATATGCCTTCTTCATCAGGATTTACAGGTTGGCTCCATTTAGCCTTAACGTCCTTTTTTGCTATGAAAAGGTCAGTGAAGTTTTTGGTGGTCCACTCGTCTTTGCCTTTGCTGTTTACGCCTTTGCGATTGGTTGTGAAAACAACTTCGTTATAGGCAGAATTACTGTATGTTGCAGCAAAATCATCGTCACGGCTATTAAGAAGTTTTTCATTTTCAACAACGTGGCGGGTTGGATTTGCCAACCAAAATTCTGTGGCTTCGATACCCCTTAAGCGACTTTTGGCCAATTCATCATCCGGCACCAATTGCAAATACTTTTCATAAAAATCCCTGGCTTGAGCCAATTTGCCGTTAACCCGCTGAATATCGCCAAGATGTCGGAGGATTATGGGCTGTTTTTGTTCGTATTTAACAAAAATCAACCTTCGATAAGTAGGTTCTGCCATGCGCAAATTACCCATCAAACGATAGCATTCGGCCATTTGAAAAGTGATTCGATTCTTTTCCTCCTTGTCTTTTTCTTTGCGGTAAGCTTTTCTGTAGGCCTTTAAAGCTGTAGAATACATATTGCTGTTAAAAGCCAAATCGGCCGCTTCTGCTCTCTTGCGCTTGAGGGGCTGAGTGATATTTTGTGCCCACAATGTCGAAGAGAATAGGGTAAGAAAAATTAGGAATAATATACGGGAGGTCTTATTCATACAATAATATTTTATTCACAATCAACCGACTGGAGGTGATTTAGGCTTTTCAGTATCCGCTTCATCAGATTTATTAACGTTTAGATTGTCTGGTTCGTCTTCAATGCGCACTTGCGATTTAATTTTTTCGGCTTCATTCATTACTTCCCTTTTAATTTGATCAGAAGCCCTGCGCAATTCGTAGAGCCCTTTGCCAATGCTACGGGCGATAGAGGGAATTTGCTTGGGGCCAAAAAATATTAATACAAGCATAAGGACAATAAACAACTCTCCACTGCCTATATCAAAAAACAGAAAGGGTATATGCATCCGTAAAATATTTTCATGCAAAACTACAACTCCCCCAGAGAAAATGAAAAGCCCCAGTCAAAAAAAAACCCGGGAAAGCAAGGGTTCCCAGGTTTTAAAATTAAACCTACTATCAATTATTCCTTGATTTTTTTCTTGGTCAGTAAATCGTGTGCAACAGAACTTGCCACAAATACTGACGAATAAGTACCCACAAAGATACCTATTAACAAGGCAAATATGAATCCCCGAAGAATTTCACCGCCAAAAATGAACATTACCAGTAGAGTAACTATGGTGGTGCCAGCAGTATTCAAGGTACGCGCCAGGGTAGAATTAATGGCAGCATTCATATTTATAAATAAATCGCGCTTGGGGAAAAGGTGGGTAAATTCGCGGATACGGTCGAAGATAATCACAGTGTCGTTGATTGAATAACCAATAATAGTTAAGATAGCGGCAATAAATGCCTGGTCAACTTCCATATTGAAGGGCAAAATGCCATAAAACAAAGAGAATAGACCAATAACCACCATAGAATCGTGGAAAAGTGCAATAACCCCGCCCAAACCATATTGCCACTTTCTAAACCTTACAGCAATATAACCAAAGATTACAAACAGTGCAAATAATACGGCTAGCACTGCATTCCGCTTAATGTCGTAAGCAATAGTTGGGCCTACTTTTGTTGAAGTCAGGATACCTATTGTTTTATTGCTCTCGCTTACATCTGATGAAAACTCTTTGACTTCAATGGGTTGTTTATAAAGATTTTTCAAAGAAGTATAAAGTTTGGCTGTTAGGATGCTATCTACCTCAGGTCCTTCTTCATTAATAAGCTCTTTGGTAGTAATTTTAACCTGATTATTGGGACCAAAGCTTTTCACTTCAGGCAGTGCTGAGAAATTAGGGGCCAAGGCCTTACGAACATCATCAACTTTTACTTCCTGGTCGAAGCGAATGATGTAGGTGCGTCCACCGGTAAAGTCAACACCGAAATTGAGACCCTTAATGGCCAATGAAGCAATTCCAATGAGTATAAGGACGCTGGAGAAGATATAGGCATACCGTCTCAAACCAATAAAATCATATTTTGTATTGGAAAGGAAACCCCGGGTAACTTTATTATCGAATTGAAGTTTAAAACCTTTTTCAGCCCACCAGTCGAAAATAACCCTTGAGATAAGGATAGCAGTAAATAAGGAGGAGAGGATACCGATGATAAGGGTAGTGGCGAAACCTTGGATAGGCCCGGAACCAAAGACATAGAGAATAATACCTGTTAACAAAGTAGTGACGTTACCGTCAATGATTGCGGAATAGGCATTCTTGTATCCATCGCTAATAGCCAGTCGAATTCCCTTGCCCGCCCTTGTTTCTTCAAGAATACGTTCATAGATAATAACGTTGGCATCCACGGCCATACCCAGGGTAAGTACAATACCTGCAATGCCGGGTAATGTAAGAACCGCCCCAAAGGAGGCCAAAACACCGAAAATGAAGAACATGTTAACCACCAAAGCAAGGTTGGCAACTAATCCCCCGCGGTTATAATACAGTCCCATGTAGAGAAGAACCAACAGAAAAGCGAATAAGAAAGATAACATACTTTGATGGATGGCTTCTTTACCCAGTGAGGGGCCAACTACTTCTTCCTGAACAATGCGAGCAGGAGCAGGAAGTTTGCCCGACTGGAGGATGTTGGCCAGGTCTTTAGCCTCTTCAATGGTCATGCCACCCCCTGAGATTGAGGAACGCCCACCGGAAATTTCAGATTGAACTGTGGGATAGGAATAAACATATCCGTCGAGCACTATGGCAATCTGACGCTTGATGTTTTCGGCAGTCATTCGTCTCCACTCCTGAGCTCCCTCACGGTTCATGGTCATGCTAACTTCAACACCACCGTTGGTAGGATTAACATCCTGGCGGGCATCCACAATAACATCACCACCCAAAGGTGCCTGGCCATCAGGGCGAGTTACTTTAATGGCTACAAGGTCGAGAATACCAGGCCGCTGAGGATCGGGTTTAACAGTCCAGAGAAGACGCAAATTGCTAGGAAATACATCCTTTACCTGCCGCAACATAGAATTGACCCGGGAAGTATCTTTTACCGCAGAGCTACCCACCCTGGCCATCTGAGCGGGACGGTAAGCACCATTGGCATCAGGATAATAAGCTGGAATGAGGTAGGCATACAAAGGATGTTCCTTAGCGTATTCTTCGAAAGAAGTAGATTTTTTCTTTTCCAATTTAGCGCTATCGGTGAGTTTCGACAATAAACCCGTATCGCTATTGTTAAGGGTATCCGTTGAGGTGATCGACTTAGCTGGGGTATCTGGCTGAGAAATATGGGTTGTGTCTGCTGATGTTATCAAGCCCTTTTCCTTATAGAGAGCGAGAAGCTTCTTGTCGGCTTCATCGAAGAAACTATATATTTCGTCAAAGTTATAAGTGGGCCAGAATTCCAATTTTGCACTTCCTTGCAAAAGTTTTCTTACTCGGTCGGGTTCTTTAATACCTGGCAATTCGATAAGAATACGGCCTGAGCCAGGTAGTTTTTGAATATTGGGCTGAGCTACTCCAAAGCGATCGATACGGGTTCGAAGGATGTTGAAAGTTCTATCGATGGCACCATCTGTTTCTTCTTTAAGCACCTTGAGCACTTCCTCGTTGGTAGAGTTAAACTTCACACGATCTTTTAGCTCTACTGTAGAGAAAATGGCAGCCAGGCTCCCATTGGGGTCAAGCTCCTTAAAAGATTCATTAAACAACGTAATAAAATCAGCATTGCTGTTTTTCTGCTTTTCTTTGGCTATTTTAATGGCTTTATTGAAAGTGGTATCTGGATTATAATTTGATAGGGCTTTAAGAATATCGGGTACTGATACTTCCATTGTAACGTTCATACCACCTTTCAGGTCGAGACCGAGATTCAATTCGCGTTCTTTCACCTCCTTGTAGGTGTATTTTCTTAACCCCAAATTGTATACTACTTCATTGTTAATGGAATCGAGAAAAAATTTCTCACGCGATTTTTGAATAGAATCCAATGCAAGATATTCTCTTACCTCATCCCCTTTGGCAATTAATTTGGCCAATTCTATGGCTTTAGGGCTATGTGCATAATCCTTTGCTTTCGATTCCACCCTTTTCGAGACAAAAGTGAAGGATAGCTGGAAGGCACATACCAATGCAAAAAGAATGGCAAAAAACTTAACAACGCCTTTATGTTGCATGTTTTCAGATAGTTTTAGGATTTTACATATTTTTCACAAGGGTGCAAAATTAGGAGTTTCTTTGGGATTAACCAATTTTTACTCCTTACAACTGATATCTAAACCACCGGATAAGCTCGGACCAACTAACTTTTTTACCATACATAAGAATACCTGTCCGATAAATTCTCGAGGCCAACCATGTTGTGAAAACAAACCCAACGACAAGAAAAATCATACTCAAGGCCAGATGCCACCACGGCACACCGAAAGGAATTCTTACCATCATCACCACAGGAGAAGTTAAAGGTATGATAGAAAACCATATTGCAGTAGAACTGTTGGGATCGTTGATAACATAAGTAGCAATAATAAAACTAAGAATGAGAGGAATGGTAACCGGAAGCATAAATTGCTGCGTATCGGTTTCCGACTCTACCGCCGATCCAATGGCTGCATAAAGCGCTGCGTATAGCAAGTACCCTCCCAAAAAGAAAAAGGCGAAAGCACTCAACACCAAGGGAAAATTAACCTGACGAATACCCTCAAAAGCTTCTTGGATAATCGATTTATCCTGATCCTGCTCGGCTTCAGATATTAGTTGCATTTGCTGGGGAGTAAGGACCTTTTGGGTGGTGATGGGGGGATTTTTTGAAAGGCTATTTTCTTGGGGCTGAGTTGCCTGAAAGCCTAAAATTAGCACTCCGGTAAAAACCACCCAGATAAGAAATTGCGTCAAACCTACCAAACCCACACCGATGATTTTCCCAGCCATTAATTGAAATGGTTTTACTGAAGTAATTATCACCTCTACAATGCGACTGGTTTTTTCTTCGATAACCCCTCTCATAACCTGGGCGCCGAACATAAAAATGAGAAAATAGATAAAAAAGCCCCCCAAAAGCCCCAGCGCTGTGCTGATTTCTATTGAGGTCTTTTCTTCCGTACCATCCTTCGATAATTTAATTGCATGAATTAAAATACGTGTCTTAATTGTATTAAGCACTTCGGGATCTATACCTTTGGCTTTTAACTTTAGGGCTTCTGCCTGTCTTCTCATAATGTCACGCACCGAGGCTTTAAGATCAACACCGGGCTGAGAACGCGAAAAAAGAACAGCTGTAACAGGAAAATTTAGCTCGGTCCGGGGAATGTAGAGAAGTGCATCGTCATTTGAGGCAAGAAATGCCTGCTTAGCCTCTTCAAGTCTGAGTAAAACCGGGATAAAATAAACATTCTCGGTTGAAATAAACTTATCGATAAAAAGTCCGCTTTCGTCGAGCACCTGCACTACTTTTTTCCCCTGACCTAGACTCGAGATGTATATGGGCAATATCCATAAACCTGCCAATAAAATTGGGCCCACAATGGTCATAATTATAAATGACTTCTTTCGAACCCTCGTTAAATATTCTCTCTGAATAATAATCCAGGTATTTTTCATGGAATGATAGTGTTGAGTGATTGTTGCTTAACGGCAGATACGAAAATATCATGCATCGATGGCAATTTCTCCCGAAATTCGAGGATTTCGGTATATGGCATTATTCGTTGAAGAAGCTGATTAGGACTATGTGCTGCTCCGAGGGCAAAAGTATAGATATAATGCCCATTTTGATGGGTTATATTTATCAATTCAAAACTGTCCTTGTTCATTGTCGACAATTCCTGGGTTTCCAATTCGCGCTGCACACTTACCTCAAAAAGATTCTTACTATAACCTGACCTAATCTCATGCACTGCACCCTGTAGAACAACTTTTGCCTGGTTGATAAGGGCAATATTATCGCATAATTCTTCAACGGAGCCCATATCGTGTGTTGAGAGAACAATCGTAGTTCCTTCACTCTTGAGCCTGAGAATCTCTTTTTTAATTAAATCAGTATTTATAGGATCGAAGCCACTAAAGGGTTCATCGAGGATTAGAAGACGGGGTTTATGCACAACGGTTACAATAAATTGCAGTTTTTGTTGCATACCCTTGGAGAGTTCTTCTACTTTCCGGTTCCACCAATCCTGTATCTGAAAACGAGTAAACCAAAATTTAAGTTCTTTGAGTGCTCCATCGTTCGAGAGGCCTTTGAGGCGGGCGAGATAAAGCGCCTGTTCGCCGGCTTTCATTTTTTTATACAAGCCCCTTTCTTCGGGCAAATAACCCATTTGAGAAATAAACCTGCTCGAAAGAGGCTGACCTTCATAAAATACATTACCCTCATCCGGAGCAATAATTTTATTAATGATTCGGATGAGGGTGGTTTTGCCAGCGCCATTGGGGCCTAATAAGCCAAATATGCTTCCCCGCTGGATTTCAAGATTTACATTGTCAAGTGCCTGAAATTGACCATAGCGCTTACTGACTTCTTTAATGGATAATATTGACATGTAAAGGAGTTATTTATTCTTTACCAAAAAATTCTCTCATTCGGTGAAAAAAAGTCTTTTCCTTTTTGCCGGGAGCAGGTTTGAAATTTTCAGAATTTTGTAGTCTCGAAATCATTTCGGCTTCACTTGAGGATAGATTTTTAGGAATCCACACGTTAAGAGTAACCAGAAGATCGCCTCGAGCATAACCATTTACATCAGGCAGACCTTTGCCTTTGAGGCGAAGGATTTTGCCGGGCTGTGTTCCCGGTTCAATCTTAATTCTTGCCTTGCCTTCCAGGGTGGGTATCTCTACCTGTGTACCCAGTATAGCTTCTGGAATACTCAAATAATGTTCATAAAGAAGATGATTTCCTTCTCGCTGGAAGAAGGGATGCGCAATTTCTTCCACAACGATTAGAAGATCGCCCGGAATACCTCCTCGGGGACCTGCATTCCCTTTTCCACTGAGGCTAAGGGTCATACCTTCGGCAACTCCAGCCGGAATATCCACCTCAACAATTTCTTCCCCTTTTACGATGCCATCGCCGTAGCATTTCGGACATTTATCGGCAATAATACGACCTTCTCCACCACACTGAGGGCAAGTGCTGGTGGTCTGCATGCGCCCTAAAAAAGTATTGGTAACCTGTGTAACTTGCCCTGTTCCGCGGCAAGTAGGACAGGTATTATGTCCACTACCCATACGAGCACCTGAACCGTGACAGGCGTCGCATACAACATACTTATTGAGCTTCAATTTTTTATGAGCCCCTTTGGCAATTTCCTCAAGGGTAAGACCCACCTTCACCCTGAGGTTGGTTCCACGATTGACCCTTCGAGAGCGGCTACGGGTATTCCCACCAAAACCACCAAATCCAAAAGACTCGAAGATATCACCAAAATTGGCAAAAATATCGTCCATGCTCATTCCACCGCCGAAACCACCCCCGGAGGCACCGCCTACACCGGCATGCCCAAACTGGTCGTAGCGCCTGCGCTTTTCAGGATCACTGAGTACCTCGTAAGCCTCGGCTGCCTCCTTAAACCTTTCCTCGGCTTCTTTGTCTCCTGGATTGCGGTCAGGATGGTATTTTAAGGCCTTTTGCCTATACGCCTTTTTAATTTCTTCTTCGGTTGCCGTACGAGGAATTTCCAATATTTCGTAATAGTCACGTTTGGCCATGGTTGCAAATCTTCCTTTCTTTTAATATTTTAACTACCAACAACTACCTTGGCATACCTTATTACCTTATCATGAAGCACATATCCTTTTTCCACCTCGTCGATGACCTTGCCCTTCAAATCTTCAGAGGGGGCAGGAATATTGGTAAGTGCTTCATGATAATCTGTGTCGAAAAGCTGACCTTTGGCCTCTATAGGCTTTAAGCCTTCTTTTTCAAGTATACCAAACATTTTATTTAAAATAAGTTCAACCCCCTGGCGGTAGGGTGCCAATGCAGGATCATCCCCGGCTGATTTAAGGGCCCGTTCTAAATCGTCGAGCACAGGCAGCAATTTTCTGATAATATCGGCCGAGGCTGTCCGAGTCAGCTCTATGCGCTCGCGGGCATTCCGCTTTTTAAAATTATCGAACTCTGAAAATAATCGAAGAAATTTATCTTTCCATTCATTGATTTCTTCCTGTTGTTTTTGCGTGGTTTCCACCAGTTCTTTGACTTTGTTTTCCAACTCTTTCACTTGCTCTTCTTTTTCTTTTTTTGAAAAAAATCCCCTGCTTTTCTTTCGCTTACGAGCTAATTTTTGAGAATTATCTACCTCAGCATTTTCTGAAGATTGCGTTTCGACAAAGGCCGACACATTTTCGTTGACGGACTTTTCCTGGGTTGAAGCACTTTCATTCAAGAAATCGTCGGAGGTATTTTTTAAGGTTTCGTCCTGCATAACAAACACAATTTAAATATAGTACATAATAAAAACAAGGGGTTGCATGAGCAACCTGCCTGTCAATACAAAAATAATGCCTTGCGATTTTTAAGCCAAAATGGCAGAATGCGTGGAAATCAAATTCTTTGGATGCGAGCCCCCAGGCGCTGAAGTCGCCTGTCGATGTTTTCGTAGCCCCGATCAATCTGCTCAATGTTCTCGATAACGCTTTCTCCTTGGGCACTCAGTGCTGCAATAAGTAGAGCTACACCCGCTCTGATGTCGGGTGAACTCATCCGAATACCGCGCAAAGGATATTCTCTATCGAGGCCGATAACAGTGGCCCGGTGTGGGTCGCAGAGGATGATGCGTGCACCCATTTCAATAAGTCGGTCAACAAAGAAAAGTCTGCTTTCAAACATTTTTTGGTGAACAAGAACACTACCACGGGCTTGAATAGCCGTAACCAGGGCAATACTAATAAGGTCGGGGGTAAAACCCGGCCAGGGGGCATCGGCTACGGTCATTATGCTACCATCGAGAAATGTTTCAATTTGGTAATGCTCCTTGGCTGGAACTATGATGTCGCCGTCTTGGGCATAACTTTCTACACCCAGACGACGAAATACTTGTGGAATAATCCCTAAAGAATGATAATCTGTATTTTTTATTCTCACATTGGATTGGGTCATAGCCGCCAGGCCCATGAAGCTTCCCACCTCAATCATGTCAGGCATAAGGGTATGGGTGGTTCCGCCCAAAGAATCTACGCCTTCTATGGTAAGGAGATTGGAGCCCACTCCACTGATACGCGCCCCCATTCGGTTAAGCATATGGCATAACTGCACGACGTAAGGCTCGCAAGCGGCATTAAAAATGGTAGTTGTTCCTTTGGCCAATACGGCAGCCATAATAACATTCGCTGTACCTGTTACAGAAGCTTCATCAAGAAGCATGTAGCAGCCCCGCAAATTATTGGCTTTAATACAAATCAAGCCTGTATCTTCTTCTTGGGTGAGCCGTGCTCCCAAATGTTGAAACCCCAAAAAATGGGTATCTACCCTGCGGCGACCAATCTTATCGCCTCCAGGTCGAGGGGGATAAGCCTTACCATAACGTGCCAGCATAGGGCCTACCAACATCATGCTTCCTCTTAGCGAACGAGCCTTTTTGTGGTAATCATCGCTGCGCATGTACCCTAAATCCACCGAAGCGGCCCGAAAAGTCCAGGCATGATCTCCTACCTTCTTAACTTCGACTCCCAAACCCACCAATAATTCGATGAGGCGATTTACATCGAGGATGTCGGGTACATTATGAACCGTCACCTCTTCTGGGGTAAGCAATGTAGCGCACAGTATCTGAAGGGCTTCGTTTTTAGCTCCTTGAGGTACAATTTCTCCGCCCAAGGGAATTCCTCCTTGTATTACAAAGGCTTCGCGCTGGTTAGCTTGCATTATTTATTTCTTTTTCTTTTTCTTTTTACTGGCCCTGACATCAGGCTGCATTTTCTGTTTTTGCCTTACTATCTGAAGAAGCTCAGAAGTAGGCGATAAGGCAATGTCCCCCAAACTTATTCGCCCCTCTGAAAGTTCCTGTAATTGTTGGTCAATTACATCGTCGGTGACTGTTTCGCGGTTCCAAGCCAGGTATGACATTTTCAGGTTGTTGCCCAGGGTACGTATCATGGCTTGACGATCGGGATGATCGAGAGGCAGGCCAGCCACGTATTCAATCATTTTCTGCAAATTGCGACCATAATGCCTATACCGGATATGATTGTTCGAATATTGTAAAGGCTGAGGCTTGAGCTCAACCTCTTCGCGCAAAGGGGGAGGGTAAGGACCATCTACATCGAGTTTAAAATCGGAAATTATGTAAAGATGATCCCAAAGCTTTCGCCGCAAATCCTGAAAATCTTTCTGCTCAGGCGCAACAATTTCCATACTTTTTACGAGTGCATAGGCGGCTTTAGTCCGTTCTGCTTTGTCGGGTATGGTTAACAAATACTCAACCATTTTCTGAATGTTGCGACCATATTCGGCCATCTTCAATGGGGCCCTAGTTGAGTTATATTCTAAACGCAATTCTTTATTCTCCATGATAGTAACCTCTATGAAATACAGTTAATTATTAAAACTTGGTCCTCCATTTTGCCATCCTGGGAAAAAGGAAATATCAAAATGGTAATGGTAATTAAATGATTTTCAGCTTTGCAAATTTAAGCAAAAGTTGCTTTTGGCCTACACCCGGGAAGAAAATGGTTGCCTTGCGATTAGCTCCTTCTCCTTCAAGGCTAAGCACTTTACCCTCTCCAAATCGTTCATGACTCACCTGCATACCCACCTGAAGGTTACGAATCAGTTCGTCGCTTCCCGGAGCTCCTGTAGCAGATAGGGCATTGTTCATTTTTTTCAATTTGGAGGGATCGGTAGAAGACCAAATTTTTTTTTCAGTGGGTTTGCTCTGCAATGAAGATACAAAACGTTGAGCAGGTTCATCACGTCCCATTTTTACCTTGCGGGGTATTTCAATAAATTGTTCATCAATTTCTTCAAGAAAACGACTTGGTTCGCAAAAGTTTAATTGTCCATGCACATACCTTGAAAGAGCGTAACTTAAAAACACCCGTTTTTGAGCACGTGTTATAGCTACATAAAACAAGCGTCTTTCTTCTTCCAATTCACTGCGACTATTAAGCGACTGAATATTAGGAAATAAATTTTCCTCCATTCCCGAAACAAATACATAAGGAAACTCCAATCCTTTGGCTGCATGAATAGTCATGAGGGCCACCTTTGGGGAACCATCATCTTTTTCGTCGGCATCAGTTAGAAGGGCTATATCCTGTAAAAACACATCAAGTGTACGCAAACCCACACTATCGTCCTCGTCAATTCCCGGTATCACCTGGTCGTTTTCGGCAAAATCGCTAACGGCATTGAGCAATTCTTCTATGTTATCGACACGTGCAATACCTTCAGGAGTTTTGTCTTCTTCGAGTTCTTTCAAGATTCCAGAGGCCTGTGTAATATCTTTGGCCAAATCGTAAGCATTGCGGGTTTTCACCTGATGATGAAACTTCAAAATAAGGTTTACAAATGCATCTATTCGGGCCCGGGTGTTGCCTCTAATGTCGCTCAGATAACGATCAGGATTTGAAACAACTTCCCACAAGGGCACCTCGTGTTCGAGACTGACTCTTTCGGCCTTGTCCATGGTGGTATCCCCTATTCCACGGGACGGATAATTAATGACACGCTTCAGCGCATCACTGTCCAATGGGTTTACTACCAAACGAAAATAAGCTACTAAATCTTTAACTTCCTTGCGCTTGTAAAACGAAAGACCACCGTAAATGCGGTAAGGTATATTGGCCTTTCGCAGAGCTTCTTCTATAGCGCGCGATTGCGCATTGGTCCGATATAGCACTGCAAACGCATTATTGTTGAGTTGAAGGTTCATTTTAAGCTCAAAAATAGTGTTGGCGATCAATTGTCCTTCTTCGTTGTCGCTGGTAGCTTTAAGAAGTCTGATTTTCTCTCCTTCCTCGTTCTCTGTCCAGACTTTTTTAAAAATTTGTTCTTTGTTTTGAGCTATTACACCATTGGCAGCCTCCACGATGATTCGGGTGGAGCGGTAATTCTGTTCTAACTTATAGAGCTTGTAATCTGGATAATCGTTTTTAAAATTTAGGATGTTGCGAATATTTGCTCCACGAAAGGCATAAATACTTTGGGCATCGTCGCCTACCACACAGATATTTTCGTAACGAGCAGCCAATTGCTTCAAAATTAGATATTGAGCATAATTAGTGTCTTGATATTCATCCACCAGAATGTAGCGAAAGCGCTCCTGATATTTGTAAAGGATTTCAGGAAAATCTTTTAATATACGATGCATATTGAAAAGCAAATCGTCGAAGTCCATGGCCTGCGATTGAAAAAGCCGCTCCTGATAAATTTTGTATATGCGACCAGCCTCTGGACGCTGGGCCTTCCGATCTTCGGTAGCAAGCTCCTCGCTACTTACATATTCATCGGCACTGATCAATGAAGACTTAGCTGAAGATATGCGGTGGAGCAACCACGAGGGGGTATATACTTTGGGGTCTAAATTTATGTTTTTGACAATATCCTTAAGTAATCGCTTGGAGTCTTCGTTGTCGTATATGGCAAAATTAGATTCATAGCCTAGAAAACGTCCCTCTACTCTTAACACTCGAGCAAAAATGGAATGAAAAGTTCCCATCCATACATTAACTGCTTCCCGGTTATTTACCAATCGAAGCATACGTTCCTTCATTTCACGGGCTGCTTTATTGGTAAAAGTGAGAGCCAAGATGTTAAAGGGATCGATGCCCTGTGAAATCATATAGGCAATGCGATAGGTGAGTACCCGGGTTTTTCCGGAGCCCGCTCCTGCTATTACCATCACCGGACCATCGATATTTTTTACCGCCTCACGTTGGGCATCATTGAGTTGACTAAGAATGGGATCCACAGATTTTATTTGCATTTTTATGAACTTGCAAAATTAAGCCCTTTAAAAGTAAGGGATGCAGATCTTGAAAGAAGTATTTAATCCAATACCCAAAATATCCATTTCCTCTCAAAGGCTTTATGATGATTTCTTGGACTTTAGACATCAAATCATACCATGAGCTGGATTCTCATTGACACAATATTGTGCCCATGAAACCTACGAAAGCCCAAAGGCATGGATGGTATTTATAGCCTTGCGTCTATTTTTAAACTATTTGCGTTTAAAAATCAATTCCATTCCTCTTTGGCGCAAGACGAATTCCAAATTGTTGTTTTTAAAGACTATATGAATATCAGCCGGCGCGAATTGAAATTCAGACGGGGAGACTGCTTCAAGTGGAAATGCCGATTGTCCTGTGGCCCGAGCCATTAATTGATTATTCTCCACCCAAATTTTTATTTCTAAAGGGAACTGATTACTCACGTAAACACCCTCAAAATTTTTTAAAGTGTTGGTTTCGAATGCCACAGAATTAAACTTGGGAAACGTATAAGGTAGCCTATACCAAATACTTAGCACCCCTATCAAAATTTCATTCATAGAAAAAGCCATGCCATTGCTGCATAAGGCTATAGATATACTATCGGAGGGCAAGAAACCTACAAAAGCCCGAAAAGCATCTATACCCCCAGCGTGGCCATATACAACTTTATCGTAAAAAGGGTATTTCATAACACCCAACCCATAGCCATCCTGCATGGTCATCATTTGCTGAAGGCTTGAATGTGATATGAGTTTACTGTTTATTAAATACTTTGTAAAAGACACCAGATCAGAGGGCGTAGAGACTAGGCTACCTGCACCTCTTGACACACTCAAGTCAGTTGAAGGTTCGACTACCCATCCACTCATCCAGCGGTAAGATAAGGCCCAACCACTGGATGTATCTGCCACACTGCCTTCCCTGGTGTTTTTTAAGCCGCAAGGCTTTAAAATCATTTCTTCCAGCAGTCGAGAATACTCTTTTCCGGTTGCTTTTTCGGCGATATAAGCCAGTAAAAAATAGTTGCTATTTGAATATTGCATGCGTTCGCCCGGCTGAAATAAAATCCCATACCGCTTTATGCGAGCCAACATTTCTCCGGACGATGCGGGGTCCTTGTAGTATTGCTCATATTCCGAGGTATCAGTATAATTATAAATCCCCGAACGATGTCGGAGAAGGTGCTCAATGGTAATCTTATCGGCATTTTCAATATCGGGGCACCAGGTTGCAAGTTTATCGCTCAATGACAATTTACCTTCCTCCATCAACCGAAGAACAATTACAGCCGTAAAAGTCTTGCTTACCGATCCTATTCTAAACAAAGTGTAGACTTCATTCGAATGATGCCGGCTTATATTAGATAGTCCGATGCAGCGCTCATAAATCTTTTCTTTTTGCTCAATTTTTAAGCAGCCCATAGCTTTATTATGTTTATCAAGTAAAAGCAAAAAAGAATCAAGCCGCGCTGTATTTTGTGCACCTACAACATTCGTTAAGGCTGTAAAAACTAGTATTATCAAAAAACAGTGAAGTGTTTTCATAGTTGTTTGGAAGTTTGAATCAATGGGGTAGGTTTTTTTGACAAAAAAAAGAAACAACGGTTACACCTGCCGAATAAAAAGCTTCATTTCAAGTACAGACTTTTTAATTTTGCACAACACCAAAAACACGAAGCTTATGAAAAAAACAAGAACACATCCTTCATTGCCCGGCAAAGGACTTGTGTTGTTGTTAACATTTCAAATGGTTTTAGCATCATGCAGTAAGAGAAATGATCCCGGGCCTGACCCCAATATTTTTACACCTATTGCCAGTTTTGATTATTCGTTAACCCCCCTTAACAATGTAGTGAGAGCCTCATTCATCAACACTTCTCAAAATGCAGATACCTACCTTTGGGATTTTGGAGATGGAACGACCAGCACTGCAAAAAATCCAGTTAAAGACTATCCCCGTCCCATTTCCAAGCCCAGGCTTTACAATGTAACTTTGACGGCATACGATACAGTAAATAAAACAATCAATCGTAAATCGAAGACCTTGCAGATTGATCCTTGAATACCCCGGATGTGTAATTAAAATGCGTACAATGCGTCGCCACGGTGGCCTCCTCGAAATTTTTTCCTCCAAACAAGGCACAGTTTCCTTCTATTTTAAAAATAAAATTTTTAAAAACGGTTTTGCCCGCCCTGTAGGAGCTGCATCCATCGCATATGCAAGAAGCATAGAAACAAATTGATGAAGGGCTGCAAGGAAAGCTAAAAGACTTCACTTTGCGATCACTTAATTTTAACAAAAAGTTTGAAAAGCTCTCCAATGAAATGCTTAAGGAGAAACGACCCCACACAGTAATTTTTCAACCTGGTTGGGTAATCCGTAAGCGTTGAGAGCAAATGAAGTCGCTATAGGTCATAATCGACTCACTACAATCCTCCCCTCTCATTGGATCATAGGAATGAGGAGGTGAAGGATAAAATATTGCGATAAACTTTGGGGGTTAAACTCAGCTTCTTTTCATTAAAGCAAGGAAAGCCATAAAACGAACATATGTCATTGCGGCAATCTCTACAGTTTTCAATGCCCATTCAAAAAATTTTTTCTAACGAGTAGAGCCTGTTGCATGAATCTCAAAGTTTTTTTAGCAAAATTTCAGACACTATGCACACAAAACCAGCGCAGGGGGATTCAACCATAGAGTAAATTTTTACCATTCCTTTAATAAAATGAAGCGCTAACTTCAAACAATGCAAAGATTTATATTGTTAATTAATGTGTTAATTTGGTAATCCAAAAATTCCTAACGTGTATAGAATCAAAAGTCAGATCAATACTTCCGACAAAAGCTTTCAAGAAAATGCAGCAGCCTACAAAGCGATCATGGAGACTTACCATGCAAGGCTCTTGCAAGTATTGCAGGGAGGCTCCCCAAAAGCGGTTCAACTGCACAAAAACCGGGGCAAATTATTGGCACGAGAACGAATAGATTTACTCACAGATCCCAATACACCATTTCTTGAACTTTCCCCTCATGCTGCCTGGGGAATGTACGAAAACCAATTTCCTTCAGCGGGCATTGTTACAGGAATAGGAGTGATTCAGGGTCGCGAGACGGTAATAGTGGCCAATGACGCAACGGTAAAAGGGGGAACCTATGTAAAAGAAACCATCAAGAAGCACGTTCGAGCGCAAGAGATCGCCCTACAAAACCATTTACCTGTAGTATACATGGTTGACAGTGGCGGTGTTTTCTTACCCGAGCAGGCCAATGTATTTCCTGATCGCTTCGATTTTGGTCGTTTTTTTTATAACCAGGCACGGATGTCGGCCATGGGGCTTCCCCAGATAGCCATAGTTATGGGAAGTTGCACTGCAGGGGGAGCGTATGTTCCTGCAATGTGCGATGAAACCATAATTGTTCGCAACCAAGGAACGATTTTCATAGGTGGACCTCCTTTAGTAAAGGCCGCCACCGGGGAAGAAGTAAGTGCTGAAGAATTGGGTGGGGCCGTTGTTCATACTACTATATCGGGTGTAGCCGACCACCTGGCCGATAATGACCACCATGCCATTCAAATTTGTCGCAACATTTTCGAATCTTTAGCCCGGCCCCAGCGCCAAGTGCTGGATATAGCATCCCCAGAAGAGCCTTACTATGACCCGGAGGAACTTTATGGATTGGCCCCTATAGATTTCAGAAAACCTGTGGACTCTCGCGAAATTATTGCGCGAATGGTAGATGGAAGTCGTTTCCACGAGTTTAAAGCCTCTTATGCTTCAACGCTGGTAACCGGTTTCGCACGTATTATGGGTTTTCCTGTAGGAGTACTGGCCAACAATGGTGTCTTTTTCCCTGAAACCAGTCTTAAAGGAGCCCATTTCATTGAATTGTGTGGAGCAAGAAAAATCCCTATCATTTTTTTACAAAACATAACGGGTTTCATTGTTGGAAGGGAATATGAACACAGAGGGATAGCCCGTGATGGGGCCAAACTGGTGCATGCAGTGGCCAATGCCCGAGTTCCCATGTTCACGGTTATTTTTGGAGGCTCGTTTGGAGCAGGCAATTATGCAATGGCTGGGCGCGCTTACGATCCAAGATTATTATTTATGTGGCCAGCAGCTAAAATTTCAGTGATGGGAGGCGAACAGGCAGCCAGTGTACTCATACAGGTCAAAGAAGAACAATTGCGAAGCATGGGTCAAACCCTCAGTAACGAAGAACGTGAGGCCTTACGCACATCCATTCTCGAAAAATATGAAGCGGAAGGATCAGCCTGGTACAGTACAGCACGTCTTTGGGATGATGGAATTATAGATCCGGTGGAAACCCGACGAATCCTGGCCATGGGTATTTCTATGTCGCTCAATCGACCTTTTGAAGACCCCACCTATGGTGTTTTCCGAATGTAAAAATTAAATTTTAAAATTATGGCTTTCATAGAAAAAGAAATTAAAGGCCCTGTTGCCACCCTCTGGTTCAATCGTCCAGAAACCAAAAATGCATTGAACGAAGAAATGATTGCTGAACTTTTTGAAGCGATTCAATCGCTTAACAATAACAAAGGAACCAGAGTATTGGTAATACGAGGGCGGGGCGATGGATTTTGTGCAGGAGCTGATCTAAACTACATGAAAAAACTGGGAAACCAGGGATTTGATGAAAACTTTCAAGATGCCCGCAGACTGGGCTCACTTTTTTACAGCCTTAGTTCTTGTGCATTACCCGTTATTGCATACGTTCACAATTATATTTTGGGGGGTGCCAATGGTATTGTTGCAGCTGCCGATATTGCCATAGCTGTGGAAGGGAGCCGATTCTCCTTTTCCGAAACCCGTTTGGGATTGGTTCCGGGGGTGATTTCACCATTTGTCCTTCGCAAAGCTCAACACGGGCAGGTAAGGGATTGGATGCTTACAGGCCGCAGCTTCTTTACCTCAGAGGCATTGGCTGCAGGACTCATACAATATGTTGAACCGCAATCTGCACCCGAAAGCACCCTCACAACCGTCATTCAACACCTCTTGAGCGCCTCACCTCAAGCCCTCACTGCCTGCAAAAACCTTATTGATGATATGCTTGTTTTACATGATGAACCTGAGCAAGCACAACGGCTATCAGCAGAGTATATTGCTCGGGCCCGATCCTCAGAAGACGGACAGGAAGGCTTAAATTCTTTCCTGGAAAAGCGCAAACCCAAATGGTATTACCAATGGTCTGAAAATTCACCAAAAGCATGAAATTGTTTAACAAAATATTAATTGCAAACAGAGGAGAGATAGCCCTTCGAATACAGCGCACGGCTCAAAGATTAGGTATCCCTACTGTAGCTATATATTCCCATGCCGACAGAAAGTCCCTGCATGTCTCCCTGGCCGATGAAGCCTGGTACCTGGGAAAGGGTAATCTATCTGAAACCTACCTGAACATTCCCGCAATTATTGACATAGCCAAACGTGCAGGGGCAGAGGCCATTCATCCGGGTTATGGCTTTTTAAGTGAAAACTCTTCTTTTGCTTCAGCATGTGAGAAGGAAGGGATTGTTTTTATTGGACCCTCCCCCAGCGTCATTCACATGATGGGGAACAAAATAGAAGCACGAAAACTGGCGATAGATGCCGGCCTTCCCGTAACCCTTGGTTTTACAGGCACCTCCGAAGAGCTTTTAAGTAAAGCCGAACAGATGCCCTGGCCCGTTCTTATCAAGGCTGCGGCCGGTGGAGGAGGCAAAGGCATGCGTATAGCTCGCAATAAAAATGAACTTGTACAACTCCTGGAAACTACCTCCCGTGAAGCGGCCTCAGCATTTGGCGACGGAACCGTTTATCTAGAACAATACATAGAAAACCCTCGCCATATAGAGGTTCAGGTGATAGCTGATCAGCAGGGCCATGTGGCTCACCTATGGGAAAGAGAATGCACCTTGCAACGTCGCTTTCAAAAAGTTATTGAAGAAGCTCCCTCCCCTACCCTCACGTCAGATGTAAGAGCCAGAATTACTTCAGCAGCGATTGCATTGGCTCGGTCTATCGGCTACGTAGGCGCAGGTACACTCGAATTCCTTTTAGATGATACGCAAAAATTCTATTTCCTCGAGATGAATACACGTATTCAGGTAGAACATCCTGTTACAGAAATGATAACTGGCCTCGACATTGTGGAAGAACAAATACGCATTGCTGCAGGATATCCTCTGACTGATACGTGTTTCAATGCACCATTGCAGGGTCATAGCATTGAATGCCGAATATACGCCGAAGACCCAGAAAAAGAATTTTTACCCTCGCCCGGAGATATTCACCTGTTAAAATTCCCTTCAAATCTCAATGTCAGAATCGATAGTGCTTATGAGGGTCCTGGTCGGGTAGAGACTTTTTTCGATCCCATGATAGCAAAACTTATAGTTCATGGACCTGACCGCGATACAGCCATACATCGAATGAATCTCGCCTTGCGCTCTTGTATCCTCCAGGGCATCAAAACCAACCTGCCTTTCCTTATTCAACTCATCAACCACCCTGCTTTTCAATCCAATCAAATTTCTACCCATTTTATCTCGGAAAATTTAGATGCAATCAATAAAAAAACTCAGGATGAGCGAAGCAAAGCAGATCGTAGAATTTTACTGGCCGGATTTTTACTTTATACCCTGGGTAAAAAATTTGCTGACCATGGGGTATGGTCTTCCATCGGATATTGGCGACTCTTACCCAGGCTTCGTTTAGGCATAGAAGCGCAATCGTTTGATGTTGATATCCTTTCTCTAAAAGATGGAAAATTAAACTTTACGGTGCAAAACGAAACGTTAGAAGTAGAATTAAGAAATCAGCGATTGCCTTATCTGAACTTTTGTATTGATGGACATCAGGTGAATATTGTGGTGGGTGAGGCCCCCGATGGAAGTGTAGTTCTCTCATACAATGGATTCAATTTCCACTGTTACAGAGCTGATATTCTACCCATGCAAGAATTCTACGAATCCCTTGGTGCAACAGGTTCAGGATCGGACCCAGGGAAAATCATTTCACCGATGCCGGGAAGAATAAACAAAATCATGGTTAAAGAAAATGAATGGGTAACCGAAGGTACACCATTATTGGTGATTGAATCGATGAAGATGGAAAACACCCTAAAAGCCCCATTTGAAGGCAGGGTTAATGCCCTACATATAAAGGAAGGGGAAATGGCTGAAACGGGTCGAATTTTAATAGAACTTAAAAAAAACCAGGAAATATGAAATCAATCATTCGTATAGGTAATGCCGGTGGGTTCTGGGGCGATGATTTAAACGCCTTTCGTCGGCAACTCATGGGAGGTCCACTCGATTATATAAGCATCGATTTTTTGGCTGAAATCACCATGAGCATTTTACGTAAGCAGCAGCTTAAAAATTCTCAGGCAGGGTATGTTACCGACTTCATACACATCATCAACCAAAATGCCGAAGAAATACACCGGCGAGGCGTAAAGGTTTTGACCAATGCTGGAGGAATGAATCCCCTGGAGTGCGGTCGGCAGGTTGCTCGCATCCTCAAAGAGAAAAACCTTCCTTTAAAAGTAGCTGTTGTATTGGGCGACAACATTATGTCTGATATTATGCGAATGAAAGAGGAAGGCGTCTCGTTTCGCAACATGGAAACAGGTAAATCTTTTGAGGATGTAGAAAATAAGATTCAAAGTGCCAATGCTTACATTGGCATGTGGCCTTTGGTGAAAGCGCTCGAAATGGGAGCCGATATTGTGATTGCCGGACGGGTAACCGATACTTCGATAACCATGGCCCCCATGGCTTATGAGTTTGGTTGGCAACCTGGTGATTTCGACAAGATAGCAGCTGCTTTGGTAGCTGGTCATATCATTGAATGTGGAGCCCAGGCTTCAGGCGGAAACTATACTGACTGGAAAAAAGTTACCAACTGGAAAAACATGGCTTACCCTATCATTGAGGTGGAGCCCGATGGAAGTTTTGTAGTAACGCGCCATCCCAATACAGGGGGGTTGGTAAATAGTGACACAGTTCGCGAACAATTGTTTTACGAAATGGGAAATCCCGCTGCATATATCAGTCCCGATGTTGTAGCCGATTTTCGCACCATACAACTCGAAGAACAAGGCACTGACCGCGTAAGAGTATATGGCGTAAAAGGATCTGCACCCACACCATTTCTCAAAGTCTCAATGGCCTTTCAAGAAGGATATGTCTCTTCGGGAAGCGTCATCATCAGTGCACCTGAGGCCCTCCTCAAAGCCCAAACCTTTGCTTCCATCTTTTGGGATCGACTTGGCTTAGAATTTCAAAAAAAAAATACAAACTATCAAGGGTATAACTCTTGCCACCTCGACCTGGCTGCCCCTATCGATCCCAATGAAATTCTCCTGACTTTCAGCATTTACGACGAAGATTTAAAAAAACACGAAATATTTGCTAAATCCATAGCTCCACTGATCTTGAGTGGTCCGCCGGGAGTAGCTGTTACCGGAGGAAGGCCTCACATTAAGACTGTTTTAAGCTATTGGCCCGCCCTTATTCCAAAAGAAAAAGTTACGGCTCAAACGGTTTTGCTCAATTGGCAAGGAGATCCAATAGAAGAAACGCGTATTCCTTCAATAACAGGTGTGGAGGAACCATTCGTAGAGCCAAACGATAATACCCAACAATTTGCCACTGAGGGAATCCCCATTCCATTTGACGGGAAAAACAGAGTGAAGCTTTACCAAATATGTTTGGCCCGGTCTGGTGATAAGGGAGACACGGCCAATATAGGTTTATTGGCTCGTTCCCCCGCAATTTATAAATGGATTAAGCAACACATTACCGCTTCATTTGTTAAATATTTATTCAAGGGCGTTTGTCATGGAAAAGTTACAAGGTATGAACTTGACAACCTATTGGGATTAAACTTTTTACTCGAGGAGTCACTGGATGGAGGGGGAACCCGCTCGTTGATGGCTGACCCTCAGGGCAAAACCTTCGCCCAAGCACTCTTGAATGTCGAAGTTGATATCCCGGACGATTTACTATCAAAAGATTAAAAAAGTATTTTATGGACATTTTTTGCAACGAACAACACGATCTCATACGGCAGACAGTGCGAGACTTTGCCGAACGCGAAATAAAACCTTTAGCTGCAGAACTCGATGAAAAAGAGACATTTTCATACGAGCTAACCCGTCGCATGGGGGAATTGGGGCTTTTTGGCATGACAATTTCCCCTGAATATGGGGGGCAGGGCATGGATTACCTATCCTACATCATCGCTGTAGAAGAGCTGGCTCGCGTCGACAGTTCGCAGGCGGCCACCCTTGCGGCACACAATTCACTGGGTGTAGGGCCCATTTACAACTATGGAACAGAGGAACAAAAACGACATTATTTGCCTAAACTGTGCACCGGTGAAGCATTGTGGGGGTTTGGTCTTACTGAACCTGAAGCTGGAAGCGACTCCCGGGGCACCCGCACCAGAGCCGTAAGAGAGGGAAATCAATGGATAATCAACGGCAGCAAGATATTCATAACCAATGCAGCTACAGGCATCACATGGGGTTCTACTGTGCAAGCCGTAACAGGCAGCAACGGAGAATTATCGGCCATTATTGTGCCTCAGCAAACACCCGGCTTCAGCGCTGTACCCATGCATGGAAAATTAATGTGGAGAGCCAGCAACACAGCTCAGCTTTTTTTCAATGACTGCCGAGTACCTTACGAAAACTTATTAGGTAAAGAAGGGGAAGGCAGCCGCATCATGCTCTCAACCCTCGACAGTGGAAGACTCGCCATAGCAGCCATGGGACTGGGTCTAGCCCAGGGTGCCTATGAAATGGCATTGGCTTATGCTCAGGAAAGAAAACAATTTGGCAAGCCCATTGCCAAATTTCAAGCCATAGCTTTTAAATTGGCTGATATGGCTACACAGATAGAAGCCGCTCGTGCTCTTCTTTACAAAGCCACCTGGCTTAAAGACAAAGGAAAACCTTTTGCCAAAGAAGCCGCCATGGCCAAACTCTATTGCTCAGAGGTAGCAAAATTTGTAGCTGACGAGGCAGTACAAATTCATGGTGGCTATGGGCTCATGAAAGCCTATGGTATAGAACGTTTTTACCGCGACCAACGTTTGCTGCAAATCGGAGAAGGTACCAGCGAAATACAACGCCTGGTCATCTCACGATATATAGGTTGCTAAATCACAAACTTAAATACCATGCGGTTTGCCAATTTTTATCAGCAAAAACATACCCTTTAAAATATGTAATGCACCCAACCGTCTTCCACCCTGCTGTTGCATTTTGCGTAAAGGCAAACAATACAATGAGCATATCTAAGAATTAACTTTAGTTTTGCCTCAAATTTTTGCCATGCTCATCATCGATGGAGTGATTGTGAATGAAGACCTTTTACAGGTACTTTTTGTTTGCGATACCGACAAATGTTATGGTGCCTGCTGCGTGGAGGGTGATGCAGGCGCGCCTTTGCTACCTGAAGAAATTGGTGAACTGGAGGACAATTGGCAGGCTGCCATTCCTTACATGACCCCCAAAGGCATCGAGACTATACAACAACAAGGAGTTTTTGAATACGACGAAATGGGACATTTTGTAACCCCTTTGGTAGATGGCCGGGAGTGTGCTTTCGTTTTTTACCAAGGAAATATTGCCAGATGTGCCCTCGAGCAAGCATTTTTCGAAAAAAAATCTCATTTCCGCAAACCTGAATCCTGTCATCTATACCCAATCAGAGTTGGTAAAGGTGTTACGGGCGATAACCTCATTTACCACAAATGGCAAATTTGTAAACCGGCATTAAAAAATGGGCGTATCACCAGACTGCTCCTGTACCAATTCCTGAAAGAGCCCCTCATAAGGCGTTACGGAGTAGAATGGTATAACAAACTCGAAAAAGCTGCTGCGGCATTTTTAAATCATCCCAAAAAATAACTCCGCCTCCATGATTTTCGAAATTTTAATTTCGCCTACCCCTAACAATCGATGTTGATTAGGGCAAAAATACTTTCTATCTTCGCAATATCAACCTTTCAAAATCAACCCTATGAGAAATATCTTGTTTATAGGCATTGCTTTAGTGGTCAGCATGGTGGGTGCTTGCCAACGTTCAAGTAACAAGCAGCTAAACCAAACGCCATCGCTCAACACGCTTCGCATTGAATTCGAAACAAAATCCAGCTTTGGAGGCATGGAAATCACTGCCCATGAAACCCAATGGATTGACCAGAAAAACAATCGTAAAGCGATTCGAACTCAAAGTGAAACCAAAGGCTATGGAGTGAACCAAAAAGAAGAACAGCTTACGATTGAAGAGGGGGATTGGGTTTATACTATCGACCTGATTAGCAAAACAGGCACCAAAATGAAAATTGGACAATTTAAAGAAATTGCTCAAGCCATGGGACAGTTTGTAAAGCCTGATTTTAAAAACCTCGAGGAGTTTGTGAAACAAAATGGAGGAACGATATTTCCCAATGAAACCTTTTTGGGAAAAGATTGCAAGGTTTTCGAAGTTTTTGGCCTGAAACAATGGCTTTACAAAGACCAGGTTCTAAAAGTAGAAATGAATGGACAAGTGATGCGCCAGGCTACTCAGATTGAAGAAGATGCAAATATTCCCGACGATGTCTTCAAAATTCCAGAAGGAATTCACAT
>CALJNV010000127.1 GCA_937981455.1 uncultured Bacteroidales bacterium | reverse complement strand
AAGTGGATTATTGCCTCATACCCTCTGAAAGCGCTGATCTATCTGCAATACCAGAACTACCCAGGGTGGGCACCTTCTTCAGGCTGCCAGGTACTTTTGACCGTGTGAAATGGTACGGCAGGGGACCCCATGAAAATTATTTAGATCGCAAAACTTCAGCCTTTGTGAGTATTTACGAGGCATCGGTTCACGATTTGTATGTGCCTTATATTAGGCCTCAGGAAAATGGCTATCGAACCGAGGTCAGAAAATTACTCTTACAAGCTGCGGATGGTTCGGGTTTGCTTATTTCTGGTAGTCCGACCTTCTGCTTCTCTGCCTTGCCTTTTCCCCTCTCATCTCTCGATTACAGTTCGTCGAAAAACCGTCATACAATCGACCTGAAGCCTTCAGGTTTTACAGAACTTTATGTGGATTTTGGGCAAACAGGAGTGGGAGGCGACGATAGCTGGGGCGCTAGACCTTTTAAAAAATATACACTTGTGCCGGCCGTGTACAAGTATTCATTTACTATAAAACCTTTGGTAAAAATTAAAGAAGTTAACTTTTAAAATCTGTATGCAACCCCAAACGATTTCAAACGTATGAACAACAAATCACAAGCTGAGGTGAGTCGCAATTATGCACTTGGAATTACTATTATTGGAGTACTGTTTTTCATTTTTGGTTTCGTAACCTGGCTCAACGGCATACTAATTCCCTATTTACGCATGGCCTGCGAGCTTACCAATTTCGAAGCCATGTTTGTGGCCTTTGCATTTTATATCTCATACACTATTATGGCTTTGCCCTCATCCTGGATTTTGAAAAAAACGGGGTTTCGCAATGGCATGATGGTAGGTCTGTGGGTTATGGCGCTGGGAACATTGATTTTTGTACCTGCAGCTCTTACACGTACTTATGGAATATTTTTGACTGGTCTCTTTGTGATGGGGACAGGTTTAGCGATTCTTCAAACAGCTGCCAATCCTTACATTACCATTCTGGGCCCGAGAGAAAGCGCTGCAGCCCGTATCAGCATCATGGGTGTAGCAAACAAAGCAGCAGGTGCCATAGCTCCATTGATTTTGGCCTATTTTATCCTTTCCGATGGAGATGCGCTGGCTCAAAGCCTGAAGACCCTTACCAGTGTTGAGCGTACAGCAGCCCTCGATGCCCTCGCTCGCAGGGTTATAAACCCTTACTTGGTAATGACAGGTGTTCTTTTCCTTCTGGGGCTCATGATTCGATTTTCTCCTTTACCCGAAATTGACGCTGAAAATGCAGACGAGGAAAATCCCTTTATGAATCAGGACAAATTGAGCATTTTTCAGTTCCCACAACTTGTTCTTGGGGTTCTCACTCTGTTTCTTTATGTTGGAGCAGAGGTAGTAGCAGGTGATACCATAATTCGTTATGGTCAGGCTCTGAATATTCCTCTGCAAACAGCCAAAATGTTTACTTCATTTACCTTAGGAGCCATGATCGTGGGTTACCTACTGGGTATTGTGTTGATTCCTAAATATATTACCCAGGAAAAGGCCCTAGCTTTTTCTGGTATATTGGGTTTGATTTTCACGTCAGGCATTGTAACGACCACTGGATATATTTCTGTAGCTTTTGTTGCATTGTTAGGACTTGCTAATGCACTGGTTTGGCCGGCGGTTTGGCCACTGGCTATTCATGGTTTGGGAAGGTTTGTAAAAACAGGTTCTGCCCTGCTCATCATGGCTATTGCAGGGGGCGCTCTATTCCCCTTGGTTTGGGGCAAAATTTCGGATCTTTATTCGCCCACCTTTGCTTACATCATCCTTTTGCCCTGTTATTTTGTAATTTTTATGTACGCCACCCAGTGGCACAAAATCAGAAATTGGTAAACAAAATAAATTATTATATGTATGAACTCCAATACTAAACCTACTCTATTGATCCTTGCCGCCGGTATCGGTAGCCGCTATGGAGGACTTAAGCAGCTCGACCCTGTAGGGCCTCAGGGTGAAACCATCATTGATTTTTCTGTTTACGATGCCATGCGGGCCGGCTTTGGCAAGGTTGTCTTTATCATTCGAAAACAGATTGAAAAAGAATTTCTTCATTTTTTTGATGGCCGTTTCAAGGGTAAAATAGAAATGGACTATGTACACCAAGAACTTGATATTTTACCTGAAGGTTTTTGGGTTCCTCAGGGAAGACTTAAACCTTGGGGAACGGGGCATGCCGTGTTGATGGCTAAGGATAAAATTAAAGAGCCATTTGCGGTTATCAATGCCGATGATTTCTACGGTCCGGGGGCGTATACTGCCCTGGTAGATTTTTTTAAAGCTCCCCAACCCGTCGGCATTCGTGAATATGCCTTATGCGGTTATCAGCTCTCTAAAACCCTTTCAGATTTCGGCGGAGTTTCCCGAGGAATCTGTGAGACGGATGCAGCGGGATTTCTTCATAAAGTGGTTGAGACCCATAAAATTCAAAAAACACACAATGGTTATGCTTACCCCGACGAAAACGAAAATTGGGTTTTCTTACCAGGCAATACCGTGGTTTCGATGAATACCTGGGCCTTCTTCCCTGAAGTATTCAATGATTTTGAAACTTATTTCCGTGAATTTCTTCAAACCTCGCCAAATCTTGAAAAGGCTGAGTTTTATATACCTACGGTTGCAGATAAGCTAATTGCTTCACGCAAAGCTCGTTTCCGCGTGCTGCCTGTACACGAAAACTGGTTTGGCGTGACCTTTCCTGAAGACCGACCGGTTGTAGTAGAAAAACTCCGGCTGCTTAAAGAACATGGCATTTATCCTGAAAAGCTGTGGTAACCCTTGCAATTCCTCCGTCTATTATGAGTGCCTATGGCCTTGGGCCAGGAGCATCGACAGTCCCTTTAGGTTCGGGGCACATTCATCGTACTTTTAAGGTCGATATAGGCCCTAAGGCATTGATCCTTCAGCAGATAAATCACAAGGTTTTTCCGGCTATCGACCTGTTAATGGAAAACATTTGCAAGGTAACCTCCTATATTCATCAAAGGTCATCCAATAGTGTTCGGCCTGTTACGATTCAAGTAGTGCCATCTTTGCAAGGATTGACGCATCTGCAAGATGACGAGGGTAATTGGTGGAGGGCATTTGAGTATATTGGTGGTAGCCATACTGTGGATGTTCCCCACGATACTTCCCTGGCCTATGAGGCGGGTAAAACCCTGGGAGGTTTTTATCGGGCACTCGAGGGCTTTGAGCCACGAGAACTTCATGTGGTGCTCCCTCATTTTCATGAACTTGCCTACAGACTGGATCAGTTTCAGCAATCCTTGAAAGCAGCCCAAACTAAACGAAGAAAAAATGCCTCAGAACTTATCTGTCTTGTAGAATCGAAGGCTGAATCGTTGTTGTGGCTCGACCAGTGGATAGCCCACGGACGACTTCCTCAAAGGGTTGTTCATAATGACCCCAAAATCAATAATGTCCTCTTCGATGAAAACCACATAGGGATTTGCATGATAGATCTTGATACCGTAATGCCTGGTTGCATGCTTCACGACTTTGGTGATGCCCTTCGTACCACAGCCAACCCTGCAGCCGAAGACGAATTAGATATTTCCCGGGTGGTTCCTTCCTTGCCATTGTTTAAAGCCTACACCCAAGGCTTTTTATTGCAAACACAATCACTTATCTCTCAATTAGAACTCGAAAACCTTCACCGAGCGCCAGCCTTTCTCACCTTCGTTATTGCCCTTCGTTTTCTTACCGATTATTTGAACAACGATATTTATTATCGTACCCAGCATCCAGAGCATAATCTACAACGGGCCAGAGCCCAATTTGCTCTTTATCAGGGGTTCGAAAGAATAGAAGATGAGATGAGAATGTTTATAGCAAATTTAAGGGTTTGAACGGGCCTAAGGGATACTTCTAACTCCAATGGCATGGTTTCAGGCCTTTTCAGCTTCTTTCAAAAATTGAGCTCATGGACTGCCTCTTATGGAGATTTTATATGTTTCGCCTCGACCCATGGAGGTTTTGGTTTGTTGGTTAACTTTAGCCTCACAAAACGAAACGTATGCAAAATATCATCTTGTGGATTATTGCCTTAGGGGGTGCAGCCTTCTTGTCATGTAATAGCCTGAAAGCACAGCCGGCCATGAGTCGTGGAGTAAACCTTACCGGTTGGTTTGATCAAGCAACGCATATACGTTCTTTACCTTTTGGTAAATATACCCGAACCGACTTGGAACATATCAGAAGTCTGGGCTGCGATGTGGTGCGGCTGCCCGTCAATTTGCATTATTTTACAAGCGGAGCACCTGATTAT
>CALJNV010000126.1 GCA_937981455.1 uncultured Bacteroidales bacterium | reverse complement strand
TTTATTTTTGAAAGAATTAAAAGTTATAAATTAAAACGCGAAACTGACACCTGCTTAAAATGGTTTGTAATCAAAAACGAAGGTTTCGAGAATAGTGAAAGAAAATTTCAAAAAAATATTGATTCCTCTGAAAATCACAAGAGTAGATTTAGCTATTTGATGAACGAAAAAGATGAGTTTTTTGAATTTTTTAATTCAGTTATTGAAAACCTGGACCTTACAGACAGCGATTCTACTTTAAGAGCAGGAGTGTGGATAAAGCCTGAAAATCAAAATTGTAAAATAGCATCTTTAGTGATTGATCTAAAAATGAAAGACACAAATCGTTACCTATCCACGTCGCTAAAAGAGGCCAAGATCTCTGAGAAAGGCTGGCTTTATTTAGACTTAGCAATGGATTTAAAAAGGAGCAGGGCTGGCGATCGCATAAAAGTTTATATTTGGAATAAAGGCAAAGAAAAGCTTTACATCGATGACTTTACGGTAGGTATTGGCATGAAAAATTAATGATAAACAAGCTTTTATCACATAAAAATTTCTATATTTTCAGGAGATAAAATAAAAAAGAAAAAGATTTAGTTGCGCGTAGGCGGATCAGGGAAATAACGAATATCCTCATACTCCACATTACCCTCAGGCGTAATGCTTAAAAGTAAGGACTGGTATGGTTCGAAAACCAGCCTTAGGGGGATGGAATGGCCTTTGTAATTAATTTTCACCTCTTGCATAATTGACTCTTCCTGATAAGCTTGGCCATAAGCTAGGGGGTATTTCAAATTGCGGGCTTTGGGATTGGCAAAAAAGATTTTTATGCCATCGGCTCCCATTCTCACCCAAAAGAGAGGCAGATCGTTGCCTTCGATGATGGGGGGAGACAAACGAGCCTCAGAAATAGAGAAATAAACATTGGACAAATGCAACAGATGATTCAAAATTTCCTGAAACCGGCTGTTTTTAATGAAGCCTGCCTGCTGGGGTTGTTTCTTCAATATTATAGGAACTGAGGCAGAGGCTATTGCATATATTGTTTCAAGAGAAGAAAAGTCGAGAGATTGGACATCCACATAGAGTGCATCAAAAACCCGTCCATTCACATGTAATTTTCCATCAAGAATAGTAGCATTTTTCAAATGATGGGCATTGACCCACAAGGGATGGTAACCCGAGAGTTCCGAAGGCCTGTAAATATAACGCATCTCATAAGCACCCCATGACCATGGAAGTTGTTTTTCGGGGGGCAATTCACCAGCTATCCAGGCATCCTCAAGGGGCAAATAAACAGCAATATCGGTATAAGGATGACCATAACGCATGGCTTGTGAGACGCGAGTTAGATAATCATTGAAAGATTTTAGATCTTTAGAAAGCTTTCCCCGTTTACCTACATGGACTGTGGCATAAAACGCAATAGTATCCCATCCTGCTGGGTTAAGAGGTGTTCCATGCCAAATGATATGATTCACCCCATGGGCAAATAAAGCATCAGCCACCAATTTCAAATCTGCCGTTTGCTCTTCGAACATGTATTTTCGGGGCCAGCCATAGAGGCATGTAAAAGATTCAGCACTCACGATAGGTTTTCCGGCAAGTGCAGCTGCCGACGAAACGATAAGTGCATACTCCGGTTCGTAAAGCATGGCTTCGGTTTCGGGAATATCAACCCTTGAATAGGCTTCAATTACATCCACAGGGGCTCCAGCGATTTGTGCTCGGCTTAGTCCCCCTAATTTGTGACATTCAGCATTCCATGGTTCAAAAAAATTGTGGATTGCCAGGTCGGATAAAAGTTTCATATAATCATAGCGAGGGCCAGCATTCTCCGGCGCATAAATCTGATCCATATAAGGCATAATATCATACCCATAAATATTTTCAAAAGTTTTTTCCAATCCAGGGGTCCAAATTTTATACGTTTCCACCTCCCATGAGTCGCAAAACAGGGCAGACTGCCCGCCACGCATTGCAGGCTTGAACGCAGGGCTCAAAATTTCAGCATAATGACTGAAGGCATTGCTATCTAAATGATTGATTACGTAGCCCGTATCTGGATGTTCCCAGGTAAGCCGCAAAAATTGACGAAACGAAGAGTCACCCCAACGCCGGGTGCGATCCGCATCTTGTACGAATGTTCCCCCAAAAGGCCACAACGAGCCGTACGTGAAATCGCAACCCATATCTAAACTATCGCAACAGTGTTTAGCATAAACCACCATTTTCTGCCACTCATCTCCCAACCACCTAAAACGTGGAGCCTGAGGATTACGATTTACCGGATAAATGAATGCCAACTCTACGCCTCCAAACCCTTGGTCTTTAAGCCAAACCAGTTGATCTCTAATATCACGTTTGCTATAAATTCCTGCGTGCCACCACCACCGGGTATAAGGGCGAGCTGCCTTATAAGCAGAAACTTGTACATCCTGTGCTTTCACAACTGAATCTAAAGGTATAGGTGCGAATAGGTATGCTATTATTCCAAAACTCCCGCGCAGAATAAAAAAGCGCACCCTTCGTTGATATTTTGCAGTAAATCTATCCATGGCCTAATGATTTTAGAGCTTTAAAATAAGAATTTATTTGTCAAAATAATTTCTGGCGTGCTGCATCTACTGTGTTGCCTATATCATGATAAATTTCACTATACCTCACTTCATAACCGGAAGAATTGAACAAGCTCTTGATCAGACAAGAAATGTAATAATTCGTTGTTTGAGGACATGAAACTAAAAAAGCCGTTGTGCTCATTATCCAGGGCGAACCCAACAAAGATGCCTGGCGCAGCAATTAATCAGTAATTAAAGAACCTCAATGAAACTCTTATCGGTGAAGTGCCCGATCAGGCTTACCTGTTCGCCGAGGCGTTTTCGAAGCGCATCAAGCAAACCATTAGCCTGTTCATGAGGCACTGCAAGCAGCAATCCACCATTGGTTTGAGCATCGGCAAGAATCAGGCGATGATGCATAGGCACCATATCATCGAAACGTACGAAAGATGCTACCCAGGCCAAGTTATCATGGGTGCCTCCTGGAACAGCCCCAGCCAGAGCCAAAGTTTCAGTACCCGGTAAGATAGGTATAGATTTGAAATATATACAAGCACCTAAACCGGCCGGACGGGACATCTCCAAAAGGTGCCCGAGCAGGCCAAAACCCGTTATGTCGGTGCAGGCATGTACCGTAAACCCTTCAATTATCTGAGCTGCCACGTCATTAAGTGCAGTAAGGTTTTGTATGAGTGGGCGATAAAAAGTTTCCTCAAGCATGCCCCTTTTCAACGCAGTAGACAAGATGCCTGTTCCAAGGGGTTTAGAAAGAATGATCGCATCTCCGGGTTTTGCTCCCTGGTTGCGCAAAATTCGATCGGGATGGACCACACCGGTAACGGCCAGGCCAAATTTAGGTTCAATATCTTCTATTGTATGTCCTCCTGCAATTGGAATACCTGCTTCTGCCGCTTTATCGGAAGCGCCTCGGAGAATCTCTTGCAACACCTCGCCAGGTAAACGCCCCGAAGGAAAAGCCGCGATATTAAGTGCATACAAGGGCTTGGCCCCCATGGCATAAATATCACTGAGAGAATTGGCTGCTGCAATGGCTCCAAAAAGATAAGGATCGTCCACAATTGGAGTAAAAAAATCTACAGTACTAACAAGAGCGGTATCCTCGCTAATTTTATAAACCATGGCATCGTCAGACGTTTCGTTTCCAACGAGCAAATTGGGATGGGATTGCACAGGCAGTTTTTGAAGAATAGCTTCCAACATTTTAGGACGAAGCTTACAGGCACAACCCAGTCCATGGGTAAAATGAGTTAGTCTTATATTTTGATACGCATCTTTACGAAAAGCTTGTTGCTCTCCTCTAATACGACTTACAGCCTGCTTAATCATTTCTACAGCCTCATCAATTTCAGCCTGGGTTGTATAACGCCCAACCGAAATTCTAAGGGTTCCCATGCCCCACACTACAGGAATTTGCATGGCTCTTAGTACATGACTCATTTCCACACTATCTGAATGACATGCGGCACCAGCCGATAAAGCAATATCGGGCAATTCAGAAATAAGCGTTTGAGCTTCAATCCCTAAAAAACTAATGCTCAAGGTATTAGGAAGTCGATGGTCGGAATGGCCGTTTACCCTCACATCCGAAAGGCTGCTCAGAAGACCATTTTGCAGGCGATCACGCAGCTGGTTTAAATGAATATAATCTTGTTCAACTCTCTCAGCGGCCAGTCGGCAGGCTTCTCCAAATGCAACAATGTGTATCACGTTTTCTGTTCCTGGTCTAAGACCTTTCTCTTGCCCTGCCCCAAAGATAATTCTCTCAAGTTTTAAACCCCTCTTTACATACAAAGCCCCAACGCCCTTGGGCGCATACAACTTATGGCCAGCCATCGAAAGCATATCAACACCCAGTTCATTCACATTTACTTTCATCTTCCCTAAACTCTGGGCTGCATCTGTATGAAAGATGATTCCCGCTTGGTGCGCTATAGTAGCAATTTCGGCTATAGGCTGCAAGGTTCCTGTCTCATTGTTGGCGTGCATAATTGAGATTAACAGGGTTTCAGGTCTAATCCGCCTTCTAACTTCCTCTGGATCAACTCTGCCGAATTCATCAACGGGTAAATAGGTAACAAAGAAGCCTTGTTTTTCGAGCCAAGCACAAACCTCAAGAATGGCAGGGTGTTCTATCTCGCTGGTAATTATATGATTGCCCTTAAACTTTAAACTAAGCACTAAACCTCTAAGCGCCATATTATTTGCCTCGGTGCCTCCACTAGTAAATACAATTTCATCAGGGAAAGCACCTATTAACAACGCTACATGCTGCCTGGCCCGTTCGATGGCTAATTTTGCCGTTGTCCCCAATCGATGGGTGCTTGAAGGATTACCATAGTGCTCACGTATAAAAGGCTGCATAACTTCGGCAACTTCAGGGGCCAGAGGGGTGGTGGCATTATAATCGAGATATATCATAAAAATTCTTTTGACAGCGAATTAACCGATTTTCCCTGAAAAAATACTCAACAGGGAAGTTGACCTCTCATTTAAATTTTCTCTATTAACAAAAGTTTGGGGTTAAGAGCAAAACAATTGAAAAGGCTCTAAAAAAAATTATCCTAAGCGTTCAGAAGCCTAAACCCAAGTGCCAATTCGCATACTTACCCGCCCAATGGAAAAATTATTTTATGCAAAAGATTGAAGATTCCTGAGTAAGCCCCTGGTCGTTGCTTAATCGAGCGAGATAAGTCCCCTTTTGAATTAAAGAGGTATCCCAGGCTATTCTCGACGCAGGCAAAGTAAGAGGTATTTTATGCAAAATTCTTCCATTAAGGTCTAAAATTTCAAGCGTACCTCGACGACCCTTCAAATCGTATTCAAAAAAGACAGTTGATGAAGCCGGATTGGGATAGATGCGAAGGTGTTGATTTTTTATAGATGGATGATTCCAACGTCCGACATACATTTCGTTCCAGGCCGCAAGGGTGTATTCGCCGGGCAACAAATTATCAACATAAATATATCCCGTGAGTGAGCCCGAACGAGTAAAGGCTATTCCCTGCCAGTCGTCTGATGGATGGGTGCGATAAAGTATAACTAGGGAGTCGTTGAGATTTTGCAAAAGACTCTGGTCGAGATAAGCAGGCCGGCTGTAATAAAACCGACCTTTAGCCAATGGAGGTATTCCTGCCATATCAATACGCCAGTATCGGTAATCTGAAAGTTTAAGACCTGGAACATAAGTTTTTAAACTGTCGGGGGCTGTCCAATTGTGCGTTACCCTTACAAAAACCGAATCCTGTATTTGATTGACAGACAACCTGAAATAAGTGTTGTCGAAATCGTAATCTCCTGGGGATTTAATGATTTGCTGAAAATCGGTGGTAGCATCAGATATTCGATCGAAAGGATCGGCCAAGCAAAGGAAAGGATGGAAAGGAAGCGTAAATGTCGCAACGCCATATTCACCAGAAAAATTCATTTGATGTTCAACAATTTTCCAATTTTCATCAAGAAAGCCGATAAAAAGACGATTATCATTGAAAAGCGGTGCAGGGCCTTTTGATTTTTGACGAACATAAACTGTTGCAAGATACTGATTTTCTGAAGGTATTACCCTCATGGAATCAATTACAAAACCGGGAAAACCAGGAGAAAAAACCCAACCATCGAAAAAAGCGGTCATATCTGTGCCGGTATAAGCACTGAGAAAATCACGCAACTGAAATGATGAGACGGGCTGAAAAGCAAATGAATCGAGAAAAGCCTGCATAGCGGGAAAAAATAGACTATCTCCCAGATAATTACGCAGCGTATGAACCACTACCCCCCCTTTTTGATAAACAGTTTCACCATAGGTATAGGCATTAGGAATTCCAAAAAGAGCGCGGTAACCCTGGTCCTTTATATGACACATTCGCAATACATTGGCTAGCTTTTGATTCATATTGGTGCGATACGCCCCGTAGCCATACAAACCTTCTCTGAACAAAGATTCGTTAAAAACGGCCCATCCTTCATTGAGCCACATATCTTCAGGCGTTGAACAAGTAGTTTTGTCGCCAAACCACATATGAGCCAATTCGTGGGCATACAACCACTCGCTTGAAGCATTCAAAGAAGAAACAGGAAAAGCCACATTGGCTGCATGCTCCATAGCCCCTTCAATGGTCCCAACGTAACCCACTCTGTCGAAAGAATAAGGCCCCCAATGATTTTCATAAATGGATAGAATGGCATCAAGATTGGTAAATAGGTTTAACACAGCCAAAGAGTCGGAAGGACGGAAAAAGAGGGATACTGGAACCTGACCCGCCAACCCATAATAGGTATGACTAAATGCTTTATAATTTGCTACTGCAACAGAAGCCAGGTAAGCTGGTATGACTTGATTCATGCGCCAATGCCAGGTAATGGTGTTATCGGGATGGGTTGTAGAATCAATGAGCAGGCCTCCACAAACAGCCTTCATCGAAGCCTCGGTGGTAATATAATAATCATAGGTGGCTCGGTCAATGAAGTCATCTACCGAGGGAAACCAGGCTCGTGCATAATTATGGGGATCGGCCTGAAAAGCAACGCCTAAATTGTAAGCTATCCAAGATTTAAAATGAAAACCACCCCACCCGGCTGGCTCTACCACAGGGGTTCCATGGTATCGAATTCGAACCTTCAGAGTATCGCCCACTGAGGCAGGTGTTGACAGCGGAATGCGTATGATTTTGTCGTCTCTGTACCATGCCGTAACCACCTGACCATTGACCTTTACCGAATCAACAGTTAATACAAGAAGATCAAGAGGGATATGAGTAATCTGGTTCATTTTAGGGGTAAGGGTGAGCACTGCATATCCACTGAGATTGCGGGCAGAAAAATTC
The DNA here is from genome assembly GCA_937981455.1 of uncultured Bacteroidales bacterium. Lineage (GTDB taxonomy): Bacteria > Bacteroidota > Bacteroidia > Bacteroidales > TTA-H9 > UBA2030. The sequence goes on along the minus strand of CALJNV010000126.1, from coordinate 4,999 downwards.
ATGATGTTGAGATGCAAATCGTAATGCAACACATCAATAGTATCACTTTTAAGCCCTTGTGCCCTTAACGAAAGCATCAGAAACAGTGCTGTAAATATTAATAGCAGCCTTTTCATTTTTATAAATTTTATGGACAAAAATAAGCAAGCCTCTCGCATATCGCGATTCCTCTGTGCTTATTTAATAATACCATCCTAAAATAAGACCTAGGCTTATTATCTTCCCAAGAAATTTATGAGTTTCTATAAGTTAAATGATTATAAAGACTTAGAGCTCTCTATCAAACACAATAAAGGATTTTGGTCAATTTTGCAGATGAAAAATTGTAACTTTGAATCTTCAAAGTTTGAGAGTATGTTAAGAGTCTATCATAATCCACGATGTCGGAAATCGAGAGCAGGCCTTGAGCAAGTTAAAAGTACGGGGTTAGAACCCGAAGTAATAGAATATCTTAAGACGCCTTTTACACCGGAATCTTTGCGCAAGCTATTGATAAAGCTCAATCTTAAGCCTATAGATATCATACGCAAACAGGAAACTTTGTATAAAAAAGAACTCAAAGGAAAGAATTTTACCGATGAGGAATGGATCAAAATTTTATGTGAAAATCCTCAACTGATTCGACGCCCCATTGTAGAAGCTGAATACAAAGCTGTGTTGGGCGATGAGCCTGACGCTTTGCAAGAATTTCTTAATAGAAAATCATCCGCACTAAACCAATAACTCAGAATAAAAAATTTGAATATGAATTACAGAATTGAGCATGACACCATGGGTGAAGTAAGGGTACCTGCCGACAAGTATTGGGGTGCTCAAACCGAACGTTCAAGAAATAATTTTCGCATCGGGCCCGAAGGATCAATGCCCAAAGAAATCATTCGGGCATTTGCGATTTTGAAAAAGGCAGCGGCTCTCACCAATCATGAACTGGGTGTGCTGAATGAAGAAAAATGCAAACTAATCTCGGCTGTATGCGATGAAATCTTGGAAGGAAAATTAGATGATCAGTTTCCATTGGTTATCTGGCAAACCGGCTCGGGGACGCAAAGCAATATGAATGTAAATGAAGTAATTGCCAACAGGGCTGAAGTACTTCGGGGAGGGAAATTAGGAGAAGGCAAAACCTTTATACATCCCAATGATGATGTAAATAAGTCGCAATCGTCGAACGATACCTTTCCCACAGCTATGAGCATTGCTGCATACAAAGCAGTGGTAGAGGTTACATTGCCGGGCGTAAAAAAATTACGTGACACATTGGAGGCCAAGGCCAGAGAATTTCAACATATTGTAAAAACTGGCCGCACGCATCTGATGGATGCCACTCCACTAACCTTGGGACAAGAATTTTCAGGCTATGTAGCCCAACTGGATTATGCCATTCGCAACATAGAAGATGCATTGCCTCATTTATCCGAATTGGCTCTGGGAGGAACGGCGGTAGGAACTGGACTGAACGCCCCCAAGGGATATGCAGAAAAAGTTGCGCAAAAAATAGCCGAATTGACCGGTTATCCCTTCCAAACGGCACCTAATAAATTTGAAGCCTTATCGGCACACGATGCCCTGGTCCAGGCTTCGGGGGCACTTAAAACCTTGGCGGTATCGTTGATGCACATTGCCAACAATATTCGATTATCGGCCAGTGGGCCTCGGTGCGGAATTGGTGAGTTGCACTTGCCCGAAAACGAACCCGGCTCGTCCATAATGCCAGGCAAAATAAATCCCACTCAAAACGAATCTCTCACCATGATATGTTGCCAGGTAATAGGCAACGACACAGCTATAACTGTTGCCGGAACTCACGGTCATTTTCAATTAAATGTATTCAAGCCGGTTATTATTGCCAACTTTTTGCAGTCGGCAATCCTTTTAGGTGAAGGATGTATGTCGTTTAACGACCACTGCGCCGTAGGTATAGAGCCCAACATGACCTATATTAAAAAGAACCTTGAAAACACCCTGATGCTGGTTACTGCCCTAAATCCTCACATTGGTTATGAAAATGCAGCCAAGATTGCAAAGAAGGCACATAAAGAAAATAAAACCCTAAAAGAAGCCGCCATAGAACTAGGGCTGGTGAGTGCAGAAGATTTTGACCGCTGGGTAGACCCATCGAAAATGGTAGGAGAACTATAAACACTGGGCGGTAAAGGAATTGAAGTACTTTTGCCGCATGGAATGCAAGGATTTAGATTTAGTACCCATCAAACAGTGGACAGGCTCAAGCGATTTTGTAGTGATGGCTGGTCCATGTAGTGCTGAAAGCCGAGAACAGATTATTAACACCGCCCTTGAACTTGTAAAAGACCCACGAGTCAATATTTTTAGGGCTGGGGTATGGAAACCACGCACACGTCCGGGAACTTTTGAGGGCATAGGAACTGATGCATTGCAATGGATGGCCGAAGCCAAATCGCTCACCGGCCTGTTGACCGCTGTAGAAGTGGGAACACCTAAACACGTCGAAAAAGCCCTCAAACACAACATGGACATTGTATGGATAGGAGCGCGCACTACAGTAAATCCATTTGTAGTAAGAGAAATAGCCGAAGCTCTTCAAGGGACAGGAATTGCTGTGATGATAAAAAACCCAGTAAATCCTGACCCGCAACTATGGATGGGAGCCATAGAGCGTATATACCAGGCAGGTATTCGAAGGCTGGCTGCCATTCATAGGGGGTTTTATTTTTTTAAAAAAAGCCCCTGGAGAAACGCACCCATGTGGGAAATTCCCATTGAGCTTAAACGCATCTGTCCACGCATCCCCATAATCACTGATCCCAGTCACATCAGCGGAAAGGCTGAACTCATTTTCGGCATAGCCCAGAAAGCCCTCGACCTTGAAATGGATGGTCTGATGATTGAAGTCCATCCCAATCCGAGCAAGGCCCTCACCGACAGTGCCCAACAAATATCCCCTACCACCCTCTTCGAAATCCTTAACAAGCTAAAAATCCGCAGCCGACTGCCTTCCAATTTCGATGATACCCTTGAACACCTGCGCCTCGAGATCGATAAACTCGACCATGAACTCCTCGAAATTCTAGCCCGCCGGATGAATATTATCGATGAAATTGGACTTTACAAAAAAGAAAAAGGAATAACCATACTTCAACTAAAGCGTTGGAGACAAATGTTAGGAGATCGCCTTGAAAGTGGGACGCATCTAGGCCTCAACGAAGATTTTCTTACCCAAATCCTACAACTGGTTCATGAAGAATCCATCAGACGTCAACAACTCATAATGGACAATGGGGGAAATACTCGAGAAGATAAAGACGCTCAAACCTCAAAAAAATGATTATTTTTGAAACACTAAAAATCATGCCAGCAACGGGATAAAAAATTTCACGGGCTCAGGCAACATTTTAAAAAAATGACGTCATATAAAATGGTACACCACGGCAACACCGACGATGAACTCATCAAAGGCTGCTTAGCCGGGAAACGGTATTTTCAAACCTTGTTGTATCAAAAATATGCCCGTTCTTTATTTGCTGTCTGCCTGCGTTATTCCCGAAATACTTCCGAAGCAGAGGATCTTCTTCAAGAGTCATTTATCAAAATTTATACATCCCTGAAGAATTATCGCGGAGAAGGACCGCTGGGGGCCTGGCTTACGCGCATAGTCATTAATACGGCTCTTACTCGCTATAGAAAAGAAAAACAGATGATTACAATTGAACTGGAAGAAATTCCTGAAACGGCTGAGGAAGAGCCCAACGAGGATTTCCTCAGTTATCTGAGCAAAGAACATTGCAATAAAATACTTCAATTTATTCAAGAACTTCCTCAGGGCTATCGGCAGGTTTTCAACCTTTACCTCTTTGAAGGTTATAACCACAAAGAAATAGCTCAAATGCTTGGTATTTCCGAATCTACAAGCAGAACCCAATTGCATAAGGCCAAACTATACCTTAAGGATAAAATTTTTATGCTGTTCAAACCTGACAAATGATAACCCCTATCCTGTAAATGGAACCTAAACGTGACATATTCGAGGAATTAATTAAAAATGCCCTGCACGACATGGCTCCTGAACCCTCCCCCAAAGTGTGGAAGGGAATCAGCCGAAGCATGGCCTGGAAGGAGTTTGTCCGTTTTGATTTCATCAATTTCACCACCAATATCTACCAGATTGCCGCAGCCTGCCTGGTGGGGGTTTCATTACCCGCAATTATTTTCACAATAAGCATCCAGCCTACCGATAGGGAATTAACAAAACAAGTTCATCCCCCTTATGATCTATCCCCCCAAACCCCAGCTTCAATTATTAAAAAAGCACCTATTGATAACTTTCAAAAAGATCAACAAGCAACTCCAGTAAATTCTCCTGCCCCTCTGGTTCATCCAGCTGATGCACCTCATGAAATTGAAAGCACATACACTCTGGCCAAGCCCCCTTCAACTTCCCTTGAAAAAGAAATCGCATCATTCAGGCTTGAACCTCAAAATGCCTATATCGAAGCTAATGATAAAGTTTCAATTATCCCCCTCAATGAAACCTCAAAACCAGCAGCTATACAAAATGAAGCCAAAACATCGTGGCGTTGGGCAATGGAGGCCATTTGGTCGTGGAACCATATGAAAATAAAATATACGCCCGATAAATATAATTATGATTTTAACACGTTGGGAATCACCCTATACATACAGAAAAATCATCTTAAAATTGGTGCAGGTATGGCCTACCAACGCCTTTTTGATCGCCTTCTTTATAAAGTAAATTACAATACCTACGACAGCACAGGGTTTATTTACAACGTCCACTACTACATGCCCGATCCCGCCAACCCTGGCACAGTTATCCTTATCACCTCAAAAGAAACCCTTTACGATTCCATAAAACACACCATAAATACCTATACAACAGGAACTTATGATTACTTAAACCTACCGTTATCAGTAGGTTATCAAATAATAACTTTCAAACACTTATCCGTATTTTTTGAGGGCACTGCAACATTCCAATTTCTCCTGAAAAAGAATGAACCCA
>CALJNV010000125.1 GCA_937981455.1 uncultured Bacteroidales bacterium | reverse complement strand
TCAGCTATTTTTTAATTAATAAACCAACACCAAACGCCCTCTTACTCTCTCTAAATCCACGCTCACACAGTAATTCTATCATCCGCGGAGTGTCAAAAAAATAGAATTCAAATATACGAATTTTAGAAGGCATAGCCTAATCTTCAATGGCTTTTTTATTTCAGTCAATAATTTTAATCCAATGGTTGTATGCCTGTCCTAAAGAAACGAATGAAAAATGTTGCACCAAAGAGGTTAGTTTGGTTAGAGTTGTTAGGTTGCCATATCTGTTCATAAGATTGCGATACCATGGCAAGTCTGGGGTTAGAGGCACATCTGTGTCAAAATCTCGCGGGTGAAAGTAAAGCATATGATATTCACCATTGGAGAAAAAGTGCTGTAACAACCTATGAGGATACATTCTAAAATAACCACTCCCCGAATATCTTATTTCTATGCCGAATAACTTTTTGGTATTTAAAGGAAATTCCAGCAATTGAGACCCCTTAATATTAAGCTTAAAGGGATGCTGAGGTACAATGACTTCGCCTAAAAATCTACCTGACACTGTGCTGCTGCTGGCTAGGATACCCACTTCGCGCAAAACCTCAGGGAGCCACAAACAATGAGCATCATAGGAAAATTCTGGTGCTCTAAAAAAAAGCACTTGCTGCCCCGAAATATCCTCCATCATAGTCAGTCCTTCTTTCAACTCTTTTGCAAACTTGTTTGGACCGGAAACTGCTGGAGGTACATGAAACATGCCATGAAAGCCCAACTCATGGCCTTCTTTTTGTACTTTTTGCAATAATGTTGGATTCTTTCGAATCTCATAACCTAAAAAGAAAAAAGTAGCCTTTAGTTGGTTATCGCTCAAGAATTGCAATATGATATCGGTATTGCGTTCGGTTCTGTATTCCAGCTTATCCCATTTTGAGGTGAATATTTGCGAAGAATGATAACTCAGATACCAGTCTTCTATGTCAAAGGTTAAAATTTTCATTGATTGAAAGCGTATAGTTGCGCACGGCCCTTACACTCACAAGTAAAAAAATGCGAGGGGAGGCAAATTGCTATTTTCAAAAACATTTTTAAGAAAAAAAAGTTAAATTCCAAAGGTTTCACTCATGGGGCTTTCTTAAAACATCCATTTCGCTAAGTAATGGTTAAAAGGTCTGGCTATGTTTAAGGGTACATGTTTCCATATTTTTTGAAGGAATGGAAAATTCCTAAGGGAAAAATTTGCCTCGGGGTAACGCAACCAAACAAGGGGAACATCAAACGTCCCCCATTGACGCTTGAAATGATGCACACCACTATCTAATGTGCTACGCCCAAAGCTATAAATATGGCATCCCCAATCAACGGCGTCTTTCATCATAACGGCATGAAGAAGATAAGACGGATAAAGGTGATTGTAGTGCCTTGTTGTGGAAAACCATGTATTTTCAGCAAACGTACCATAAAACAAGGTAATAGCCCCACCCATCACCTCATCATTCTTGCGTATCACATATACCCGTGCATCAGCTTTCAATGTTTTATCGGGATATGCAAGTAATAATTCTCGAAAAAAAGAAAGCGGCAGAGCCGCTGAACCCAACTCATGAAGCCGTAATTCGTATACTGAGTAGAATGAGGTAAGCAAGGCTGCCCCCCCTGTTTCTACTTGCAAACCATGCCCCACGGCTTTTCGTATTTTTCTTCCTAAATTGCCTCTTAAAGCCAGGGGATTAGAAAATAAATTTTGATCCAAATTATACCATGAGGCCACTTTATAAATTGACCTTTGGTTTAAAAAGAAGAGGGAAGGAAACCGTATTTCAACGGTTTTCCTCAATTTTTTGGAGATACTTTTTACTATTTCATTATATTCAGCAACCTTTTCTAAGGTAAGGAAAAGGTTAGCGGCTGGTAAAGGTCCATTGCCATATGAGAAATGAGGCAAGGAGACCACATCTTTGCCTGCATCTACAAATTCACCCAATCCTGGAAAAGACCTGACTCGCCACCCGAAACATCGGGCTATAATATCAGGCAAAACAGGATGATGGGTAATGAGCATATTTCAGCGAAGAAAAACTTTATCCAGCACTGAAAAGATCCTCTCAAAATCAGACTCTGTTAAATTGGAACCCGAAGGGAGGCACACCCCATTTTCGAATAACTTCTCACATACCTGCCCCCCATAATAAGGTGCATCGTGAAATACCGGCTGTAAATGCATGGGTTTCCACAGAGGACGGCATTCAATATTTTCTTTTTCGAAAGCTAAGCGCAAAGATTCTCGAGAAATTCCGTCATTTAGCGAGGGGTCGATGATTATAGTGGTAAGCCATCGATTGGAAAAAAAATCTTCTGGCTCACAAAGCCATTCAATGCTGTAACCCTGTCGATTTAACTTTTCAAAATACGATTTATAACGATTAAAATTTGAGCGACGGGCCAGTATGCGATCCTCTAAAACTTTCAGCTGGCCTCTTCCTATACCCGCAACAATATTACTCATCCGGTAATTGTATCCAATATGGCTATGCTGATAATGAGGTGCCGGATCCCTGGCCTGTGTGGCCAAATACCGCGCTTTTTTTATCATTCCTTCGTCATCTGAGACCAAGGCGCCCCCCCCACTGGTGGTAATGATTTTGTTGCCATTGAACGACAAAATGCCAAGCTGACCCATAGTACCACATTTTTTCCCTTTGATATGCGAACCTAACGCCTCTGCAGCATCTTCGATAACAGGTATATCATATTTTGCAGCAACTTCAAGAATTTGAGACATTTGGGCAGGCATACCATACAAATGAACAGGGATAATTGCTTTAGGTTTTTTGCCTTTTTTGATGCGATTTACAAGAGTTTCCTCCAACAAGACGGGATTTATATTCCAAGTTTTCGGTTCAGAATCCACAAACACTGGCGTAGCGCCTTGATAAACAATAGGATTGGCCGTGGCTGAGAAGGTGAAGCTCTGACAAATAACTTCGTCGCCCGGTGAAACCCCAAGCAAAATAAGAGCCAAATGTATAGCCGCAGTGCCTGAACTTAATGCTGCAACATGTTTAGCCTCTAAATACTTACCCAATTCGAGTTCAAAACCATCGACATGAGGGCCCAACGGAGCTACCCAATTGCTCTCGAAAGCCTCTAAGACATATTTTAACTCTTCGCTTCCCATATGGGGAGAAGACAACCAGATCTTTGATTTCATTTCAAAAAAATTAAAACAAATAAAATTTAATTATTTAAGCGGAATTAATTCGGGGGAGTGCTTCGAAAAATCGAAAATTACTCTCTTAAACATTAACAAGGAAAAGGTATTAATTATTATCTTAAAATCGAGCGCATGTGAGCGATTTTGTCTGTACCAATAGTTAATTCTAACCTTATGCGGCCATAACTCCTCTCTATAAAACTTTACGGGATCCTCTTTACCGTCCAATATTTCCTCTTCATAAGGATAGACAATACTATCGAGTCCTGTTAAACCCGGCCGTAAATCTAATATTTTTCTATAATCACCTTCTAGGGTATCATAATAACCCGGCAGATCGGGCCGAGGACCAACCAAACTCATGTCACCCTTCAAAATGTTAAGCAATTGGGGAAATTCGTCAACCTTTGTTGTCCTTAATATACGCCCCAACGGAGTTATACGGCTATCTTTGATTAGGGTAATTCCATTCTGTTCTTTATTTACCACCATACTTCGCAACTTGATAATATTAAATAACTTCCCCTGACGCCCTACACGTTTTTGTATGAAAAACACCGGACCAGGCATTAAAACCTTAATGAAAATTGCAGCCAATAGAATTGCTGGCGAAAGCAAAAAAAGAGCGATGATGGATAAAAAAAGATCTCTAAGCCTATACAGCATGGTAAAGAAAAGTTTAAATGAATCTGAATGAATGAAAAGGAAAAAATAGCCTAATCTCGCTCAATGCCATTTCTCGATCAGTAGAAAACTTGTTATTTTAAAATATTCGCTCAAGGTAGTCTGTATATCTTCTTTGGACCTGAACCAACCGTTCATATCGTAGCCCGAATACGGCGAAGGGTATGTGGCCACAAATATTTTATGAGAAGAATTTCGATTAAGCGAATATTGAAATATCATTGCTGCCCGACGTGTGTGGGATGCAGAAGTTATTAATAGCACTGTATCGGGCCTGGGTATGGGATGTGAAGAAAGATATTTTGTGAAAGCATCAGCTTCCATTTTAGTGCTTCGAGCTAAACCTGGAATTATGGTAATATCACTTTCATTAAAACCGGCTTGTACTAACAGGGATTTCATCTGCTCACTATTCGTGTGAACCATAAAACCTCTTTTTCGAAGTTCTAACAAGCCCAGCATATTTTCTTCGACAATATACACTTTTTTGATTAATGCTTTATTATACAAATCGATAGCCGCTAAGGCCCTATCGGGGATACTACCCATGAGAATGATTGATGGTACAGGATTTTTGGGTATTACCTCTCGAACAAGAAATTTTCCTCCATGAGAAATAAATACAAGAAAAAAAATAACAAGAAGAAGAAAGGTAAATAGTCGAGAAACTTTTTTGGAAATTTTGAATTGCAAGAAAGATGATTTATTTAATTGAAAAATACCCCTAATTGTCTATCAAACATTAAAGGGTAATAACGGTAGTTGATTGAACAAAAAAGCCGGCAAACGAAACCTTTAAGCCGGCTGAATAATTTTACGCATGATTACATTAGAGTTTGTAACCTTAAAACCTGCACCTATAATGAATCTGTTAATCTCAGCAATATTGAAACCCGTGCTAATCGATTGGACTCTCTTGATCCCTTGATGTTTGAGGAAAGAAAAAGACAATGCATCTGTGCAATGGGTTAAAAAAATAGGATCTTCTACCTTTCTGACACCAAATTGGTAAAGAAAAGCAGATTCCTGAGAGTTGATACCCATCGACCAAAACCCTACTAATTCTGAGGTTTGTTGATGATAAACACCAATAATCCATTCATTGGGGTAATTTTGAAAAGATTTAAGGAGATGGGCTTTGTTTCTCTCCAACGAAAAATAGGGGGGAATTTGAGGGTCGTTACTAAACCTGTCGTCTGGCAAAGTTTGGCTTAAAATGTCAAGGGCATTTTCCAGGTATTCATCATCGCTAACAAAATCGGCCACATAAGGATAGAAAGCTCTCGAATAATCATCATACAAATCCAATTCAAGTGTCAGATGAATCCGAAATTCACTAAATCGAAAACCAAAATCTTCGAATAAGTGGACCACTGATAAATTACTTGATGGAATTTCAACATAGAAATAGCCTGAATGGAGCTCTGATGATAAATAGTTTTTTATAGATTTAAGATCGTTATTGTCATGCGCAGTAATACGTACAACCGGAAGGGATAATAAGGAGGACTCAAGTGGTAATATAAACTTTTCCACTGAAATATTAAAAAACT
>CALJNV010000124.1 GCA_937981455.1 uncultured Bacteroidales bacterium | reverse complement strand
AATTCATTGCGCAAACGTTTATATTGACCAAACATGTAGCCGATTTCCCGACCGCCTACCCCAATGTCGCCGGCAGGTACATCCGTATCAGGGCCAATGTGTCGTGCCAGTTCGGTCATGAAACTCTGGCAGAAACGCATGATTTCCATTTCGCTCTTGCCCTTGGGATCGAAATCGCTACCGCCCTTACCGCCGCCCATGGGCAAAGTGGTTAGCGAGTTTTTGAACACCTGCTCGAAGGCCAAAAATTTTAAAACACTCAGGTTTACTGTAGGATGAAAACGTAGTCCCCCCTTGTACGGGCCAATCGCACTATTCATCTCGATACGATAACCTTTGTTGATCTGGATTTCACCCTTATCATCTACCCAGGGCACTCTGAATAGAATTACCCTTTCGGGTTCGGCAATGCGTTCGAGAATCTTAGCATGCTTGTATTGGGGATTTTCTTCGATAAAGGGAATTAATGATTCGGCTACTTCATAAACCGCCTGATGAAATTCCGGTTCATTGGGATTTTTGGCCTTTATCCGGGCCATAAATTCCTGGAGCTCCTTTTCATAAATATTGCTCATGGCTAAAAGATTTTGTGTTAGACTTCGGTTTTAATACGTTGAACAATTTTACCGGATTTATATGGCATTTTGTTATGATAGGCTTTAAATTCAAACCCCTACGGATGTTTTATCCGTGTTTCCCTTAATGGCTTTGCCGCGATATTCGGATTCATGATTTATCTGCCGGATTGTTGACTAATTGCGTTAATTTTGAGAGCACCCGCTATCGGCAAATGAAAAATCTTTAATCGGTATGCAAGAAAAGGATAATAAATCTGAAGAGATTAACAATCGGAATCATCTAAACCTCTTGAGACGTATCGAGGAGGTAACCCGAACCGAGATAATGGAGATTAAGCCAGTGATGGATGAAATATGTCAAACGCTAGCTGATGCTTTTTGCAACAGAGAGGGGTGTGGAGTAAGGGTGATATACGACAACTTGCTTTCATGCACTGAAAGGTTCAGGGCCACAAACAACAGCATTGAGTCGCGCTTCGAAACTTTTGATGGGAAAAAAGGTTTACTCCAAATCGTTTATTCACCTGAGGACGAAAAGCGTTTTCATGAGGATGATCAGGCCACACTTGATCAGATTGCACGACTCATGGAAGGATTCGTCAATCGTATCATAGGGCGACAGAGTCAGATGTTTACTCGCGAACGTCTGAAAGAATTGGAAGCTATCAATAAAACAACGCTGCTTATCAAGCAAGGACGTTCGGTGCCCGACACTTTACGCGAGATAGCTGCTTTGCTACCTTTAGCTTGGCAATATCCCGATTATACCACGGCCCGAATCATTTATGACACAGCCGTTTTCACCAGTCCTAATTTTATTACCTCGCAATGGAAGATGACCGCCCACTTCGAAACCATTGACGGAAAGACTGGGGCTGTGGAAGTATTTTATTTACAGGATTTTCCAGCATTCGACGAAGGGCCCTTTCTAAAAGAAGAACGCAACCTGATTGACAACATTGCTGGCATTATAGCTGGATACCTCAACAGTGTGAAGGGTAGAGAAGATAAGCAGGTGACCCGCGAGCGATTAAAAGAGCTTTCTGCAATAAACCAAACAACAGCCTTGCTAAGGGAAGCCAAATCCATTGAAGAGACTTTTGAGAAATTGGTGAATATTTTGCCCCAGGCCTGGCAATACCCCGATTATGCCTGTGCACGGATTACTTATGAGGGTAAACAATTTACTTCTACAAATTTTTCTGAAAGCCGTTGGGTTCAGCAGCAAGAGTTTGAAACCATTGACCACAAGAAAGGAACACTTGAAGTTTTTTATTCCCGGCGCTTTCCCGAACTCGACGAGGGCCCTTTTCTTAAGGAAGAGCGACAATTGCTCATTAACATCGCTTCATTGGTGGCAGGTTATTTAAATGCCCTGAGGGGACGAGAGCTCGTAGGGCATAAAAAAGAAGAGCCCCAGGAAGGTAAACCCCCGTCGCTGCTCAATTCTAAAATGCTTCTTCAGCGTTTTCTCAACCGGAGCAACTATACCCGTGATATTTTTCATGACCTTATGCCTTTTAAAGTAAGGGAAATTTTGCTGGTTGCTACGCTCTATGATGCTTATAGTATCGAACGTGAAGGCCAATTCTCAGAGCATATTTTGGGAGAATATTATCACCTTAACCTTACTTCTGTGCCCCGGATTACTGGAGTTTCTTCAGCAGAAGAGGCTTTGGCAAACCTCCAGGAACGCCATTACGACATGGTAATTATGATGGTAGGGGCTGATAAACAAATGCCTGTGAATTTTTCCAGAACTATTCGAGAAAAATTTCCCTATATACCCGTTTATCTTTTACTCAACAACAATGCTGAGCTTGCTTATTTTGAGCGCAATCCATCACTAACCCACAACATTGATAAACTATTTGTGTGGAACGGCGATAGCAAGATATTTTTTGCTATGGTGAAACATTTGGAAGACAGGGTCAATGTTGAAAACGATACTCGGGTGGGTCTTGTTCGCGTTATTCTTTTGGTTGAAGACAGTGTGAAATACTATTCTCGGTATTTACAGCTCTTGTATTCTATCGTACTCGACCAAACCCGGCAACTTATTGAAGACGTAAACGCCGACGAGCTATACAAGGTGCTGAAACTACGAGCCAGACCTAAAATTTTGCTTGCTTCCGATTATGAAGAAGCTATTGCTATATATCATAAGTATCGTGATTTCATGCTCTGCGTAATTACTGATGTAAAGTTTAAGCGCAACAATGTATGGGATGAAGAAGCAGGCTTTAAGTTGACCGAAGAAATAAGACAAAATCATAAGGATCTTCCTGTTATCATTCAGTCATCAGATCCTGAAAATTCGCACCGGGCTTTTCTGTTGAAAGCAAGTTTCATTAATAAAGAATCGGATACCTTGGTTCAGGATATCAAATATTTTATAGGCACTTATTTAGGATTCGGTAGTTTTGTTTATAAGGATGCCAATGGACGTCCTATTGCAACGGCTCGCACCCTGCGCGAATTTGAGAAGTTGCTTCGCACCATCCCCGACGATTCGTTGATTTATCATGCCCGACGCAATCATTTTTCTTTATGGTTTATGGCGCGGGGTGAGGTACAGATCGCAAAAACCATTTATCCCTTCCGGCTCGAACATTTTGAGAAACCTGAAGATGTTCGCAAATTTCTTTTGGAAGCTATCGTACAGCATCGAAACGAGCAAAATCGTGGTAAAGTTATTCCCTGGGATGAAGCCTACCTGATCGATGAATCTACTATACTTTCGATGGCCTCGGGTGCCCTGGGCGGTAAAGGACGAGGAGTAGCCTTTATCAATACTCTTATTTATAATTTTGATTTTCATCAAATTATCCCAAACATCAACATCCGAGCACCCAAAACATTTATTATTGGTACCGATGAGTTTGAGGGATTCATGGAGCGCAACAAGCTATGGGATATTGCATTGCATAGTGAGGATGAAGCACAGATTAGAAAAGCTTTTCTTGAAGCTAAGTTGAGCGAATTGCTGATGGGCCGTATTCGAAAGGTGGTTATGGCAATCAACAAGCCCCTGGCGGTAAGATCTTCAGGGTTATTTGAGGATAGCATGATGCAACCCTTTGCAGGTATTTTCGAAACTTTTCTTATTCCTAATAACCATCCCGACCCTGTAAACAGAGCTCGGCAATGTGCGGATGCCGTAAAACTGGTTTATGCAAGTGTTTTCTCAAAAACCGCCAAAGCGTACATACAAGCGGTTCATTACAAGATAGAAGAAGAGCGTATGGCTGTGGTAATTCAAGAGGTTGTAGGGCAAAAATTTGAATCGTATTTTTACCCCCATATCAGCGGGGTGGCTCAGTCGTACAACTATTACCCTTTTGCCCATATGAAACCAGAGGAAGGTTTTGCTGTATTGGCGTTGGGCTTAGGCAGGTATGTAGTGGAGGGAGAAAAGGCTTACCGATTCTCGCCCGCTTACCCCAATCTTGAAATTTTAACCCCTCGCGACTTGTACAAAGGTTCACAGGTCTATTTCTACGCTGTCAATTTAAAAAACATTGAGATAGATTTATTAAATCGGGGAGAAGAGGCGGGCTTGATCAAGCTTGAACTTGACGACGCCGAACGACATGGAAATCTGAAGCATTTAGCTTCAGTATATAATCCCGATACGCACGTTTTGAGTCCTGGTACTTCCAAGCCCGGCCCAAGGGTTCTCAATTTTGCCGATATATTGAAATACAATTATATCCCCCTGTCGCGAACCCTAGAAATTTCTCTCGATGTAGTGAGGGAGGCCATGGGTGCACCTGTAGAGATCGAATTTGCCGTAGACCTAACTCGCGATGCGCAGGGACGAGGCACTTTTTACTTATTGCAAATCAAACCGTTGTTGGGTTCAGCCCAGGACTACGAAATTGACTTCGAACGTATTGACCCGGCCTCTCTCGTGCTTTCGTCTACTCGAACTATGGGTAATGGATTGATCGACAATATTCAGGATGTGATTTTTGTAGACCCTTCCGATTTCGACAAAAGCATGACTGAAGAAATGGCCCGCGAAATTGATGCTTTAAATCAAGAAATGATTAAGGCTGAGAAAAAATACATTTTAATAGGCCCCGGCCGTTGGGGTACACGCGACCGCTGGATAGGTATTCCCGTGGCCTGGCCTATGATTTCCCAGGCCAAGGTAATCGTAGAAACAGCCCTTGATGATTTTCCTCTGGATGCTTCTTCAGGTTCACATTTTTTCCACAATGTTACAAGTATGAATGTGGGTTATTTCTCCATTCAGCACTTTAACAAAGAAAATTTTATTAATTATGAATTATTAAACAATCAGCCGCTCATTAACCGGACAAAATTTTTTAAACACATTAGGTTTGATCATCCTCTTTGGGTGAAAATGGACGGCAAAAAACGCCAAGCGGTAATCCAGATTCACGTTAAAGAAGCAAATCCAGGTTTTTAAAATATAACTGTCATGCAAAAGCCCTCCGATGTGTCTTTTTTGTTCGTAGGGTCAAGCATGTAACCGGCTGTTATAAAATTAGCTATGTGTATTTTTAGTAGAAAAGTTTTGAATACCTAGGTGATGTAGCTCCATTCTGTCCCTTCTTTGCTGTCTTTGAGTTGAATGCCGATATCTTTAAGTCTATCGCGGATGCGATCGCTGGTAGCCCAATCTTTACGTGCTCTGGCTTCCCATCGGATTTCAATCAAAAGGCCGACGAGTTCCTCGATCAGATGTGTATTTTCCAGAGTGCTTTCGTCGAGAAGTCCAAGGATATCGAAGATAAATGTTCGGAAAGTGTCTTTGAGTGATTCAATATCCTCTGAAGTCAATTGTTCTGTTCCCGCTTTTGTGCTATTGATTGCTTTTACCCCCTCGAATAAATGGGCAATGACGACTGGGGTATTGAAGTCGTCATTCATGGCATCAAAGCAATTATGTCGTAATTTCGATACGTCGAAAGTAGATTCTTGTGCAGGCGATAGGGTATGAAGTGTGCGATAGGCTTCCAGGAGCCTTTTATACCCCTTCTCAGAAGCTTGAAGGGCTTCATTAGAAAAATCAAGAGTAGATCTATAATGGGCTTGAAGGATAAAAAACCGTATGTTCATGGGGCTATATGCCCGCTGTAGTTGCGGATGCTTCCCACGAAAGATTTCGTCGAGTGTGATGAAATTACCGAGTGATTTTCCCATTTTTTGACCGTTAATGGTCACCATATTATTGTGAATCCAGTAGCGAACAGGTTGTTTACCTGTAGCAGCCATACTTTGAGCGATTTCGGCTTCATGGTGAGGGAAAATCAGATCCATACCCCCCCCGTGGATATCGAAAGTTTCTCCCAAATAACGAGCCCCCATTGCGCTACATTCTAAGTGCCAGCCCGGGAAACCGTCGCTCCAGGGTGAGGGCCAGCGCATGATATGCGTGGGTTGTGCTTTTTTCCATAAGGCAAAATCGTAAGGACTGCGTTTTTCGCTGCTGCCTTCAAGCTCACGCGTAAAAGCTTGCAACTCTTCGAGCCGGCGGCCTGACAGAATACCATAAGGATATTTGCGATTGTACTTTTCTACGTCAAAATATACAGAACCGTCACTTTCGTAAGCAAATCCATTCTCCAGAATTTTTTTTACCAGCGCCTGTTGCTCTATGATATGACCTGTCGCACGAGGCTCAATATCGGGTCGGAGCACATTCAGTTGGTCCATGTTCCGATGGTAGCTGTTGGTGTAGCGTTGCACTATTTCCATCGGTTCGAGTTGCTCAAGCCGGGCTTTGCGCTGAATTTTATCTTCGCCTTCATCAGCGTCGTTTTCAAGGTGGCCCACATCGGTAATGTTTCGCACATAACGTACCTTATATCCGCAAAATTTTAAGTAACGATAGATTACATCAAAGGTCACAGCCGGCCGGGCGTGTCCTAAATGTGCATCGCCGTAAACTGTGGGGCCGCATACATACATGCCCACATAAGGTGGATGGTTAGGAGCAAACTCTTCTTTCTTGCGGGTAAGTGTATTGTAAAGAAATATTTTTTGTTGGATGCTATTCATGACGTGTGGGCTTGCGACTTGCAAAAGTAAGGGTTTATATGGGAATGGATAGACTCAGAGGGGTCTACGGCTCAACAGAATGTTGAAGAAGCGACGGCGGGCCAATGAAAAGGAAATTACGGCTAAAACAAAATAAACAAAAACCTGAAGCCAGAGTATAGATAATTCATATCCAATGTCAACCTTACTTGCCCCCATGCTTCTCACTCTAATAAATGCTGGCACTGCATGCGTGCTGGGAAATACTTTACCTAATTGGTATAATGCCGGAGGAATTGAGGTAGCTGGCCACGACAAACCGCTCAGAAAAAGGACTACAGGCGATAAAAATACCATAAACATCAAGGCATCTACCCTTTCTTTAAAAAGTACACTGATGGCCAGGCCCATCATAGCCACTGAAAGTAAGTAAGGTAACATGAGCAGTATGATAGTTATGCCTTCCCCTTTATCAGGATATCCAAACCAGTGGTAAACCCATACCAGCGCGTAGATTGATGTAAAAATATAGACGGTAATGTAGGCCAGTGCTTTGCCCAATACAGCCGATGTTGCCCCACCCGGGATAACTTTATCACCCAGGTTGTGGTTGAAATAGTTGCGTTCACGTGTTGTTCCACCTAACAATCCTATCCCAATGAGCAATGTTTGTTGTAGGATGATGAGAATGATGCCGGGCATGACAAAGCTACCATAACCGCCGGAAGGGTTAAAAAGATAGTGGTAATGGAAACTTATGGGTTCGGATGCAGCTATTGCTTGTTGATACCCATTGCCTCCCATCATAGTCTTTTGCACTTTAATCGTTCCATTAAAATGTGTAAGAGTAGAAATAACTCCAGTGTAAACCTGTTTATAGTAAAGAAAATAGCTGGCATCGCAATAAACTGGTATCATGGCTTGACGGCCTGCAAGTAATTGTTTTTCAAATTCTGATGGAATAAGCACTATGCCTTTGACCTTGTCTTGGTAAAATAAGTCGCGTGCTTCTTGCAGGCTGGTAGGTTTTATAGTGATGTGAATTTGTTCCGAAGCGTCAATCATTCGGGCCCATCTGCGGCTGGAAGCCGAATGATCGAGATCGACCAGGGCAACAGGTATTTCACGCAACACCTCGTTTTGGTAGGCTAATGAATAGATGACAGTATAAGCCAGTATGGCAACAAAAAATACCAATATGGCGCCCCAGTCGTGGAAAATAATTCGGAGCTCGTCGTACCAAAAGGCAGAAATATGATTGAGAAAGCGTTTGGTCTTTTTCATAAAGTCCCTTATTTAGATTTTTCCCCAGTATTTTTCATGGGTTAGGATGTATCGAAGCCTGGGCACAAAAAGGGTTCCCAGTACGATAAACGCCCAGAGCCACATCATAGGAGAGAGACCATTGGCTATAGGTTCATTGCGCAAGGCCTGTCCAATAAAATTTTGCAAATAATAAGTAAACGGGAATAGATTGGCAAAACTACGGGCCAGAGGTGGCATATCTGCCAGAGGGTAGGTGAGACCTGAAAAAGTGAGGGCCATCATGGTGTAGGCAGCAGCCAAAGAAAGAGATAGACGGAGGTTGGATGTAAGAGCTACCAGAAAAACCGCAAGAAATTGATAGCTCAGAATGAGTAGCATCTGAGTTATAATCAAGAGGTGCAAATGTCCATGGAATGGAACTTCGAGGTAATGAAATAGTAATAAATCCATTATCCAGGCCTGAATGAGAAAAATAAGGGTATAGGGTAGCATTTTACCTAGAATGGCCACCCAGATGTTTTCCCTGGCTGCAGCAAGCCACTGAGGCCCTGTGCCTTGCTTAAGCTCTGTGCCGATGGCATACGTCGAGCCCATTAATACAAAGACGATTAACATAACCGGAATCAGCATAGAAGCCAGGAAGTAAGAATAGTTGATGTAGGGATTGAAAAGGATGTGAGTATCCGGCATTACAGGCATGGTCGCTTCAATGGCCTGTTCCCACGATTCCCCTCTTTTGGTGCGGCTTAACACCTGAATACCTGCCGAAAGGGTTAAGCACGATTTCATGATGCCTGCTGTTATTAGTCCTCCTTTGAGTACATTGGTGTTGTTGAGATAAAGCACCACGTCAGCTTGCAGGCCTCTCAACAATTTTTCCTCGGTTTTCGCAGGGATCCAATAAATGGCATCTACTTGCCCTTTCATCAAGGCATTCTTTGCCGCAGCGAAATCGGGATAGGAGTGTAGGTCTGCAATAGGTGTGGCGTTGGCAGCAGAGGCTAGTTTTCGACTCAGCGTAGTGTAGTCCTCATCCACCAGTGCCACGGGTAATTCTCGGGGTACATTGTACGAGAAAAGCCATATGACAAGCGTAAAAGCTACCAATGGACCAATAAATGCAAAAAAAGCATAGGTGGCCCGACTATTAAACCGCTCATATTCACGTTTTATTACTTCGAAGATGCAGTTTAAGAGGCTTTTCATGCCGATTTATTTTTTTTGAGAAGCTCTCAATTGATTCCAGTCTACCAAAGCACTCATTCCAGGACGCAGGCCTTCGACTTTTTTTAGGGGGCGGGCATGCACCTCGAAAGTTTTCAGGTCGAAGTCGCCCGATGTTTTTGTAGCGTTCCAGGTGGCAAAGTTTCCCAGGGCGTTGATATAAGTTATTTTTAGTTGAATTTCCTGGTTCCCTAAAGCGGGAATAAATGCTTTGAGTGGGCTTCCCTGCCGAATATCAGCCAGCAGATCTTCGCGCAGGTTAAAACTAATCCAGGAATCATTGAGGTCTGCCAGGGTCAGTACTGGGTAGCCTGCAGTAACTATTTCGCCTTTTTCGGCAATAATGTTTGAAACCTCACCAGCTATGGGGGCGTAGATTCGGGTTTCGGTTAAATAGGCTTCTACCTCGCTGATGGTTGCATTGGCTTTGTGAACCATAGCTTTTGCCGTTTGCTTATCTTCTGGACGGGTTCCCTTAAGAGCTTTATCGTAAAGTGCTTTTGCTGCCTGGGCGGTTTGCCGGGCCACTTTATATTGCGTTTCTGCCTCATCGCGTTTTTGAGCCGGTACTACCCCATCCTGATACAACTTTTCGATGCGGCGGAAGGTTTTTTCGGCAAGTTCTGCGGCGGCTTCAGCTTTCAGCCAACTGTTATATGCTGCCTCAATGTCTTCACGCTGTGCGCCTATGATGGCTTTTTGGTTTTGGGCTTCAGCGGCCTCGAGGGCAGCTCTGGCCTGTTCTAACTTGGCCTCCACTTCAGGACTGTGAATGATGAAAAGCAGTTGGCCTTTTTCAACCTTCTCTCCTTTTCGTACAGCAATACTATCTACCCTTCCTGTGAGTTTCGAAGCAACTTTTACTTGTGTAGCATCTACCTCACCCTGCACCTCAAAAGGTTTGGGAATGGATAGAATCCAAACAGAATAGCTAAAAAACAAGGCTACAATAACAAGCCCAAGGGCGGCTGGAATGAAGCCGTTCTTCCTGATTTCATTTGCTCTTGATGTATTCATCGCGTTGAAGAATTATGTTTGATTATTAATGAATTAAAGTGATCCGGTTTTTGCCTTATTCGATGTCTGCCAATAGGTAAATTGTTCCGGCATACCGGCAATCTGAAGTAGTCGGGCAAGAGTAGTATCAAAGTCATACATGGCCTGTAAACGTTCTATGCGAGTTTTTGCTTGCAAAAGCCGAGCATCGGTAACGTCGGTGCCTGGAGCCATTTCTTCTTCGAATGCTTTTTCTCTCACCCTTACCAACTCGTCGGTAAACATTAGATCATTTTCGATTTGATATATTTGTTCCAGGTAAATGTTTAAATCATTATATAATTTGATAATCATTGTGTTTATATCAGCCTCTGCTTTTTTTTGAATTTCTTTTACTTGATGGGTTTTCATTTTTGCCGCCTGTAATCTTTTGATTCTGGCGGTGCCGTCGAAAAGTGTCCATTGCAAACCCGCAGCCATTATCCATTGAGGTGCTTGTTCCGAAAGGTCTTTGTTGGCTATATCATAGCTGCCTCTAACCCCTACGGCTGGAAGAAGAGTGGCCAAACTCGCTTTTTCTCCTGCTTTTGTCTGCTGGCTGATTGTCTCCACCTGACGCAATTGGGGATTATTGCGCAGGGCTTGATCCAGAAAATAATTGACCGAGGGAAGGCTATCCAAGTAAAATAGTGGAGATATTGGCATAGGTATTTCATTGTCTGGCAGGCCGAGGGTATTACAAAGGGCTTCGCGAGCAGTCTCCAATTCATGGCGGGCTTTGTCGAGTTCTCGCTGGGCTTGCGATGTATATACCTTTGCGTTTAGTAGTTCGGCTTTTGCGATCATGCCTTGTTCATGGAGTCGTGTGGCATCATTTAAATGGCGCATCATGCCATCGAGTACCATTTCTCTTACCTTGACAGCCTGTAATGCCAGATTTACTCCATAATATCTTTGGGCTAACTCTGCTATGAGATCTCCGACCACTTGTCTTTTTTTCCATTCAGCTTCTTCACTTTGTAAACTTGCTACCCGGCTGGCCATCCTTATTCTTCCTCCGGCATACAGCGTCCAATTAACGGAAGCCTGAAGTGTAGCAAACTCTTTTTTCTGGATCATTTGATCCCATTCACCATTTTGAACCTTTTCCAACCCTTCTAGCATTTTTTGCCTTACAATCTGGGTTGAGATGTCATCGGGTAAGATGGGCATAATATGTTGAGTTGCCGGGTCGGGGTTAGGAACCCCCGCAAATACTCCATACTTTCCTAAGGTTCCATACAGAGGTGTGATGGCATCGCGCACTGGTGTAAGATCGAGGTGGATGTCGTCAGAAAGCTTCATGTAATTTGCGCTGATATCGGCCTGGGGCAAGAATAAACTTTGCGAAGCTTGTTGCAATGCTTTCTTTTCCTTCACTTGAAAGTCGGCTTGTTTCAAGGCTGGATTGTTGCTTATCGTCAGGTCGAGGGCTTCTTTCCAGGTAATCGGGCGCTGGGCCTTTAAGTAGCCTGCTCCTAAGGTCAACACCAATCCTGCCATCGCTATAAGAGTCTTCATTTTCATGCTATTATTTTTTTAACGATTTTAATATCAATGATTTAACATCAATGAGTTCTTCCTTATCGAGTTTTTGAGTATAGAAAAGACCTTTGAGCCGTGAATTGATAAAAGAAATGGGGTAAGCCACACAAAGCAAATAAATGTTCTCTTCTGAAATTTCAGGGTCCACCTGCCCTGTTTGTGCTCCAAACTCCCGAAAATACTTGCAAATCCCGAAAATACGATCCCGCAAATTATCGTCCATTCTAAAGTTGTGATCGTGCATCAGCTTATACAAAAACATGATTTTTTCCGGGGTATTATGGGTGAGCTTTAGCATCTGATCCAGCAATTCGTCAAGCACTTCATCAATATTTTGTGCATGGATTAAGACTTTCTCCATATGGTCGGCAACTTCGCTGAGAACTTTATAAAATAGATCATTCACAAGTTCCGCTTTGCCTTTGTAAAAGCGATACAGGTAACCTTCTGCTACTCCTGCTTGTTTTGCAATCGATGAAACGGATGCTCCCCCATAACCATTTTTAACCACCATGTGCATGGTGGCTTTATGAATGTTATCGAGGCGCAAAGGGTCAGTATTTCGTGCCATATATATTTGAGTGAATATTCATTCATTAAATGGGCGGCAAAGGTAAACAAAAAATGAACCCGCAAAGACCCTAGAGGAAAAAAATCTCCAAATTCACTTAATGCTATGAAAGATGATCAAGTAAAATTTGTATTTATGTATTGATTGACAGGGTATAATATATACTACAAAAGATTAGTCGGGGAACATTTGGTGTTAATAAGTTTTGAATTAAATCGTTTTAGAATACAAATTTCAATTTCTAATTTTGCAGGAACCTATCCGAAGAGGAACTTTTTGAGCGTAAAAATTTAATCTGTTTTGTATTCGTAATCAACCTTATCTATGGAGCAAATTTATTATTTGATTCTGGGTTTTTTGTTTTTATTGGCCATCACTGATTTGATAGTGGGAGTAGGCAACGATGCTGTAAATTTTTTGAATTCAGCTATTGGAAGCAAGGTGGCTTCATTGAGGATTATCATGGGTGTGGCTTTTCTTGGGCTGCTTGTTGGAACATTGTTTTCAAGTGGCATGATGGAAATAGCTCGCAGCGGAATATTTAATCCGGGAATGTTTTATTTTAACCAGGTGATGTATATTTTCCTGGCAGTGATGACAACGGATGTCCTTCTTTTGGATGCATTCAACGGTTTGGGGTTACCCACTTCTACCACAGTATCGGTTATATTTGAATTGCTGGGTGCTTCAGTTTCCATTGCAACCTTCAAAGAATTAAGTGTAACGGGAAGTGTTGGAAGTATTTCGCAGTATATTAATACCTCAAAAGTGCTGGCTATTATTTCAGGTATACTTTTGTCGGTTGTAGTTGCTTTTGTTATTGGAAGTATTGTGCAATACTTCAGTCGAATTCTTTTTACTTTCAACTATAAGAACAAGGTAAAATATTTAGGAGGTATATGGGGAGGACTTTCTTTTACAGCTATCGTTTATTTTCTTGTGCTTAAAGGAGCTAAGGGCACTACATTTCTTAGCGAAGCCACTTTACAATATTTCGAAACGAACACTTCACTTATTTTGCTCTATTGCTTTCTGGGTTTTTCAATAATTTTTCAATTGCTTATCTGGGTCATTCGATTAGATGTTTTGAAGGTTATAGTACTCACAGGAACTTTTTCTTTAGCGATGGCTTTTGCGGGGAACGATCTAGTGAATTTTATTGGAGCTCCGCTGGCAGGGTATGAGGCATTTAAAATTTATATTCATTCAGGCACAGATGCGCACACTCTTAGCATGGAAGGGTTGGCTGGAGCGATAAAGTCTCCCTGGTATCTGCTTTTGGGTGCCGGTATATTAATGAGCCTTACTTTGATTTTCTCGCGAAAGACGAGAACGGTAATTAGCACCAGTGTAGATTTGAGCCGGCAGGATGAGGGTATCGAAAAATTTCCTTCGAATGCTTTTTCACGAGCTTTAGTTCGTTTCTTTATAAATACAGGGTACTCTGTCGAAAGGGTTCTCCCTTCATCGTTTGTACGTTTTCTTTCTTTGCGATTCAGCCCCCCTCCTCGTGAAGAATCAGAAGAGGCCCGCAAAAAAGGCATTTCATTTGACCTTATCCGCGCAAGTGTCAACCTGTTGGTAGCCTCTATGCTTATTGCTTTTGGTACTTCTCACAAATTACCTTTGAGTACAACCTATGTAACATTCATGGTTGCAATGGGTACATCATTTGCCGACGGTGCCTGGGGCAGAGAGAGTGCCGTTTACAGGGTTGCAGGGGTTATGACGGTCATTGGCGGATGGTTTTTTACTGCCTTTATTGCATTTACCGTTAGTTTTTTACTTGCTGCAATAATTTTCTATGGAGAAATTTACGCAATTATTGCTTTATTGATTTTAGCCTCTTATCTTCTTTACAAGCAGCAGAAAAGCTATCTGAAGCGGGAAAAAGATTACCAAATAGCAAAAGATTTAGCCGAAACTTCAGAGTTAATCTCGCTCAATGCTATTGTCTCTCGATGCTCTGATGATATCATTCGTTCTATTGATCAAGCTTTCTCTCTTTATAAACGCACACTCAACGCCCTTTTTAAAGAGGACCGGAAAAAGCTAAAAAAGATTCTGGAAGAGGTCTATGAATTCAACAAACAAAGTAAATTAATGAAAAATAACATTCATAATGTAGTGGACCATCTGAAGGATGATGCTCTTGAAGCCGGTCATTTTTATGTACAAGTAATTGATTTTTTGCGTGAGATAGCTCATTGTGTGAACTATATTGCTGACCCTGTACAACAGCATGTTGAAAACAATCATAAAGGCTTAATTCCTTCTCAAAAGAATGAACTACAAAATATTTGTGATGACTTTGAGAAGTTAACACGCGCTATTAAGTTTTCAGTAGAAACAGGTGATTATTCCCACCGCGAAAAGGTAGTGGCTCTTCAGCAAAAAATGATAGACGATATTGAAAAATCCCGTAAAACCCAGGTAAAACGGATCAAAGCGCATGAAACCGGCACCAAAAACTCTGTTCTTTTTTTAAATTTGCTTGCTGAATCGAAGAACCTTGCCAATTTTTTAATCCAACTTTATAAATCGCAACGCGATTTCATACAGGCAGCCCCTGCCAGGCAGGCTTAGCTAGTGATTTATAAATTTAGAGTTTTCCAGGGGACATGGTGTTTCATTAGGCAGGCTCTATATTTTTTTATATATTTTTACTTTTGCATTTTCAAAACATATTTATGAGAAGTTCTTTGGCTCCCACAATTTATAAACTGCGCTCTGTAAGAACTGGCGAAATTTTTGATGATAAGGGCTGGAGTCTTGATCCACCCAATGAAAGTCTCCCAACACTTATCAGGGCAGAATACCATAGCCGGCAATTAAACCTTAAAGGTGTGGATAGGGGTATTTTTCGTTTTGTCGATTGGCTTCCTTTTCATCAATATATAGAAGGTTCAGAGGCTCCAATTACTTATAAAAGCAAGGAATTAGCCAGTGTATTGGGCTTAAAAAATCTCTGGATTACTTTTAGCGGGTTTTGGCCAGCTGGTGGTATTCGCATGACTACATGTTCTTTTAAAGAGCTTGAAGCATATTCAGTATGTAGCCGCCTGGGGAGTCATCCAGGAAAGATTTTAGTCGTGGCTTCGGCCGGAAAT
The DNA here is from genome assembly GCA_937981455.1 of uncultured Bacteroidales bacterium. GTDB lineage: Bacteria > Bacteroidota > Bacteroidia > Bacteroidales > TTA-H9 > UBA2030. The sequence continues at coordinate 27,444 of CALJNV010000124.1, read as the reverse complement.
ACTGCACGCGCTTTTGCAAGGATTTGTTCAGATAATGATATTCCTCTGCTTTTGTGTGTTCCCGAAGATAACATAGATACCCTGTGGAGCGACAGGCCTTTTGCTCCTACGGTTAAACTGATTTGTACATCGAGTGGAAGCGACTATTTTGATGCCATTTCACTTTCGAACCAGGCAGCGTCATTACCAGGATTTTTAGCAGAGGGAGGTGCCAAAAATATTGCTCGCCGCGATGGAATGGGCACCACAGTTTTATCTGCCGTCACGGTAATAGGCCATATTCCCGATTATTATTTTCAAGCTGTGGGTAGCGGTACAGGGGCTATTGCTGCCTGGGAAGCCAACTTAAGACTATTAGCCGACGGAAGGTTTGGGAATAAAAAGATGCAATTGATGGTCTCTCAGAACGAACCCTTTACCCCCATGTATGATGCATGGAAAGTTGGTTCGCGTGAGCTCTTGCCCACCGATGAAGATGTGGCCAGACACCAAGTTGAACAAATTTATTCCAAAGTCCTCTCCAATCGCAGACCTCCATATAGTATTGCCGGTGGACTCTTTGATGCATTGAAAGATACCCATGGTGAAATTTTCAAAGTGAACAACACTGCTGCCATTGCAGCGGCAGAGCTTTTTGCCGAAACGGAAGGTATAGATATTCATCCCGCTGCGGCCGTGGCTTTAGCATCTTTAATGCAGGCAATAACCAACCAACTTATCGATCCACAAAAAGAAATCATGCTTAATATTACGGGTGGTGGCGAACAGTTATTCAAGCAATCGCATAATCTCCATTATCTTCAGCCTTCCCACGTTTTCAAGCCTGGTCCATCTATTGAAGAAGTGAAAGAGGTACTGGCCAGGCTTTTCCAAAAAGAATTACAAGGAAACGGAGTTTCTATTGTATTTTAGTAAGAAGCATCTGCTCTTCAATTTCTGGGTTTATCTTATCAATAGAAGGTAGAATTGAAGCGGCTATTTTATTTTTGCATAAAAATTTTATGGGAATTCATGAACAAAATCCTGGCCGCACCGAGCTTAGTGAATTGGGCGAATTCGGCCTTATCGACCGATTAACTGCAAACATAGAAATTCATAATAGTAGCACCCTGAAGGGTATTGGCGACGATGCCGCCGTGCTTGACTATGACAACAAACTTATTTTAGTTACCCAAGACCTGCTCAATGAAGGTGTACATTTCGATCTTGCTTACACCCCTTTAAAGCATCTGGGTTATAAAGCGGCAGTGGTTAATTTTTCTGATATTTATGCTATGAATGGTCAGCCCAGGCAATTAATCATAGGCATCTCGGTGTCGAATCGATTTTCGGTGGAGGCGCTGGAGGAATTTTACAATGGGTTGAAGATCGCGTGTGATAAATATGGGGTGGACATGGTGGGGGGTGATACAACCTCAAGCCGGACAGGTTTTTTCATCAGTATCACAGTCATTGGTGAGGCCGAACGAGATAAGGTGGTTTATAGAAATGGAGCCAAACCCAATGATTTAATTTGCGTTTCAGGCGATTTGGGAGGTGCTTACATGGGGTTGCTTGTGCTTGAACGCGAGAAAAAAGCCTTTCTATCCAATCCAGCCGTTCAACCCGAATTGGAAGGCAATGATTATGTGCTTGAGCGACAGCTTAAACCTGAAGCTCGCCGCGATGTCATTCGTATGCTTCACGATGCGGGTATTGTTCCTTCAAGCATGATAGATATTTCTGATGGACTGGCCAGCGAATTGCTTCACATTTGCCAACAGTCGGGAACGGGATGTGCTGTGTATGAAGAAAAAATTCCCATTGATCCCGCCACTTTATTGCTTTGCGAAGAGTTTAAGATTATCCCTTCTGTAGCGGCGCTCAATGGCGGAGAAGATTATGAATTACTTTTTACTATTCCCCTATCGGATTATGAAAAAATTCAAGGCTTGCCAGGTATCAGCGTCATTGGGCATATTACCGAAGCCTCAGAAGGAAAAAACCTTATCACCAACGACCGCAAGCTAATACCTCTGCAAGCCCAAGGGTGGAATCATATGAGAAGTTAATCTGATAATCCATGCTCGAAGGTCATCCTTTTGCGGAAAAAATTGGTGCTTTATTAAAAACTATTCCCACAAATCCTGGGGTATATCAATTTTACGACGAAAAAGGAGAAATTATTTATATAGGCAAGGCACGCAATCTTAAAAAGCGTGTTTCATCTTATTTTAGTAAAGATAGTGGTGTAAGTGCCAAGGTTTGGGTGATGGCCCGCAAGGTGGCCGACATTAAAGTAATTGTTGTTAAAACCGAAATAGATGCCCTGCTTCTTGAAAACAATTTAATAAAGGAGCATCAGCCTCGATACAATATCAACCTAAAAGATGATAAAACTTATCCCTGGCTTTGTATTAAAAATGAACCCTTTCCTCGAATCTTTACAACACGCAATCCCGTTAAGGATGGCTCTAAGTATTACGGGCCTTATGCGTCAGGTAAAGTGCTTAAGAATCTGCTTGATCTTATCAGGCATCTTTATCCTAGAAGAACTTGCAATTTAAATTTAACACTTAAAAACATAAGTTCAGGAAAGTTTAAGCCCTGTCTGGAATACCATATTGGTAATTGTAAAGCTCCGTGTATTGGCTTGCAAAGCGAAGAAGAATACAATGCAAATGTAGGCGCCATCAGGGAAGTCATCAGGGGTAATCTGGGGGGCATCATGGCGCGACTTAAGCAGCAAATGATGGAGCATGCCGAAAAGCTTGAGTTTGAAGAAGCCCAGAGGATTAAAGAGAAAATAGAGTTGTTGCAGGCTTATCAGAGCAAGTCACCTGTCATCAGCCAGGCAAGCATTCAGGCTGATGTCTTCACTATCATTAGCGACGAAAAAGACGCATATATTAATTTTTTAAAAGTATCTGATGGGGCAGTTGTGCAATCTCATACTTTGCACATTCGTAAAAAATTGGGAGAATCTGACGAAGATTTGTTGGCTTTTGGTATTATGGAGCTTCGCCTGCGTTTTGAAAGCGATAGCCAAGAGATCATAGTTCCTTTTAACCCCGGCATCGAGCTGGAGGGTGTTACTATTACTGTGCCGCAGAAGGGTGATAAAAAACAATTACTGAGTTTTTCGCAGGGCAATGCTGAATATTTCAGGCAAGAGAGGCTCCGGCAGGCCGAGTTGGTCGATCCCGAAAGGCATACTCGACGTATTCTTAAGCAAGTTATGTACGATTTGCGTATGCCTGTTTTACCCACGCATATCGAGTGTTTCGATAACAGCAATTTACAAGGGTCGCATCCGGTGGCTGCTATGGTTGTATTTCGCAATGGAAAACCCTCGAAAAGTGAATACCGGCATTATAATATTAAAACCGTAGAAGGGCCCAATGATTTTGCTTCGATGGAAGAAATTGTCTATCGTCGTTATTATAGATTACTTGAAGAGGGTAAAGATTTGCCTCAACTTATTGTAATAGATGGAGGCAAAGGGCAATTGTCTTCGGCCTTGTCAAGCCTTGAAAAATTAGATCTGCGTGGAAAAATCACCATTGTTGGGATAGCCAAAAGACTCGAGGAGATTTATTTCCCTGGTGACTCCCTTCCTTTATATCTTGACAAAAAATCGGAAACGCTTCGCTTGATCCAACAGATACGAGATGAGGCCCACCGTTTTGGCATTACGCATCATCGTAAAAAACGGCAAAAAAATCTGATTAAGACAGAACTCACAAACATACCTGGCGTAGGCAAAATCACTGCTCAGAAATTGTTACAAATATTTGGTTCAGTAAAAAAAATCAAAGAGGCCACTCCAGAAGCGCTCGAAAATGCAGTGGGCAAGGCTCGCGCTCGGTTAATACTTGATTGGATACAGATTAACCAATCATAATATCTGCCTTGGGGTAGGTGTAGTCGCTGAAAGTGGCTTTTTTCAAGAATGCAATGGCAAGGGTTAGCGTTCCGATGCGGCCAATAAACATGGTAATGGTTATTATTAATTTGCTAAACTCGCTCAAAAAGGGTGTGATTCCCATACTTAATCCTACAGTGCCAAAGGCCGAGATTACCTCAAAAACGATACTTAATAGGCTGAAATGTGGTTCAGCAAGCGTCATGAGAAAAACCGCCAAAAATATAAGCATCATAGAGAACAACGAAATACTGTAGGCTTTATCTACCGTTTCAAATGAAATAGTATGCTGAAAAGATTCGATGTGTTTTTTGCCCCTTATAGTAGCCACAGCCGATTTAATAAGTACCAGGAAGGTAGTGGTTTTGATACCACCGCCGGTACCTCCAGGGCTTGCCCCAATATACATTAAAAACATAAACAAAACCAGTGAGGGGAGGGCTAAACTGCCAATGTCCACTGTATTAAATCCCGCCGTGCGAGTGGTTATTGATTGGAAAAAGGCCATGGTGATTTTCTCTGCCCAGGTAAGCTTCGAAAGTGTATTATTCTTTTCGATAAGGAAGATTAAAATGGCTCCCAATACAATGAGCCAAATGGAAACAGCCAGCACAATGCGGGTCTGTACTTTTTTTTTCATCCATTTGTTTCTGTGTCTTTTTTTAATGGCCTTGATACTAAAAACATCTTGAATAACACTGAATCCCAATCCCCCTAAAACTACCAGAATCATAATAATCCAGTGTGAGGCAAGATTAAAACGGATTCCGTCGTACATTAGGCCTCCTGGAAAAATGGAAAAACCTGCATTGTTGAAGGCCGAAATCGAGTGAAAAAGCGATGCCCACCCTATGCCTGCCACCTGGGGGTCGTAAGGAGTGGACGCCCAGCACAGATATAATAAGACTGTGCCGATGATTTCTATAATAAAACTATAGATTACAATTTCTTTTAATATCGCCCGGGTGTCGGACAGACCACTAGCAGATAGTAAATCTTTTAGCAGGGATTGTTGGCGCAAACCAGCACCACCGCCATAAAAATTGGCAAAAAAGGAAGCAAAGGCTAAAATATTGATACCCCCTAATTGAATAAGGACCAGAATTACTAACTGTCCTTTAAATGTAAAATAAGTGGCTGTGTCTACTACGGTAAGACCTGTAACACAGGTGGCCGATGTGCTTGTAAACAGTGCATCCCAGAAAGATATAGAATGTGTGAGGGTCATCTCTGGAAGCATTAAAAGCAGGGTGCCGCCGAAGATGATAATTAAAAATGTAGAAATCATTATCCCTGCAGGGCCTATATGTAGTCTGTCGATGTAATGACTGGCCTTGATAAGTTCTGAACCAATGAAGATGAAGATATAAAGCTGAAAAAAAATGATAAATAGTTGCGGTACATCTTTAAATCCTTGCTGTACAAAAAAGTCGTAGACATTGTCTTTGCCGTATAGCAGGGTAAAAAAACCCAGAAGTAAAATAAATGAAACCAAAAGAGCCTCAAACCAATTATTTTTTAAAAAAGTTAGAGGATGAAAATCATAAAAAACTTTCAAGAAAAATTTTATGACGTAAAACAACAATGAATAATAGATGAATCTTTGAATAATCCATTGGCTTTTAGGTGTTTGAATAAATCCGTGGTAATAAATTATTGCAGCCAAACTTAGGACTGAGACCATAAAACTCAAAATTCGTAAATAATACAAAAGTTGTTCTTTATGGCCGTACAGCCTCAAGTTGATCGATTCTCTGATTTCGTTTATTTCCCGAAGGGTGAAATATTTGCTGAAACCCGTAAGGTTCAGGCTTTGGGATAGTGCCCTGCGGAGGATTTTGGAGATGCGTGATAGCATGGATAGAAATCGTCGTTTGCTTTAGTAAAAAAAGATGTGGCTATTCATTAATTCCTATAAATCTATCAATATCGTTGTTTGTGCCAAAAAGTACCATACGATCTGTTTCCTTTATAATGTAGCTCGAGTCGGGTACACCCGTAACATGGTATTCCATGCAGGTAATTCCATTATGAGTTGTGGGGCATTCTTCTTTGATGGTGATGAGAGAGAGTCTGTAATTGTCGCGGAGATTAATTTCTTGAATTTTTTTTCCCACCACACCCCTGGGGGTAAGTACCTCAACAATACGATAGTTATCAGGTAATTGCAAATACGACATTACAGTTGGGTTGAGAAGACGTTCGGCTACTATTGCTCCTACTTCGTCTTCAGGCGCCCATAGTTCGGTTATACCTAGCTTTTCCAGAATAATTTTCTGATTTTTACCCTGGTAGCGGGTAATAACACGTTTTACTTTTAGGTCAAGTAAGAGTGAAGCACACAATAGCCTTTGCTCGAATTTACCCCCAATGGCTACCACCACGGCATCAAAATCGGTAATATTCTGGCTTAAGAGTGCTTTCTTATCGGTGGCATCTAATACAACTGCATAAGCAACATCTTCAGCTATGCGATCTATTTTTTTGGGATCGTTGTCTATGGCCAAAACGTCGGCTCCTTTATGAGAAAGGTTTTTGGCAATGGCTTCGCCAAACTGACCTATTCCTATGACTGCCACTTTCTTTCTGTTCATAAACAGGGGGTTCAAAATTTGAGCCGGCAAACTTACAACAGTTTTTTATTGGTTGGGCAAGGCAAACAATAAATTATTATTAATACAGTGCTTTTTATGTTTCCTTTGGTTGCACCTGCATCATAAATTTTCCTGTCAAACGGCAATTCTCTGCCCTCAAGCTATTTATCAATAAAAAGATTTTATAGCTTAAATTCCAGCTGACTTTTGGTTTATATTTGGCTAAGTGCATTTTTAAATTTCAGGCCATGATTGCGAAAAAATTTCTGAAAATTTCTTTAATCGGTTTTCTTGTTCTTTGTTTGAGTAACTGTACAAAGCAATCCCAGATTCCTGCTTTTGATCCTGCTTTTGAACCCTATATTGAATCGTATACCTCAGGGATGGTAGCTTCCGATGTTAGTATTAGTCTAAGGTTTACATTTGCTGTTGATAGCTCACTTTTTGTGCAATGGAAAACCGATGATTTGATTTCATCGAATCCAAAAGTTGAAGGGAATCTTGCATGGGTTGATGCCCATACATTGGTTTTCAAACCTAAAAGGCCTTTAAAAGAAGGGAAGATTTACATTTTTGAACTTCGACTGGACCGGTTCATCCATGTACCAAAATCCTTAAGTCGGTTCAAATGGGGGGTTAGGGTGATGGAGCAGGGTTTTCAATTGAGCGACTGGATGCTTCATGCTTTTGATAGCCAGGGTGTTACAAAGTATTATGCAACAGGAGTGGTAAAGAGTGCAAACCCTGCAGATATTAAAGCCCTTGAAAAAGGATTGTATTTGAGTGTTGAAAATAATAAATGCAATTTGCATTGGACGGCCGATGCAAGTGCCAGGGTATTTAATTTTTCAAGCGACACTTTTGGAAGACTTAAGGCCTATAATAAAGTTGAGATTCTCGCAAGGGAGGCCAACATTTATATCCCTAAGACATTAGGAACAGCGGTACAGTTTGACAATATAGCTCCAGGGCCCTTGCAATGGCGGATGTTTTTTGGCGAAGAAAATTTTTTATGGATTGCCTTCTCCGAGCCCCTCGATCCCAATCAAAATCTTCATGGATTGGTTTTACTTGATGGCATAGCTCCCCGTCGCTTCATGATACGCCAGAATCATCTATTTTGCTACTTCGACAGGGATTTTAAAGGGGGTAATCGGGTTGAAATCTTTCCGGGCATCAAAGACATAAGGGGCGGCAATGCTTCATACCATCAAGAAATTCGAATAGAAGGCATTATCCCCAAACCTGCACTGAAGTGGTTGCACAGTGGGAATATTTTACCTACTTATGGAAGCGTTAATATTCCTTTTGCCGCTGTGGGCCTGAAGGCTGTTGATGTAAAAGTCATGCGAGTCCTTGAGCAGAATGTCCCATTTTTTCTTCAGGATAATAATTTAAGCAATGCCTATAATTTGCGCAAGGTGGGTAAGGTCGTGGCGCGTACGACGTTGAATTTGCAAGCCAGTGGTACAGCCGATCCCACCCAATGGGAGACCTATTTTGTAAATATCACCGACCTAATTAAAGCCGAGCCAGGCGCAATTTATCGAGTCACGCTCAGCATGAAGCCTCAATACTCATTATATCCATGCAGAAATGAAGATTGGTCAAAGTTTAGCGACGTTGATGAGGAAGAATATGGAGATTATAGGGATGATTATGGGGATTATAGGGATGATTATGTAGACTATTATTATCCCAGAGGATACGAATGGTCTGAGTCGGACAATCCCTGCCATGTGAGTTATTACAACAGCGAGCGTTGGATAAATACACAATTTTTGGTCACAAATATCAGCCTTACCGCAAAGACAGGAGCCGATGGGAAGGTTTGGGTTTGGGCAGCCGACATCCGTACAGGTCAACCCTTGAGCGGCGTCAAAGTTGAAGTATTTGATTATCAGATGTTATTATTAGAGTCTGGCAAAACAGGAAAAGATGGGCTGGTTATTTTACCGGTAAAAGAAGATCCTTTTTTGGTTGTTGCCTCGAGAGGAAAGGAAAAGTCGTATTTAAAAATGGCGCAGGGGACTGAGCTCTCTCTCAGCGCCTTCGATGTGGATGGCGATCCGGTGCAAAAAGGTCTCAAAGGGTTTATTTATGGAGAAAGAGGGGTTTGGAGGCCCGGTGATACGCTTCATCTCTGGTTTATGCTTGAGAATAAGTATCATCAATTGCCAGAAGATTATCCTATTATTTTGGAGTTAAAGAATCCTTTTAGGCAAACGGTTGCAAAAAAACTCAGCACCCGGGGCATAGGTGGCATTCATGCTTTTAAGTTGGTAACCTCTCCCAATGCCCCAACCGGCAAATGGATTGTGCAAGTGAAGGCAGGTCAAGCAATTTTCACAAAGTATATTAGTATTGAGGCCATTGAGCCCAATCGACTGAAGATTCATTTGAATTCATCTGATATTTTAAAGGTTGGAAAAGAGAACAATTTTCATTTGGAGGCTTCCTGGTTGCATGGAGCGCCGGCATCAGGTTTGCGGGCTGTAGTCGAGATGAATTTGAAAGAAGGAACTTTTTCCCCAGATGGATTTAAGGGGTTTCAATTTTTTGATGAGTCGAGTTCATTTACGCCTGAGGCACGTGTCATTTTTTCGGGCAATCTTGATACCATGGGTAAGGTTTCATTTAGTTACAAACCTGACCTATATCATGCGCCGGGAGTGCTTAAAGCCATACTTACAACCAAAGTCTTTGAGCCAGGGGGAGCATTCAGTATCGATCAGGTTGAAATACCTATGTATCCCTATGAAAGATATGCAGGCTTTCGTGTATTGGCTCCTTTAACGGATTGGGGGAGTTATTCTGGCGAAAAACCGCTGGAGGTCGATTTGGCCCTTGTTGATAAACAAGGAAATCCGATTCGCGAGCAATCTTCACTCGAACTAAGCCTTTATCGACTCGAATGGCATTGGTGGCTGAGCCAAAGTAACACGCGCTCTGCCATTGTAGAAAACGAGCTGGATGACCCCGAGGTTAAAACATTTATTAAGCTTACCCAGGGAAGGGCACGATATACCTTACCCATCCAGGACCTTTATGGTTGTTTTTTACTCAGAGTAGCCGATTCGCTTACAGGTCATCAGAGCAGTCGCATTATTAGGATAGGTTATCAATGGGGTGAGCAAGCTTCAGAAGCACGAGGAATGATTTTTTTAAAAACTTTGAAAAAGAAAGTTGTGGCAGGTGATTCTGCGTCTATCATTATTCCATCTATATCTGGAGCTCAAATATTGGTGAGTATTGAGGCAGGAGGTAAAGTGCTTGATTATCAATGGATTCAAAGTACATGGATTATAACTGAATTCAAGTTTACAACCACACCTGATATGGCTCCGGGCGTTTATATCTATGCATCAGTAGTGCAACCCTGGCAAATTTACAATAATGACTTACCCCTTCGCCTTTATGGAGTAACCTACCAAGAAATAGAATATCCTGATGCTAAACTGGAACCCTCGATAAACATGGCTTCGGAGGTACGTGCAGGTCATAAAGCTACTTTATCCGTATCGGAAAAAAACGGCAGACCCATGGCTTATACTCTAGCTATAGTTGATGAAGGTTTGCTCGATTTGACACGATTTGCCACACCCGATCCCTTCAAAGCTTTCAATGCAAAAGAATCTTTAGTAGTAAAAACCTGGGATCTTTATAGTATGATTGTGGGCTCGTTTGCCAGCCGTATGGATAGGATATTTATGGTGGGGGGTGACGAATATCGGTCTCCACACAGTAACTTACAAGCCCAAAGGTTTAAACCCTTTGTTTTTGCTAAGGGCCCGTTTTGGCTAAAAAAAGGGGAGACCCGCAAACATACCCTCGATATCCCTGAGTATGTAGGTTCGGCAAGGGTAATGATTGTGGCTGCCGGTGAGGGGGCTTATGGATCGGCTGAAAAATACGTTACAATTACTAAACCCGTGATGGTCTTAGGAAGTATTCCCAGAGTTTTAGGCCCGGGTGAAGAGGTGAAAGTAGCAGCCACAGTATGGAGAACTAAATCCTCTGTGAAAATGCCCATAGTAAGCCTGGAATTGAAAGGCGACCTAAAATTGATGGGATCCAATGAACAAAAGGTTGTTTTTAATGCGGGGCAGAAAGAAAAAACAGTTTTCTTCAATATTAAAACCGGAAAACTCAGTGGGATCTGTAATTTAAGATTTACTGCGCGTTGGCAAAACGAAACTTCTGTTTGGAATAGCGATATAGACCTGCGAAATCCCAATCCTGTGATTACCGAGGTCAAGGATTATCTGGTAAAACCCGGTCAAATCATTCGTTTTACTCAACCCTCTATCATGGGTTCCGAGGAAAAGAGAGTGTTGGAAGTGTCCTATTTCCCAGGTTTTAACCTTAACAGAAGAGCTACCGAGTTGATTCAATATCCCTATGGATGTTCTGAGCAAACGGTGGCTTCACTTTTTCCTCAATTATTACTCAAGAGTTTTGTAGGGTTGGATGCCCAAGAGGAAGAAAAGCGAATCCAATACATCCGGGCTGGGATTCAAAAACTCACTGCAATGCAGCGGCCTGAAGGAGGAATTGCCTTTTGGCCCGGTACACAAACCATTGACCAATGGGTAACTTCATGGGTGGGGCATTTTATGCTTGAGGCTCAAAAACAGGGCTTTGCAATTCCCACCACTTTTTATGATGCATGGCTAAATTATCAGCGCAGAATGGCTGTGCAATGGCGACATCAAGAAAATAGTTCTGCAGCTTCCGTCCAGGCCTATCGGCTATTTACTTTAGCACTGGCGGGCAAACCAGAAATGGGAGCCATGAATCGGCTGCAAGCTTTGAGTGCCCTGCCTCAGGAAGCCCTTCTATTGCTTGCACAGGCCTATGCATTGACCGGAAATAGTGAGATAGCCCTAGAGTTGCTGAACCGCCGTGGAGCACCTAACGGCCCCTTAAATGACTACGATCTCTCTCTTGGGTCTGTTTTGCGAAACCAGGCCTTACAACTTTATGTTAAAGCCAGGCTAAAATTCGATGAAAAAGAAAATTTTGTCCTTGCCCGCGAGATTGCTAAAAAATTGTCTGGCGAAGGCTATCTCAGCACGCACGAAATCGCATGGGCTATGCTTGCCCTGCAGGCCTATATCACTCAAGAAAAAACCCATTATAAGCCTGAGTTTGTTTTCGGTTTCGAAAAGAAAAATTTGATTATAAAGCCTGACTCTCCTGTTTGGTACTACTCTTTTAAGGGTGGAGGAGGAAAATTCTGGCTGAACAATAAGTCCAATGGACCTTTGTATGTGAGTTTATCTCGTACCTACCGCCCAATGCCTGGAGAAGAAATGAACGCTCGCAGTCAAGGTCTTTCTCTAGAGGTGTTTTACCTGACGAGTGATAAAAAACCTCTGGATCCCAAACATATCAAACAGAGTAGTGATTTTTTAGTCCAGGTAAAGGTTTCCAATCATTCAGGAAAACCCCTAAAATATGGAGCCCTTAATTTGATTTTAGCGTCAGGCTGGCAAATCCTAAATACTCGCTTCATGCAAAATTACGACAATGGCGAAGAGCAAAATTTTAGCTGGCAGGATATCCGCGATGACCGTGTTTATACTTATTTCTATCTGGGCAAAGATGAATCAAAGGTCTTTACTTTTAAGCTTAATGCTTCGTACAATGGCCGATTTTTCATGCCGGCTATTTTGGCTGAGGATATGTACAATCCGTCTGTTCGGGCTTTAGTTCCAGGTTTTTACACCGAGGTAGTTGGCTATTAAGAAAGATGGTTATCATTGAAGCCCCAAAAAATGTTGGAGAGGTTCGTGTGGTTATATCGTTGGCACCGTAAACCAGTAACGGGTTTACTGGTTTGTTTAGGGATCTATGCATTTATTGTTTACGGTTATTTACCTTCTCCATTATTTAAAGATCCACTGAGTTATGTGGTTTATGATAAGAACGGAAAATTGTTGGGGGCCACTGTTGCCGCTGATGGGCAGTGGAGGTTTTCACCCACGGATACTCTACCCGATAAGTTTAAAAAAGCGCTCTTGGCGTTCGAAGATAAACGTTTTTTCTATCATCCTGGCGTAGATCCTCTGGCGCTCTTAAGGGCCCTGAGGCAAAATTTGCTTAAACGACGGGTAGTGAGTGGGGGGAGTACGATTACCATGCAGATTATTCGGCTGAGTCGCAATCACGAACGTACCATATTAGAAAAAATCAGGGAAATTCTCATTGCACTATACTTGGAATGTAAGTATTCAAAAGATGAACTGCTTCAAATCTATTCATCTCATGCGCCTTTTGGGGGAAATGTTGTAGGTTTGGAGGCAGCCTGTTGGCGGTATCTGGGACGTCCTCCTTCTGATATTACCTGGGCAGAAGCCGCAATGCTTGCTGTTTTACCTAATAACCCAGGCCTCATACATCCGGGACGCAACAGGGCTTCTTTATTGAAGAAACGAGATGATTTGCTTAAACGACTGGTAAAATTGGGTTGGATGGACGCCAGGGAGTTAAAGCTATCTATGATAGAACCTATACCAGAGAGCCCCCTGCCTATGCCTTCCCTGGCACCACATTTGGTCGACCGTATTCGCCTAAGCCACCCCCCAGGAAAATACCATACAACCCTTGATGCCTCCCTTCAGAAGGCTTGTTTAGCTGTTCTCGAAAAAGATGCCGTATTTCTGAAATCCAATGAGATTCATAATGCTGCGATTCTTGTAATGGATATTGAGACAGGAGAGGTGTTGGCCTATGTAGGAAACCTTCCAGCTGCTGACAATATGGCCAGAAATACTTATGTGGATATGATTAATGCACGGCGAAGCCCTGGAAGTACTTTAAAACCCTTACTCTATGCGGCCTTGCTGTCTGAAGGGAAAATTCTTCCTCAAACCCTTTTACCCGATATTCCTATGCAATGGGGTGGCTTTGCCCCACAAAATTTTAATAAAACCTTCGATGGGGCTGTGCCTGCCTCACAAGCCATTGCTCGCTCTTTGAATGTGCCGGCTGTTAATCTTTTGCAGATGTATGGAGTGGAAAAATTTTACCATTATCTCAAAGGTTTAGGTTTTTCGGGGTTAGACAAACCGGCTTCCTACTATGGGCTGGCACTTATTTTGGGTGGATTCGAGGTAAGTATGTGGGAATTGGCTGGAGCCTATGCCAGTCTCACCCGAATGTTGAATCACTTTTCCCTTTATGATGCCCAGTACGATACAACTGATTTTCATCCTCCCATTTATTTAAATCTTTCAAAAAAAATTAACAAACATGGGAGGCAAAGACTTTCTAATTTTATGCCCGATGCTGGGGCTGTTTGGTACATGCTCAACGCCATGGAAGAGGTTCAGCGGCCAGGGGAAGAGGCCATATGGAAGCAACTCAATCTACGAGAAAAAATTGCTTGGAAAACCGGAACCAGTTTTGGCTTTAGAGATGCCTGGGCCCTTGGGATGAATGCCCGCTTTCTGGTGGGCGTATGGGTGGGTAATGCTACAGGAGAAGGTCGGCCGGGCATTGTCGGTCTGCAGGCCGCTGCGCCCATCATGTTTGATGTATTTTCTTTGATTCCCTCTACTTCTTGGTTTAAGGCCCCTTACGATGCTATGTCTCGCATTATTGTTTGTCGCCAAAGTGGGTACAGAGCTTCAGATTTATGTCCTGATACATTATCTATGTGGGTACCTACTGCTGGAGTTTATAGCATCATTTGCCCTTATCATCATCTTATTCATTTGGATGCTGAAAGACGTTTTCAAGTCAACAGCGATTGTGTTCCTGCAGATCGTATACGGCATGAGCCATGGTTTGTGCTACCTCCTGCCATGGAATACTACTACCGGCGCAATCATCCTCAATATCGACCTATGCCTCCAGCCTTACCAGGGTGTGGTGTATCCCATCCTGTTGCCCCCATGCAAATCATTTATCCTTCACCCAATGCAGCCGTGTATTTGCCTCGTCTTGCCGATGGCCGAAAAGGAGAATTGATTGCTGAAGTCGCTCATCGGGAGCCGGGAGCAATTGTCTATTGGCACATCGATGGGGTATATATTGGAATGAGCACTCATATTCATAAAATGGCGCTAAAACCTAACTTGGGCCCTCATACCCTATTATTACTCGACGATCAAGGAAATACCCTTGAATGTCAGTTCATCGTGATGGGAAATAGTAAAAAATATCCATAAGGCTTTATTGGAATTATCTATCTTTGCCTGCATGAACCGGAGATCATGAAATTTACCGTACACGATATAGCTCAAATCATACATGCCCGTATCGAGGGGAATCCCAACCTGGAAATCGAAGGCTTTTCTAAAATCGATGATGGACGGCCGGGCACGTTAAGCTTCCTTGCTAATCCGTTATATACTCAATACATTTACTCCACCCAGGCTTCTGCCGTCATTGTGGCTAACGATTTTATACCAGAAGAAAAGTTGTCTTTGACCTTGTTGAGGGTTGAAAATCCTTACGTGGCTTTTGCTACATTGCTCGAAAAATACCAGCAATTACAGGAAGCTAAAACGGGCATTTCTCCCCTGGCATTTGTTTCCTCTTCTGCTGTTTTGGGAAAGGATGTTTACGTTGGAGAATTTGTCTATATCGGTGAAAATGTCAAAATTGGGGATAAGGCAAAAATATACCCCGGGGTATATATTGGCGACGATTGCGTCATTGGTAATGAAACGATACTTTATGCAGGAGTTCGTATTTACAACTTATCTCAAATTGGCCGTTGTTGTACATTGCATTCAGGGGTTGTTGTTGGGGCCGATGGATTTGGATTTGCCCCTCAAGGAGCCGATTATCGTAAAGTGGCACAAATCGGTAATGTAGTCATAGAAGATAATGTTGAAATCGGAGCCAATACGACCATCGATAGGGCGACGCTCGGAAGTACAATTATTCGCAAGGGTGTTAAACTCGATAATTTAATTCAAATAGCGCATAATGTAGAAATAGGGGAAAACACAGTTATTGCTGCACAAACAGGTATCAGTGGTTCAACACGGATAGGGCGCAATTGCATGATTGGTGGGCAGGTTGGAGTAGTGGGGCACATAACCATTGCCGATGAGGTGAAAATTGCAGCCCAATCAGGGATTGGAGCAAGCATTAAAGAAATTGGGGCTATTGTGCAAGGCAGTCCTGCTTTTGAATATAAGCAATATCAGCGATCTTATGTGCATTTTAAAAAGTTGCATGAACTTTATACCCGTATCAACCAGCTGGAGGCCAGGGTAAAAGAGTTGGAGAATCATAATGGCCTCAGCAGGAATCAATAAGATTCATTTAATCAACATTTTAGCACTATAGAGATACTTGTCGGATAATGGGCAGGCGATAATTTTTATGGAAATTCTCGAAAAATTTGATAAAACTTCAAGTTTGCAATAATTTTTACTTTTGCCGCTCGTTTTACTTGATCCCTAAATAATATTTTCTTGTGTAAAATGAAAGATTTACAGAAAACACTAGGTAAATACGCAAGTTTGAGAGGAACGGGGTTACATACCGGTCAAGAGGTAACCCTTACGTTATGTCCTGCTCCTGCGCATCATGGGTATAAATTTCGCAGAATCGACCTCGAAGGGGCACCCATCGTGGAGGCCTTGGTTGAATATGTGAAAGATACAGAGCGGGGAACCCGTCTGTTTAAGGATGGCGTAAGCATCAGTACCACCGAGCATTTGCTTGCAGCCCTCTATGGCATGGGTGTCGACAATGCGTTAATTGATCTGGATGGTCCTGAAGTGCCTATTATTGATGGGAGTGCTGCACCTTGGGTAGCCCTCATCCAAGAGGCCGGTGTGGTGGAACAGGAAGCCGAAAGAGTTTATTTTGAACTTAAAACCAACATCAGCCATGTGGATGAAGGTCGAAAAACTGAAATATTAGCTGTTCCGGCGGCCAAACCCCGTTACTCAGTAATGATCCAGTTTAATTCTAAGGTACTTGATACACAATATACAGCCCTAGAAGATTTTAATGAATTTGCTAAAGAATTTGCCCCTGCCCGTACCTTTGTTTTTCTTCACGAACTGGAACAGTTAATTGATCATGACCTTATAAAAGGTGGTGATGTTACCAATGCGATAGTTTTTGTAGATCATCTCCTCAGCCCAGAACAACAGAAAAGACTTGCTTTATTTTTCAATAAGCATGACATAGAAGTGCGAGAAGAAGGTATTCTTAATAATTTGGAACTTAGGTATTACAATGAACCTGCTCGCCACAAACTTGTTGATCTTTTAGGTGATTTAGCTCTTGTAGGTGCTCGCCTTAAGGCTCATGTTATAGCTGCCCGACCGGGGCATGTAGCCAATGTAGAATTTGCACGCAAAATCCGACAGGCTCTGCTCAAAACACAAAAAGAGGAGCTCCCTCCTGTCTATGACCCCAATACCCCTCCTTTGTTCGACATTATGGCTATTCGTCGCTTGCTTCCTCATCGGCCTCCCTTTCTTTTAATTGATAAAATATTAGAGATGAGCGACAAGCATATTGTGGGGCTTAAAAATGTTACCATGAATGAAGCGTTTTTCGTGGGACATTTTCCTGATGAGCCTGTAATGCCAGGTGTCCTGCAGATCGAAGCTATGGCGCAAACTGGAGGAGTGCTGGTTATGTCTACTGTCTCCGACCCTGAGAATTACCTCACCTATTTTATGAAAATCAACGAGGTGAAGTTCAGAAATAAGGTTGTACCGGGAGACACTATTATTTTTTCCCTCGAATTGGTCTCTCCCATTCGCCGCGGACTTTGCCAAATGCGTGGAAAAGCCTGGGTTGGCAATAAAATAGTCATGGAAGCCGAGATGCTAGCACAAATTGCACGTAAACCCAATGTATAATCCATGGCGAGCATGATTCATAAGCTCAGTTATATTCATCCCCAAGCGCGTATTGGCACCAATGTTGAAATAGGCCCCTTTACTCATATCCATGGCGATGTTGAAATTGGCGACGGAACCTGGATAGCAAGCAACGTAACGATTATGGACGGTGCCCGTATTGGAAAAAATTGTCGTATTTTTCCTGGTGCTGTCATAAGTGCCATCCCTCAAGATTTAAAATTTGCAGGGGAAAAAACCACCGTAGTTGTGGGCGATAATACCACACTTCGGGAATTTGTCACCCTCAACCGGGGGACTAAGGCCAGGGGTGAAACTACCATTGGAAATAATTGCTTATTGATGGCTTACGTGCATGTGGCCCACGATTGTGTTATTGGCAATCATGTGATTTTGGCCAATGCGGTGAATCTAGCAGGTCATATTGAAATTGATGATTGGGCCATTGTTGGAGGCATGTCGGCTGTACATCAATTTTCTAAAATTGGTGCCCACTCCATGATATCTGGGGGGTCGTTGGTGCGCAAAGACGTTCCTCCTTACATCAAAGCAGCTCGCGAACCTCTTTCGTATGCAGGGGTCAATTCCATTGGTTTGCGACGCAGAGGATTTTCTGCCGAGCAGATCTCTATCATCCAACAGATATACCGTATACTTTATCTTCAAGGACATATTGTAAGCAAAGCCGTTAAAATAATCGAAGATACTATACCCTACTGCGCTGAACGTGAACATGTATTGCGTTTTATCCGCGAGGCTGCTTCCCGTGGAATTGTTAAGGGGCCTGGAATGCATCCGGTAACTGATGACTAAGTTTTTATGTTTACCGAACTAAAATTTTTATCTTTTGCAAAATTGTTGCATCTTTGCAGTCCTATTTTTCGTAAATAGAATTTAATTATTAATAACACTAAATCAAAGCTTTATGGCAGTAAGAATGAGATTGCAGCGATTTGGTAAAAAAGGTCAGCCCTTTTACCATATCGTAGTAGCCGATGGTCGTGCACCACGCGATGGACGTTTCATTGAAAAACTGGGTTATTACAATCCTCTACCCAATCCGGCCGATATTGAAATCAACATGGATCGTGCTATTTATTGGCTCAATGTTGGGGCTCAGCCTACCGACACCGTTAAATCTCTGCTTTCCTTTAAAGGTGTGTTGCTGAAACGTCATCTTCTCAAAGGAGTTGAGAAAGGAGCTATCACCCTGGAACAGGCAGAAGAAAAGTTCAATGTTTGGCTCCAGGAAAAAGAGGCTCGTATTCGGGCCAAGCTCACCGATGCAGAAAAGGCTCGGCGCGATGCACTCAAGACCAAACTCGATCAGGAAAGAAAAATTGCTGAAAACCGTGCAGCTGAAATTGCTAAAAAACGCGCCGCTGCTATGCAGGAAGATACCCCTGACATCTCTACTGATGGCAGTTCAGCAGGAGAAACGAGTGAAACTCCTGCTAATGAATAAAAAATTGTACGAAAATATTCCCTACAGCCGGCATCAGTCGGCTTTTTTTATTCATTTTGAAAGGGGAGATTGTTTACCGGATATGGCTTTTGAATCATAGCTTATTAAATCCTTATCGGCGCCTTCATATTGTTACAGGATGAGAAATATTTATTGATTATCAGTGTTTATTTTTTGCCTGTCCACTTATTGAAGCGTATATCAATTTAAAAAATCCTATAAAGTTTATGGAGAGCCTTCTGCTTTGAACTGATAGCCTAAATTTTGAACTAAAAGAAACCTCCTCGCCGATTTTTTTATTCGCCAGAATCCGACAAGTCCTGAAAAGATATACAAGTACGATCAGTTTTTAATGCATCTTACGTTCATGCCAGTTACTTTGGGATTTGTGGATAGCCCGCTTGAGGGGTTAGAATAGAAAAGTTGCATTCTATACGCCTCTTGGTTGGGCGTAACTGTCTTGCTCCAGAAGAAAGTAGTAATGGTATGATTGTTAAAAGCTCCAGTGTATCCATTTCGAACACCATAAGGAAAAGCCTCGAAAGCCGTACGGTTTCTATAATTGGGATAATCAGTATTGCCGGGCGCACCTGCTACGTCAGTCGAACTCCAAAAATATCTTGAAGAGAGCGATTTGGCTGTAAAATCGTTGGAATAAGGATCGTTGTCGGGGTCTATCATACCATTGTAGTTGTAACCAAAGTTTTGTAAAACTACCAGCAACTGTTCGAAATCGCCCAGCGAAGGTACATGCCAACCCGGAGGACAGATATTGTCGCCTTCAACGGCATAAAAATTATAAAAAGCTCCCCAGTATCCATACTCGGCTGCATTGTTGTTGTACCAGCTCATGGCAGGGGTGGTAGTATTAAGCCAGGTATTATTGTCGGTCACTATGGGTATCGGCGTTCCATTGTTAAATTGGGTGGTCTTCAGGTTTTGTGCCATCCAAACCTGGTTGCCAATTCTTACTACCGGGTAATTGTTACCTATAGCATCGGTGCATGCAATAAAGTCAAAGTAAATCGTCTGACTGGCATTGATAATCCAGGGCTGAAAGCGGGCGTAGTTCCCGGAATATGCCTTAAAGAGTAGCACTTCGTTATCGTTGTACTGCATTACAATAACAGCTTTACTCTTTTTAAGCACAGGTTGATGCGAAAAATTATGAATAGAAGGAACGGAATTTCCTTTCTGAACTACCGGTATTTTTGTCGAAAGGTTGTAATTCGATAACTGAATATGAAGGATGTTTATGCCAGCTGGCAACGCGCTTATGTCGAAAAAATTTTCTCCTGACGCCAGTGGGATGACTTCTGTTAAAATTTTCCTACCCGATGCATCGAAAATCGTTATGTGGGCATTTTCCTTAAGGGGACTAAAGAATTTGATTTTACACTCGCCATTTGATGGAAGGGGCCATGCATCAATGCGTTGATTGAACAGTTGTGGCTTGGGTTGACCAACAACTCCGGCAAGCAAAAGAGTATCTGTTCCGTTAATTTTTACCGTGGTGTTTTGTGCCAGGTTGAGCACACGAATGCTATCTATGGTAGTAGCAGCACCAACCCCTTTAAAATTTAGAAGATAATATTGAGCCTGGGTGTGCAGCCCCAAAATTAAAAACATTAAAACCAGCAGTCTGCTTCTCATGGTGATTGAAATTTAATAATTTAATACGAAATTATAAAAGATTTATAAATTAAAATTCAAGGTCAACATTAGGGTTATATTATCCCATGTTTGAGCTAAGTGGTAGGCCCCCCAGCGCCAAGCTGCTCCCAAACCCAGATTGTAAAATTTTAAATCGATGAGGTGGTTCATGTTCAAACCCGATTCCAGGTAAGTTTTTTCTGGGGCCTTTAAATTGACAAAAATATGCGACGCGGGATGACTGAGTTTTCCCCATAGAACAGCGGTATAAATTTCGGGTTCAGGCTTAAAATGCTTTCCCTTCAACAAAAGATTTTGAAAATTATGCGAGACCCAGAAAGAGAAATAGCGGTCACTGTAAAATTCGTTCATACGCATGGTTGCAAAACTTCCAGGCGAGAAAAGGGTAAAGCTTCCATGCGAGGCGCGAGCGTTGAATAAAAGCGAGGCAGGCAGTTTTTTTTCGGTCATACCTGCTGATGCTAAAATAAAAGTTTTCCCAACAAAAGGAGTAAAGAAAGAATATTCCAAAGAGAAACCCATGCGGAGAAAATCAAAATGCCCATTTAAAAAGACTTTAAAACCCCGCGAAAAGGTAAACCAGACAACGGGATATCGAGTGCCCAACGACATTTGTCCTCGAGTGGTTTGAATAAATTTTTCTCTGAATGCCCAGCGCACAGTGGCCGAGAGTCCTCCCGTGGCAAAACGTGTAAGGGTGTCGCCTGCTTGTGGCACAAAGGCATATGTAAATGCCGGTGAGTAAGTCGATTTAAAAGCATCGAGCCGCAGGGTTGCATAGCTAAAGGTGCGAACCGAAAAGCCCAGGCGGTGCTCGTCGTTCATATCCATGCGAGTAACCATCAGATCGCGAAAGGTGTAAGGATCGAATAGCGACATGCTGCGACCCGGATACTCCAGCGCCCCGTTTTCAATCTTTTCGTGGCGGTAATTGTAATGCAGGTAAATTTCCTGATAACGGTCCAGGGTCAGCTTCAGGAAACCACCGTATTTGGCCTGCCGGTCTTTAAATCCATAGCCTCCCCAGGTTCCTGCCTGCCAGAATTGCGACATGCTTTCGTTGGTCTCGAGCCCTGAGCCCAGATAGAACCCTTCGTGGCTGTTGTATTTGATCATACGTTGCAAATCAATAGAAATCTTATGCCAGGCTATTTTCCCTTTCATCAGGGCATCGATTACAAAAGCTACCCGGTCGAGGTTTTGCTTTTGCCCGAGGCTGTCGATAAAACGGTAGGTGGCTTCTTCCTGTTTGTCGAGAGGTGCTATGCGTACCATGCTCCAGTAATTTTCATCGCGGGTGGCTGCCCCAGGTTTTACCTCGAGGGCAATACGGCCCAGTTCACGCGGCGAAAAGTCAGGATTAAGATTAATGTTGCGGATATAGCTTCTACCGCTGGCTGTTACATAATAGCGTCGGGCATCTTTCCCTTTACCGGCAGCAATTTCTACCGTGTTAAGTACCAGGTAGGTGTTCAGTTGTAGAGGAAACCACACGCCATTGCTGTCAACTTGATAGAGCTGCTGAATGCGTAGGCCAATTCCCTCGGGTTTTTCGTGAGGTTCGGCGGTTACCGAGGCAATAGCCCAACCCCGGCTGCTAATGGTAAGCGTGCCTTTCAGGCCATCGAATTTAGTTCCTTTCCAGGGTCGGTAAACAATGGAGTAAAGGGTATCTCCGTTTTCAATCAGGGTATCGTGCATTTGATAGAAATAGCGGTCGAGGCTGCCCGGCGCCAGTGGGTTGATATAATTTTTGCCCCCGAGGCTTATTACGTCATTATAAAACGTAGTTGATTGCAGCTGGCTGATAAGAAATACAAAAATGGGGTCTTTCAGCCCCGACACGCGGGTGGCTTTCACCTCCTGCTTATCACCTCCAGGCCGGCGATGCTTGCGCTCGTAAAAATTTTCAATCATGAAAAGATGTCTCTCGTCGAAAAACTTTCGCAGCCGCAGTTCATTGGTATCGCTTAAAAGTGAATCGGGCAAAGGCGTGGAGTCGATGCTGGCTCTGAAAACCATTTTTTCGTAAGCCTCGTAGGTGAAGGCCGGCAGGTTTTCGTAGTTGTTTTTATCGCGGTGGGCCAACGCATTGCGGATTATTCTGAGCGCTGGATTTACTCCCGGTACTATCGTCACTTCATGTAATTCGATTTTTTTGGGCCTTAATCGAATGATTTGACCAGGCTGCATTTTATCTACAAAAATCTCTTCGTTCTGGTATCCTATATAGCTAATGGTTAGTTTTTTTAATGTACCTGAGGCTTTTAGTATAAATTTCCCGTCTATATCCGTACTTGTACCTTTTTTCCCATCATCCATAACTATATTAGCAAAGGCCAAGGGCTTTCCTGTGGAGGCATCAACAACTCTTCCACTCAACTCCCACTGCGCCAAAAGGACAATAGGCAGAAACACTAATCCATAGGTTAAATAAATCTTTTTTAAAATGATGGAAAAATTACGTTTCCGGATCATTGTGTAGATTCTTTTTGCCATACATGCGGGATGGTTGGGTGGGCCAGAATTGAAAATCATGATTGACTTTTTAGGATGAAAATGGACAAACTTTCAATCTTGTAGTATGAATTTATCTGTTTGTCTGTAAATCTTTTAAGGAAATTGCTTTTCACTGGGCAATTGGGCTTTAAACAAGCAACCAAAGTTAAACCAAATGGTAAATTGAAAAAGAAATCAGAATCCAAACGTTGAATACAAATCTCTTTGGGCTCAAATTTTTTTTATTTATCTTACAAGCTATTAATTGGCAGAAAATTACTCTTCTGGATAATAGCTCATAGAATTCAGAAGAAAGGTTAGTTTGCAATTGGTGAAGATCTCTGTAAATTTTTTTATTTACGATTTTTAAATCAAATATTTCATAATTTTGCGAAATGATGAAATGATGCTTATGCTTTGCATTGAAATCGGTCAGGGGCATTGTTGGGGTAAACAAATAAATGTAAAAACAGGAATAGGATCCTTTTTTGAGGCATTTTATTTTGTCTTAAAGGTTATAGCTGCCTGTATTAAGAAAGATTAGAATCATTATGAAAATCTCAAATGAATTATTTTTTGCAAGGGAGAGATTTATTAAAAAGGTGTATCTTAGGATTATCCTGGTAATAGGTCTTATAGCTAAAGGAACATATTCATTATTTGCCTCTATCCAGGGCGACTCTGGTGGGTGCGTGTTTAATTTCAATGCACGTGAACGATGGGAGTTTTGGAACGGAATGAATGCCAAAAATTACGGTGACCCTTACGGTATAGGTTCACTTAACGATAAAATTTTATTTCAGCGCATCGTAGCAGGGGTAACCTACAAATTTGGCAACCGCACACTGCTTGCCGCCCATATTCAGGATTCCAGAGCATTTGGATGGTCGCTTCGCAACGCAAAGTACCCTGAACTTTTCAGGTTAAAAAAGAAGAATACCCAGGAACCTTACTATACCATGAATCCCAATGAGGAGTTTTTTGAAATCTATGATTTGTACCTACAGGTGGATAAAATGGTTAAAAATATAGCATTGAAGGTTGGACGACAAAAAATTTCATTTGGCGACAACCGATTGTTTGGTCCGGGAGAATGGGGAAATACCGGGCGTTGGACCTGGGATGCAGTGAGACTTTCGTACAAAAAGGGGAAAAACACATTGGATGTATTTGGTGGAGGCACTAAAATTCATAATCCTGAAAAGTTATCGATTCCCTTTACGCAAACTGAGCATTGGGGGGGTGGGGCATATGCCCATTTGAGCTTACTCCCCTCATTAGCCATTGAACCATTTTATGCTATCAAAACTCAAGGATCGGCTGATTATATTAGAACATTAAATTTTACCCACCATTGGATTGGAAACAGAGTATTTAGAACAAGCGATAATAATCCTTTTCTCTATGACTTTACTTTATGCTACGAATGGGGTCAGGATAATAGTAAAACAATAAGCGCATACGGCGTCACTGCTTTGCTCGGATATCGGTTTTCGGATTTGCCTGCCAGGCCGATATTGGGTATTAGAGAAACATATGCGAGTGGTGGATCTAACAACGATGAACATATCCATACTTTCGACCCTGCCTATGGCGCAAAGGATAGCTATTATGGGCGAATGAATATCACATCGTGGTCAAATCTCGACGATAAGGAACTCGTTGTATACCTTTCCCCGTTTAAGGAAATGAAATTGGAGATAAACTATCACTGGTTTTATGTTCCAGAGCCCTCCGATGCCATTTTGCTGAGTACCCTTCAGCTACAACCCGGAAAACACCATCTGGGCAGCGAGTTTAATATTTATTCTAGTTATTCTCCATGGAAATATTTTCAATTGGTTGGTGTATTTGGCTACTTTTGGGCGGGCGATGTTCAAACCATTCAGGGAAATCCTGCTAAAAACGCCAATTGGTTCGCTCTTCAGGCCTCATACAATCTCGATGAGGTTTTAATGGACAAACATAAAAAGATCAAGTAAATCATGTAATAATTGTACAGCCTCTTACTAACTCATTAAAAACAAATGAAATGAAACTAAAAGTAAATCAAAACGATGAATGGCATTGGCTCATCGGAGGCATTGTTGTTTCGTTTTTATCGATAACCTCGTATGTGCTCTTCGAAAAATTAGATTACAAGGATTATCCCTTTGGCATTACGGCTGGTATCGCCTATATTGCCGCAAATGTGAAGTTCCTGTTTCCATCGCTGGCCGAAAATCCTGTAGTTCAGAAAAATCTCACCAGCCCTGCGGCGTTTGTCGAATTTATTATGCTGTTCGGCATTGTTATTGGGGCCTACTGGGGCGCAAAACACAGTAAAAACTACTCGCCCGAAGTTATTCCTTCTGTTTGGGTTAAATATCACGGCTCAAACGTATGGAAACGCTTTACCGTAGTGCTGGCTGGCGGGTTTTGTCTCGGATTGGGCACCATGCTTGCCGTAGGGTGCACCACAGGAAATATCCTGCAAGGTTGGGCACATCTATCGTTAGGAAGTATGGTAGCAGGTGCCTGTTTCTTCTTGGCAGGAATTTTTGTAGCAAAATTACTCTACCCAAAATTAGGAGGACGTTAACCATGTTGCTTCAAGCATTTATTGGATTGGTTATTGGGCTGATTTTTGGCTATGCCCTTCAGCGCACAGGTATCACTAAATACCCCCGCGTTACCGGAATGTTACTTCTTAAAGATTTTAAAATCCTCAAATTTATGCTTACCGCCGTAACATTCTCTATGATTGGCTTCTATACACTAGGCAGCCTAGGCATTATTGAGCTAAACCCAAAACCCTTGGACTGGGGAAAAGTGGTTGGCGGACTCATTTTTGGTGCCGGCATGGGTTTGCTCGGCTACTGTCCGGGTACTATGATTGCCAGAATAGGTGAAGCCAAAAAAGATGCCTGGATTGGTCTTCTGGGAATGGTGCTGGGAGTCCTGTTCTTTGCCGTAAACGTAAAATTCTTCAAAACTAACCTGATGACCAAAAATATCCCTGGTAACTTACCTACAATTTTGGGAATTAACACCTGGTTAGCAATCCCAATTGCTGCTTTGGTTTTCAGTGGTATTGTCCTACTGGCAAGCAGGGTAGACGATTTTAAGAAAAATTTTTAGCATTTTTTACATTGAACGATTGCAAAATTTTGAGCCATGTTTAAACACGCAATAGTTGGAACCGATCTTTCCAAAGCATCAGCAAAATTGATCGAATCGTCGGATGAATTTGGTAAAATAGGCATCGAAAAAATTACTCTTGTACATGTATTAGACCTTCGAAATACCCAATTGCTTAGCTCTTATAAACTCGATGATATTGATAATTCAATTGCTTTTCAAAAGAGCATACTCGAGCGTAAAGGTTTTGCCGTAAATGCGGAGGTAATATTTGGAATACCCAGTGTTGAAATTGAGAGAAAACGAAAAGCGATTGGAGCCGACCTTATAATTGTCGGCTCTAATGGCTCCAATTGGGGAGGATCAGTATTAGGAACAACGGCCACAGAAGTCCTTCACAGCATGAAATCTCCTGTTTTGCTTATGGTTTTAAAACAAACTACATCAATCGATGATCTTGCTTTTCAAAAGAATTTTTATGAATATGAGAAACTCATCAAGCAATTGCAAAGCTTTGAGCCCGACTGGGAATTGTATACCCAAAACCTCCCCGAAAATATTCTTTTTCCCACGGATTTTTCTGACCCCTCAGAACATGCATTTCAATGCCTTCTCGAGCAGACTTTTGCCATAAAACGATTAACCCTTTTACATGTCCAAGATGAAGTTAAAATTGGCTCTCATCTAAAAAATCGTTTAGAAGAATTTAATAGGATTGATAATGAGAGATTGAATCGATTGGCCCAGGCTTTCATCCAGAAACATCCTGAAAGTGAGATAGTAATAAAAATGATTTATGGAAAACCTAAAAAGGAAATTATTAAATTTATTCAAAACGAGAGGATTACCTTAACAGTATTGGGTAGTCAAGGTCGTGGATACCTCTCGGAGTTAGTTTTAGGTAGCGTAAGCTACCATGTGGCGCGCCATGCCGACTCACACGTTTTGCTCATCCCATTAACCTGTTAATAAAATGAAAGCACTGAATAAACAAGCCATCCAAATCCAGGAAATTTTAACCATGACCAGTAAGCTAGTAGGTGTGAAGTTCATATCTAATTCCGATACCCTACCAGCAAGGGGTAAAACTCTAAATAACCATCGCTACTGTCAGGCTTTGATGAAAGCTCGCCATGGCGAGCACGTCATACTCAGCGCCGAGGGAATTGCTTGTCCGGCTGCAGCAGCTGCTTTTGGTTTTAAGAAACTCCCCGAAGGACTCAGCTCAGGCAAGGGGCTGGTTGGGTTTGGAATAGTTACAGACGAAAATACGGGGCAAGCCATGTTCAAGGGAATGGAAACACTTCCCCTGGGAGAACTCAAAGCTTTATACCTATTCCC
>CALJNV010000123.1 GCA_937981455.1 uncultured Bacteroidales bacterium | reverse complement strand
CAAGGGCTTAAAAAGGTGGTAACTTTTATTTATTCACATATTTTTTAATCTTCTTGTCACCTATCCATACTATTTCATTGGTTTCCAAATTGGTGAGTTCGAGATTTACTTGATAAAAGTTCACCCTTTCGTTATTGTAAGTATCGATAATAGAAGAAATAGTCCCCTGAAGGATAAAATCGGCTCCCACTTCTTTCCCCCACTTTTTAATAGTTTCAGGTGAAGCAAAATCCTGCTGGTCGGCCCTTTCAGCTCTGATAGCTTCTCTTTTCTCTCCCCCTTGCACCAACCGCACTTGACCTGAAGTTATAAAAGCCCTTTCAAGGTCTTTAAGAAAAGGCTCAGCATCAATGTGTTCACTGGTTTTATTTTTAACAAAACCCACAACAACCACAGGTTTGCGGCCAGCCGTACGATTAAAATCTTCCAGCCATCGAGCATTGAGACAATCCTGGATCATAGCCTCTGCAGTCAGTCGAGCATCTGTGTCATTCCACCTTCCACTAAGGTCGATCACCTGTGCGGACTCTACACGTGTTACTTTACGCAACTGGCAACCAGTAATTCCAGATAATAACAAAAAAATTAGAAGAATCTTGCTATAGGTTTTCATGGTTTAAAAGTTTAAATGAAAAGATTAAAATGATGCCTAAAGATACAAAGTTTATACCGCATTTTATAATTACAAAAAAGAAATACCCATTGAACGGCCTTTGCTAATTTTGCAAGTCAAAAACGTCCTTTATGGATAAGGAAGAAAACAAATCGGCGCTCAAAGTGAATGAAGGTATTGAGCAACCCCCTCAGATCAATGAAGAGCTACTCAAAAAACTTCCCCGAAAAAAACCCACACACGAGGCTGCGGGGTTAGTAAAAAAAATTCTTGAAGGCGATCGTATCAGGCTTTCTCAGGCCATAACATTGGTTGAAAGTGTACTTCCTGAGCATCAGGATATTGCTCAACAAATCATCGAAAAATGCATCCCCCATGCAGGAAATTCAATAAGAATAGGTATTACAGGCGTTCCGGGCGTTGGGAAAAGTACATTTATAGAAGCCTTTGGAACTTATCTTACGGGTTTGGGTCACAAAGTGGCTGTATTAGCGATTGATCCAAGCAGCCAGCGATCGAAAGGAAGTATACTGGGCGACAAGACCCGAATGGAAAAATTGGCCGTTGACCCCAAAGCTTACGTAAGACCTTCTCCATCGGCAGGTTCGCTGGGAGGGGTTGCTCGAAAAACTCGTGAAACAGTTATATTGTGCGAAGCAGCCGGATTTGATGTGATAATTATTGAGACGGTGGGGGTTGGTCAATCAGAAACAGCGGTGCACGGCATGGTAGATTTCTTTCTGCTGCTGATGCTGGCCGGTGCAGGAGATGAACTGCAAGGTATCAAAAGAGGGATTATGGAAATGTCGGACGCTATAGTTATCAACAAAGCCGATGGAGACAATATATCGCGGGCCATTCAAGCCAAAGCTCAATACCAAAGCGCACTGCATCTATTTCCTCCCACACCCTCTGGGTGGATACCTCAAGTCGAAATTTGTTCTGCATTAACAGGCCTCGGCATAAATACGGTTTGGAAAATGATAGAAGATTACCTAGCATTAACGAAGACCAATGGCTATTTCCACACCAATCGAAACAACCAATCTGTTCATCTGATGGAAGAAAGCTTGCAGCAATATTTGCAGCAGGCCATTTTCAGAAATCCTGCCATCGAAGATTTCTACGGTCAGATGAAAAATGCCGTAGTTGCTGGCCTTATAAGCCCTTATACGGCAGCACGAAAAGTATTTGATGCCTGCCTGAAAGCTTTAATAGAACAGTAATATACTTGACCATAGGGAAAATCATTCCTGCTTTTAAATTGTATTGGCCTTTTCAACTTAAGTTTTATCCTTCCTTCATTTCATTTTTTGAGTTTAGCAAAGAACGCAACCAGACAGGTAAAACAACAATGCCCAATAGTATATAGGGATAATAAGTTACAGCTCTCCAAACGATGGCCATAGGATGCACAAGGCCGGCGGGTACCTGGTCATTCAGATAATACCCGAAAATCAACTCCGCCACACCACTTCCGCCCGGGGTTGGAGTTACTAAAAGCAATACCCAAATCATAAGATGACGAGCATAAACAATCAAATGTTGACATGCTCCGGTAAAAAGTAAAATCAATACATTAACTACGAGAAAACGTGCCGACCACGTAAGAATAGTAGCACCCATGGTCTTAATCCAAAAAACCATTGATTTACCAGATAATTCGCCCGACGTAATTTCGATATCTCGAGCAGTATCTTCTAATTCTTTCTTCCATTTCTTTAAAAAATTTATTTTGCCTATTGCTCTTATCAGATTTGCAATGGTCTGCGGGCGAATAAATATGCCCAGGCCAATTATCAGAGTAATCAAAAAGATGATAGAATAGCCTATCCAAAACACACCCCTTTGAAACTGCCCTGTTTGCAAAGCAAAATGGAAAATCTCATGATACCCCCCCAATACAATTAAAATAGGTACCATAATTAAAAAAAATAACTCATCGAGGAACGCTGTAACAAGAACAATAGCTGTAGAACGTCCAGCTGATATATGCTCGCGATGGACGATGTATACAGCCACAGCAGAACCTCCTACAACCGTAGGTGTAACCGTACTTGCAAATTCCCAGAGAGATATTACATAGAAACTACGTTTCCAGCTCAATTGTTTATCAGTAAGCAAGCGAATGCGATACATATACGCCCATTGTCTTAAAAATATGAGCAGAAGCAAGATAAAAATCCAGATTATATTGTTTGCACTCCATTGAATGGCAGATAAAGCCTCACTATCCAAATTGCGCAACACGACGAAAAGGCCTGTTCCAACACCTAATAGCACGGGAGGCAAAATATTTCGCAGGCTAAACAATTTTCGAAGCCGTGCATCTGGGCTTTGCATGCGTTACTCTTTTATCACAAAATTAACCATTTACCGATCACATAGTTCAGTCTAAGAATTTAAAAATATACTAGGCGGTCATTTTGGCGCCAATAAACCTCGATGTATGCCAATTTGGCACCAAAAACGTATTGAATAAACCCATGGCACAAACCTTGACCAAGGGAAATCGAAAGTAAAAAAAGAAATCATAAACTAAAAAAATAGGAGGAAAAAACTATGACTATCATGCGTTGGAGAAGTTATCCGAGCCTTTCGGATGTATTTGAAAGCCTGTTCGACCGTCAGGCCGAAAACATGGAAAACGAAAGCTATCAGATTAGCCCTGCTATCAATATTATAGAAAACGAAAAGGGCTTTGTAATTGAATTGGCCGCACCAGGCTTCAGCAAAGAAGACCTGAAGATCAGTCTCGAAAGCAATGTTCTTACCATTTCGGCCGAAGGCAAGAAAGAAGAAGAAAAAGTGCAGTACTTAAGGCGAGAATTTGCCTGCGGAAAATTCTCACGCTCATTTACTCTACCTAAAAGTATTGACGTAGAAAAAATTTCTGCAGATTTCGACAAAGGGATATTACGGGTGAATCTGCCTAAAAAAGAAGAGCTTACTATTAGTAAGCAAATCAAAATTCAGTGATGAGTTCATGGATTAAACCATTAACAAACAGAAGCTTCATTTAAAGCTCATTAAAACACATTTGCCGAAGATAAAGGGGGTCAGTCGTACCTGAGCTGGCCTCTTTTGTTATTTTTGCAATATGCGTAGCAAAATATCCCTTCACCCAACATTTTTCCAGCTCATAGGTTTGTTTTTTCAGGTTTGTCTTATATCCTTGATTTTCGAATCATGCCATAGCACCAGACCAGCAGAAACAAAAGGATTACACAGGGAAAAGCCCAACACACGTTTAATACAGGAGATTGAGGGCTGGATAGGGACCCCATACAAATATGGAGGTGAAAGCCGACGCGGTGCAGACTGTTCGGGCTTTGTGAAAGCTGTGTACCTGGAAGTATTTGGAATATCTCTTCCTCGAACGTCGCAAGCCATGCTTGAAGGAAGCACAGGTATTAATCCGGATCAATTAAAGCCAGGAGATTTGGTGTTTTTTGAAATTTCCAAAAAAAACTATCATGTGGGTATTTATGTCGGCGAACGAAAGTTTGCTCATGCCTCAGAAAAAAAAGGCGTAATATACAGCAGTATGGATGACCCTTATTATCAAAAAACCTTTATCAAAGCCGGGAGGTTTTTATAAATGAGGACACCGGTTGAAAAAGCGGCTCACGCAAGCCTAGCAGGGGCCACCATAATCTTTGGCCTCAATTATGTTATAACCAAAGCATTGGTTCCACAAATATATTCTCCCCTTCAACTTGTAATTATCCGCTTATGTGGAAGCATCTTCCCATTGGGTATTTATGGCGTATATACCCATTCCCTCAACATCCATCGAAAAGATATGTTGCGTTTTATTGCAGCAGGCCTGACAGGGGTGGCTATCAACCAGGCCTTTTTCTTTGCTGGCATGGCTCGCACTACCCCACTTGAAGCAGCTATTATTCACACAGCCAATCCTCTGTTGGTGGTAATCTTTGCCGGGTTGTTTCTGAACGAAAAACATAATTGGATAAACAAAGCGGGAATCATTGTTGGTGCCTCAGGTGCCCTTATTCTAATTTTTTCGAGGGGTAAACCCAACCTAAGGTCAGTGCATTTTTTGGGCAACCTTTTCATCCTTATAAACATGACAGCCTATAGTGCTTATATGGTGATAGTAAAACCCTTAATGAAGCACTATAAACCTACAACCGTCATGTTCTGGGTTTTTGTCTTGGGCTTTGTTTGGATCTTACCATTATCTTTATCAGAAACCAGGGCTCTAAATATCAGCCAACTGACACCTGGAGATTGGATGCGTACAGCCTATGTGGTATTTTTTACAACCTTAATTGCCTTTACGCTAACAGTTTACGGGTTAAGACATCTTAGAGCCGGCACAGCCGCCTATTACAGCTACTTGCAACCCTTTATAGCAGGAGTCATTGGAGCTGTGGCAGGATATCAGGATTTTAACTTGTTGATGCTCATAGCGGGTCTTCTTATCATGTTGGGAGCCTGGATGGTTTCTAAAAAATAATTAAGTTATAGCAAAAACCTGAAAGGCACGATTAACCATTCAAAAACTTTTTCGATAAAGGGTCGATTTTTCCATTTTTGATAATTAAAAGGAACACTCTCGGCAAGCGTGTCGTTTACATGTGACAATAGTTTTACAGTCAAGCGCTTATCACTTCCCACAATCACAATCTCATGTTGAAAACGGAAACTGCGATAATCAAAGTTAGGAGAGCCAAAAGCGAAAATTCTATTATCTACCAGCATAAGCTTTGAATGTAGATTTTGTGGGATGTACATAAAAAATTTTATCCCCTTCTCGGCCATTGGCCCTATATATTTATTTCGCAAAATATCCACCAGACGCACATCGGAGTGCCAAGGCATAATAATTTCTACACTTACGCCCCGTTTGGCCGCACGTATCAGGGCCATCCTAACAAGAAAACTGGGCAAAAAATAGGGAGTTTCAATAATTATTCTTTTACGCGCCGAGCGAATCAAACGAACAAATCTTTTCTTGATAACCTGCCTACTTACCGAAGGTACGTCGCGCAAAATTTCGAATCCCTCATAGAATATGGGAGCAGTAAGTTCTTGACTGTATGGCAAATAGCTATCATAAAGTTCAAACATGGAAAGAAAAATTCCTTTAAAAACCCCAGCCAACCGGCCTTCCATGCGTACAATAAGCTCACGCCAAACAACATTGTAATCGGTAATATTGGCGGAACCCATGTAAAGAACATTATCGTCTATAACAACAATCTTTCGATGATTGCGGCGATGGCTTCGTGTAAGGTAATCGAGACGAAAGCGAAATTTCTCAAAAAACCGAACCATACCTCCAGCTTGGGTTAGGGGTTCAAAAAAAGCTGGATTGGGGGATGCGCCCCAAGAATCGAGTAATATCTTAACTTCGACTCCCGCCTTGCTTTTTCTTACCAGTGCATCCCTGAACTTTTCTCCTAGATGATGATAGCTAAAACGGTAAAACTCCAGATAAATATATCTCGAAGCTTGCTCAATATCGTATAAAAGCGCGTTGTAAAATCGAAGAGTATCATCATAGACCGAGTATCGAGTAACAGCCCTCTCGCTCTGCATAATTTGAAAAAAATATTTTATCCAGTAATTTTCTGCAATGCTTGTACAACAGACGACTTCTTTCGAAATGAAACGGGTACAGTTGTGCCATCGGCAAGCAACAATACTTGCTCATTTTTCAAAAAACTTCTAATAAAGAACATATTTACAATATGCTGTTTATGGGTACGAACAAATCCTTTAGAAGCAAGTAAATTTTCCACCCAATTCAAGGTTTTAGCTAAACGGAGGACCTCACCGGCTACAAGATAAACGTTGCAATAATTGCCATCCCCAGCAATTCTTATAATTTCATTGGGCAAAAGAGGCCTTACTTCATGACTTGTGTTAAACAAAATAGTTTCATGCTCAAAGTTTCCTGGCTTATAAATATTTCTGAAAGTGTTAAGATTCTGATTGAATGATTCAAGGTTTATATTTTGTCTTACACGGCGTATACTGGTTTCAAAATCAACCGGGTCGATAGGTTTAAGCAAATAATCAAGAGCACTAAAGCGAAAAGCTTTTACAGCGTACTCTTCATAGGCAGTTATGAAAACAACCCTGAAATTAAGTTTTTCCTCAAATTTATTGAGTAGATCGAATCCGGTACCATCAGGCAAATGAATGTCAAGAAATACAAGATTGGGCTGTGTAAGTTTAATTAAAGAGTAGGCAGAGCTTACGTTGGTAGCCTCCCCCAAAATCTGGCAATCAGGCATATAATTTTTTGCCATGTTAATGATAACCTCCCGAGCCATTTTCTCGTCATCAACCACCACAACCTTTAACATCGCCGACCTTTTTAGTACGTAACGAAATTACAAAATTCTCTTTACAGGGCTTCTTCTATTTTTTGGGGAAACATTATACCTGGTAATGATCTATTGAGGAAAATCGAATCTAATGATTATCGAGTTATCTACTTCTTCACTCGGCCTGGAAACATTGAAATTAGCTTTTAACGTACTAGTAATCATGCTTTTATTTAAAATATTAAGTCGCGAATGGATGAGTTCTGATGTCTTTTTGAACCTGGATTGCTGTAATATTTCATTCACCAAAATAGAGCTGCTCGAAAAAGATAGACTGAATTGCTGACGAATATAACCATCGCTGAGAAAGGCGGACATTGTAGCAGATATATTTGTTCCTTGTATGGCTTGAGCAGAATAAATAATTTGCTCCAAAATGGGATGACAAAAAAATGGAGGAACATCATAACGGTTCCCTTGCAATTCTCTTGAAACTTCAATTTTATAAGAAAATCTGTCAACAAGCCATATTTTTTGCAACTGAAAATAATTCTCCATTACCTGTAATTCTTTTTCTATAGGATGATAATCGATTTGCGGGCTAACCATTATGACTCGAATAAGACGGGCAAAGGATGAGAGGTAGCGGCCGGCTTCCTCATTTCGGCCTTCTCGTATGATGTTTTTAATTGCAGCCAATGAATTGAATATAAAAATCGGATTCAGATTGGCTACTAAAATTTTACGTTTGACTTCTAAAAATTGCAAATCACTCTCTCTCCGTCGATTACTAATAGCCATAACAAAGGCCAATACCATCAAAATTCCAATTATGCTCAAAAGAATCATAAGCCAGTAATTCGCTCTCATTTTCGAACGAAGACTATATATTTCCTCTTGGGTTCCACTGCTAATAATTTTTGATGAGAGCATTTTCTTTTGATCGTTATACAATTTATTGGTTATCTGATTTTCAAAGTAATTGGTATTTTTAAGGTAAAAAAGAGCCCGTTTGTAGTCCCCTTGATTTCGATAATAAATTGTGAGCTCTTCCGAAGCCCTTTTCTTTTCAGAAAGAT
>CALJNV010000122.1 GCA_937981455.1 uncultured Bacteroidales bacterium | reverse complement strand
CACGGCCACCACCAACAAACAAAGGGTTGTTGATATCCCCAGCTCGAGCACCACCGGTACCTTTCTGTCGTTTCAGTTTGCGAGTACTTCCGCTAACTTCAGATCTTTCTTTGGCTTTGTGTGTTCCCTGACGCTTGTTCGCTTGAATGTTTTTCACGTCAAGCCAAATAACATGGTCATTGGGTTCTATGCCAAAGATGTCTTCGCTGAGCGTAACTTTACGGCCCAGATCTTCTCCCTTATAATTATAAACTGTTAGCTCCATCTTTCAAGTTTTAAATATGAACCAATAGCTCCCGGAACTGCCCCTTTTACTAAAATGAGGTTCTTTTCAGGGATAATTTTCATGATTTTAAGGTTGAGCACTTTTACTTTACGGGAACCCATGTGACCAGCCATTCGCATTCCCTTGAATACTCTCGAGGGGAAAGAGGATGCACCCAGGGAACCCGGTGCGCGCAATCTATTGTGTTGTCCGTGTGTGGCATCACCCACTCCTCCAAAATTATGCCGGCGGATTACCCCTTGAAATCCTTTACCTTTGCTGGTACCACTTACATCAATAAATTCACCTTCTTCGAACACCTCAACCGTTAGAATATCACCAAAATTTTTGCGGTGTCCTTCTTCAAAGCGAGTAAACTCGGCAAGTAATCGCTTGGGATTGGAACCCGCCTTTTTGAAGTGACCCAGCAAAGGTTTGTTGACCTTACGTTCGGCAATATCATCGTAAGCCAGTTGTATGGCATCGTAACCGTCTTTCTCTTTAGTACGGATTTGCGTTACGACGCAAGGACCTGCCTGAATTACGGTGACAGGAATATTCTTCCCTGTTTCATCGTAAATGCTGGTCATCCCGATCTTTTTTCCTAATAATCCTGACATGGTTTCTGATTTTTTTAGGTCCTTACATGAATACTATCACACTTTGATTTCCACTTCCACTCCACTGGGTAACTCCAGCTTCATCAGAGCATCAATGGTTTTGCTGGTCGAGCTGTAAATATCGAGCAGCCTTTTATACGAACAGAGTTGAAACTGTTCCCTCGATTTTTTATTGACGAAAGTGGAACGGTTAACAGTGAAAATCTTTTTATGTGTGGGCAGGGGAATGGGGCCGCTCACAACGGCACCTGTCTGCTTAACCGTCCTTACAATCTTTTCGGCCGATTTATCGACCAGATTGTAATCGTACGATTTGAGTTTAATTCTGATTTTTTGGCTCACGGTTATAGAGATTTAAATTCAGTTCAATTTTTTATAAGATAACCTTTTATTTTAAGAATAACGCTGTCCTGAATATCGGGAGGACAGGGCTGGTAATGCGAAAATTCCATGCTTGAAGTGGCACGCCCCGAAGACATAGAGCGAAGGGCGGTAACGTACCCAAACATTTCAGCCAGGGGAACCAAAGCATCAATGATTTGATAAGAAATGCGCGCATCAATTTTTACTAAATGCCCCCGACGTCGATTCAGGTCAGCGGTAATATCTCCCACGTATTCATCGGGAGTCACTACTTCGAGTTTCATAATGGGTTCAAGAAGAATTGCACCGGCTTTGCGAGAAGCTTCACGAAAACCTGTCATTGCAGCCACTTCAAAGGCCAGGGCGTCAGAGTCAACTGGATGCGCAACGCCGTCAAGCAGCCGTACTTTCATGCTGTAAATGGAATAGCCGAGCAACAAGCCATTGAACATAGCCTGACGAAAACCCTTCTCAATGGCCGGAATGTATTGACGGGGAATGCTTTCTCCTTTCAATTCATTAATAAATTGTAATCCTTTTACACCTTCATCGGCAGGTCCTAGTTCAAACTCAATTTCTGCAAATCTGCCTTTGCCGCCGGTTTGCTTTTTATACACCTCGCGATGAACCACCGATAAGGTAAATGCCTCTTTGTAAGCCACTTGAGGACGACCATGGTTGCATTCAATATTATGCTCTCTACGAAGTCTGTCGAGCACGATATCGAGGTGAAGCTCGCCCATACCCGATATCAAAGTCTGCCCGGTTTCTTCATCAACCTTGACGGAAAATGTAGGATCTTCTTCTGCAATGCGATAAAGTGCATTCATAAGCTTTTCAAGCTCGTCGGAGGTTTTTGGTTCGACGGCCATATTGATGACGGGCTCAGGGAAGGTAATAGATTCGTAGAGAATAGGGTGCTTTTCATCGGCCAGGGTGTCGCCCGTGCGAATCTGCTTAAAACCTGCAGCAGCTCCAATATCACCCGCCGAAATCTCATCCAGGGGATTTTGTCTGTTGGCGTGCATCTGCATGAGACGAGCAATACGCTCTCTCTTTCCTGTAGCTACGTTTAGCACCGTACTACCGTTTTTCAAAGTTCCGCTATAAACCCTAAAAAACACAATACGGCCCACATAAGGGTCGGAAGCTATTTTGAAAGCAAGTGCTGAGAAGGGTTCCTCGGGCCTTGCATGCCTTTCTTCTTCCTTCCCCGTTTGAGGATTTAAACCGCGAATGGAGGGAATATCTAGCGGTGAAGGGAGATATGCAGCCACGGCATCGAGCAAAAATTGTACACCCTTGTTGCGAAGTGATGAACCACAAAGAACGGGAGTAATGCGTTTTTCAATTGTGGCTTTTCTCAGCGCAAATCGTATTTCGTCTTCAGTAATGCTTGAGGGGTCGTTAAGAAATTTTTCAAACAATTCGTCACTCTCTTCGGCAGTTCCCTCGATAAGTTCATTATGGTATTTATCGACAAGCGGCATCATATGCTCGGGAATAGGGACCTCGTGGTAAGTAGCACCGAGGGTATCATCGTCCCAAGCCCAAGCTTTGCGCGCAATTAGATCTATAACTCCAATGAAGTCATCTTCTTCCCCTAAGGGTAATTGAATAGGTACAGGCTTGGCGCCCAACTTATTTTTTATTTCAGAAACTACCTGAAAAAAGTCGGCACCGCTACGGTCCATCTTATTAACAAAACAAATTCGCGGAACCCCGTATTTATTGGCCTGTTTCCAAACCGTTTCACTCTGAGGTTCTACCCCTCCCACACCACAGAAAACAGCTATAGCTCCGTCGAGCACTCGCAACGAGCGTTCAACCTCAACGGTAAAATCAACATGGCCGGGAGTATCGATAATGTTTATTTTGAAACGTTCGTTTTTAAAATCCCAATAAACAGTTGTAGCGGCCGAAGTAATGGTAATACCGCGTTCTTGTTCCTGAACCATCCAGTCCATGGTGGCGGTACCCTCATGCACTTCACCCATTTTATAATTTACACCGGTATAATACAGGATGCGCTCGGTAGTGGTAGTTTTACCGGCGTCGATATGGGCCATGATACCAATATTTCTTGTATGTGTAAGTTTGTCAGCCATTCCTGTATTCTTACCTGTGCAGCGGAATTAAAAGGGATTAAAATTTGAAGTAAGCAAATGCCTTGTTGGCTTCTGCCATACGATGGATTTCTTCCTTACGTTTAAAAGCAGCTCCCTCACCCTTGTAGGCAGCCATAATTTCTCCTGCCAGCTTTTCAGGCATTGATTTCTCGTGGCGCTTGCGGGCAAAAGCTATAAGATTTTTCATTCCCACCGACATTTTACGAGAAGGCCTGATTTCGGTTGGAATCTGAAAGGTAGCCCCCCCTACACGTCTGGAACGTACTTCTACCTGGGGAGTAACATTGGCCAAGGCTTTTTTCCAAACTTCCAGACCCTCTTCACCAGTCTTTTGAGTTACAATATCAATGGCGGAGTAAAAAATTTCGAAAGCAATGCTTTTTTTGCCACGCAACATGATGTTATTGACAAATTTGGTAACCATACTGTCACCAAACTTAGGATCGGGCAGGATGATTCTTTTTTTAGGTTTTGTTTTCCTCATGACTTACGCAAATTGTAGTTGCCTTAATAATAAGATGAATTACTTTTTACCGCCTTTGGCCGGGGCAGCTGCACCGGGTTTTGCTTTGGGACGTTTAGTTCCGTATTTGGAGCGACGCTGATTGCGGCCTTCTACTCCTGCGGTATCGAGTGCACCACGAATAATATGATAACGAACACCAGGTAAGTCTTTTACCCTACCTCCGCGAATCATTACAATAGAGTGTTCCTGGAGGTTGTGCCCTTCACCCGGGATGTAGGCAGTAACTTCATTTCCATTGGTCAACCTTACCCTGGCCACTTTACGCATGGCAGAGTTAGGCTTTTTGGGCGTTGTGGTGTACACCCTGGTGCACACACCCCTGCGTTGCGGGCATGCGTCCAATGCAGGGCTTTTGCTCTTGTACTCAAGTTTTTGACGTCCTTTGCGAATCAGTTGCTGAATTGTAGGCATATCAACTATATTAGTGTTTTTGTGAATTTTACAACTCCTTTTCAAAAGGGGTCGCAAAAGTACACATTATTTTCTTATTACCAATACTTTTCAAAGGTCATTGGCTATAAGAAGTTCTGTTAATCCGTAAAATGAATGGAAAACTGCATAACCTCACAGCCTGCCGGCCGTTGGGGACAAGGGGAGCGAACCTATGTAGTTTTAAGCATCGAGGCTCTTGTGCTTCTTTGGGTTCGCGCCTGAAACCTATATCTTGTCCGGTTTATCAGGTTTCCAGTCATTCCCGCTTTTGCGGTATGAACTAATCAGATAGCTTCTTTTGAAAGCGGGGGCAAAAGTA
>CALJNV010000121.1 GCA_937981455.1 uncultured Bacteroidales bacterium | reverse complement strand
TTCCCATATCTTGAGGGCCAGCTGCACCAACTTGTGCTATTACCTTTTTCACCTCTTCTTCAACTTCTTCTTCCGAGAGCTGTTTAGGTAGAAATTCTTCAATAATTAAAAGTTCGGCTTGTTCTATCTCCGCAAGGTCATTACGTCCTTGTTCTTTATATATTTCAAGAGAATCTCTTCGCTGTTTTGCTGCTTTTTGTAGAAGTTTTGCCTCAACATCTTCGCTAATTCCACCTGATGCGCCCTTTTCAGTTTCTGCAAGAAGGATTTGAGATTTAATTGCCCTTAGAGCTGTCAATCGAGATTTCTCCTTATTTAACATGGCTTGCTTTATTTCTCCTTCTATTTTCGATTTAAGGCTCATTGATTTGGATTTAAAATGACGAAATTTGTCCCTGTAAAGGAATGACAAAATTAAGTGTAAACATTAATAAGATAGCGACCCTGCGCAATGCCCGCGGGGGCAACATTCCTGATGTACAAAAAGCAGCGGTTGATTGCGAAAGATTTGGAGCTCAGGGCATTACGGTACATCCCCGGCCCGACGAAAGGCACATTAAATACAACGATGTAAGGTTGCTCAAACCCTTATTAACCACTGAATTTAATATTGAAGGCTACCCCTCCCCCAAGTTCCTTGACCTGGTGATAGAGGTTAAACCGGACCAAGTGACTCTTGTACCCGATCCTCCCGATGCCCTTACTTCAAGCGCCGGATGGGACACTCTCACGCACGAATCATTTCTTAAAGATGTAATATCAACGTTAAAATCTCACGGAATACGAACTTCCATTTTTGTGGAAACCGATATCCGAAGGATCGAAAATGCAGTAAAAACTGGTACCGATCGCATAGAGC
This sequence comes from uncultured Bacteroidales bacterium, assembly GCA_937981455.1. Taxonomy (GTDB): domain Bacteria; phylum Bacteroidota; class Bacteroidia; order Bacteroidales; family TTA-H9; genus UBA2030. Next base: position 2,174 of record CALJNV010000121.1, on the reverse strand, counting down.
TTTATACAGAGCCATATGCACGGATGTTTCCAGAAAACCCTATCCTTGCCATACAGCCATTTATAGCGGCCGCACGGGTAGCCCAATCGTGTGGTTTGGGCATCAATGCAGGCCATGACCTGAATCTTCAAAACTTGCGCTATTTTGCTGAAAACATACCGGGTTTGCTCGAAGTGAGCATTGGGCATGCACTCATCAGTGATGCACTTTATTTTGGATTAGAAAATACTATACAAATGTATTTGGCCTGCCTGAAACCTTAAAAAAATCGTTGTAGAAATTTTCGTTAACCACTCTTAAGTGAAGTTATTCATTTTCAGATTTTACGCTTTACGGGCGAATGCATACCTTTGCACCCGCAAATTTATTGTTTAACACATGTTAGAAAAATTAGAGGCCATTTATAGGCGCTGGAAAGAGATAGAACAAGAGATGAACGACCCGGCAGCAATGTCGGACATGAAACGATACGTGAAGCTGAGCAAAGATTACAAGGACCTGACGCCTATTGTTGAAACTTTTAAAAAGTACTCTCGCATACTCGAGCACCTCCAAAGCAGTAGAGAGATCTTGTATAACGAAAAGGATGAGGAACTTAAAGAAATGGCTCGGGAAGAAATAGAGCAATTGGATAAAGATAAGGAAGCCTTGGAAGAAGAAATCCGCTTGCTGTTATTACCCAAAGATCCTCAAGACAGTAAAAATGCCGTAGTAGAAATTAGAGCCGGCACAGGAGGGGATGAGGCCAGTTTGTTTGCGGGTGACCTCTACCGCATGTATACACGTTATTGCGAAGACAAAGGATGGAAAGTAGAACTGGTAGACTTTACCGAAGGAACCATGGGGGGGTTTAAAGAAATAGTTTTCAATGTAAAAGGGGAGGATGCCTACGGCACCCTAAAATATGAATCCGGGGTTCACAGGGTGCAACGTGTGCCTAAAACAGAAGCCCAAGGAAGGATTCATACCTCAGCAGCTAGTGTTGTGGTTTTGCCTGAAGCCGATGAATTTGATGTGGAAATTAAGCCCTCCGATATTAAAAAAGAAGTATTTTGTTCCTCAGGACCGGGAGGGCAAAGCGTAAATACAACCTACAGCGCCATTCGTCTAACCCATATTCCAACAGGTATCACTGTTTCGATGCAGGATGAAAAATCGCAAATTAAAAATCTTGAAAAAGCCATGAACATCTTGCGCACACGTATTTTTGAGCTTGAATACCAAAAATATCTTGACGAAGTGGCATCGAAAAGACGCACCATGGTATCTACAGGCGACCGTAGCGCCAAAATTCGTACTTACAACTATCCTCAGGGCCGGGTAACCGACCACCGAATTGGATATTCCATTTATAATCTTCAAGCCTTCATGGATGGAGAAATCCAGGATATGATTGATCAGCTAATGATGGCTGAAAATGCTGAACGTCTTAAATCCGAAATTGCTGACTAAACCTTTTGCCCCATAACTATGACTCGCAAAGAGCTGATTGCATTAATTCAAAAAAAACAATCTTTTTTATGTGTGGGCCTCGACAGCGATATCAAAAAAATTCCCAAACATCTTTTGTCAGAACCTGATCCTGTATATACTTTTAATAAAGCCATTATTGATGCTACTCTTCCCTATGCTGTGGCCTACAAACCCAACCTGGCTTTTTATGAAAGCAGGGGTAGTGTGGGATTGAAAAGCCTGGAAAAAACCATGCAATACCTTGAAAACTACCGGGGAGAAGTTTTCACAATAGCAGATGCCAAACGGGGTGATATTGGAAGCACAAGTGAACAATATGCTTTGAGTTTTTTTCATAAACCTCATTCTTGTATGGAGTTCGATGCTGTGACCGTAACACCTTACATGGGCTCTGATTCTGTAAAACCTTTCATGAAATTCCCTGACAAATGGGTAATTCTTCTGGCATTAACCAGCAACCAGGGATCTTTCGATTTTCAGCATTTAGTAATAAATGAAACCGGCCGGAGGCTATTCGAAGAAGTTCTGCATCGCTCCTATCAATGGGGCGCATCCCCTGACAATATGATGTTTGTGGTTGGGGCCACCCAGGCAAATCTATTAACACACGTTCGTCAAATAGTACCCGACCATTTTTTACTTGTTCCTGGTGTTGGCGCTCAAGGAGGCAGTTTGGAAGAAGTAGCCCGCTACGGAATGAA
>CALJNV010000120.1 GCA_937981455.1 uncultured Bacteroidales bacterium | reverse complement strand
TCGAGGAAAGCCATGGAAATTGGTATTTAATATTTTGAACTCAGATGTGAAAGGTAGAGGTTGTAGTTTTCTTTATCAAAGCATACAAACCATACAATAGATGATAGATCATTTATTTCTAAGAACTTAGTTGTGGTGTTGATTGCAACTTGGGCTGCTGCCTCTTTAGGGAAGCCATAAATCCCAGTACTTATATTAGTAAATGCAATACTTTTGATTGGATGCTGAGAGGCTAATTCAAGGCTTTTTCTATAGCACGAAGCCAGGAGGCCAGGCTCGTCATGATTGCCCCCTTGCCAGACAGGCCCAACTGTGTGAATTACATATCGAGCCTTTAGATTGAAACCTGGGGTGATGACAGCATTTCCGGTTTCGCACCCGCCAATTTTTTTGCAAGCCTCTACCAATTGAGGGCCGGCTGCCCTGTGTATGGCTCCGTCCACTCCTCCGCCTCCCAAAAGGCTTTTGTTGGCTGCATTAACTATCGCATCAACATCGAGCCGGGTGATATCGCCTTCAACCAATCGAACGCGTCCTCCCAAAAATTCTTGAAATACTATCTCTTTATTCATTTGCCTTGTCCATTTGTTTCCTTACAAAGAGTTGGGCATTTTCGTAGCGAGTTACAATTACTGCTTGGCCTTTTTCGATGTGGCCCACGCTGGCAATGGCATCATAAATCTCCCCATCAATACTCACTTTGCCTGCGGGTCGAAGAAGGGTTACCGCGTGACCCAATTTGCCCACCATTTCAGCATATTTGTTATCGGCGATACTGTAACCCTCTTTTTTATCCTGTACTGTATCGAGAGCTATACTGCCGAGTATTGGCAGCGGTCTACTAAAAATCTTTTTACTGATCCACAAAGAGAGAATTAATGCGGTAAAAGCGGCAATGATTACGGTGAAAAAGGCTTGAATAAGTTGTGTGAATATTAGGCCTTGAAAATTGAATCCCAGATTATCTACCAGGCTCAATGTCAAACCAGTAATTATGAGCAATATACCGCTGATGCCAGCCACACCGAAACCGGGCAGGGCAAAAATTTCTATGGCCAGAAGAATAACCCCTAGGATAAATAAAAGGATTTCCCAGTGCTGAGCCAGGCCCTCGAGGTAGAGCGGGGCAAAGTAAAGAATGGCTGCCACCACGGCGGCTCCCAGAGGAAAACCAATGCCGGGCGTTTGAAGCTCAAAGTAAATTCCTCCGATAATGATGAGGATGAGAATGCCTGATACAATAGGATGGATGAGGAAACCAATGATTTTATCTATGGCTGAGAGCTCTTGTTTAATAATCTGGGCGCTGGTTAAATTGTATTTATTGAGAATGTCTTGAATATTATCTACCTCGCCTTCACAAAATCCATATTTTATGGCTTCGCTGGTGGTGAAAGTGAGCACCATGGTTGAGTCGATGAGGCCGGGTATAGATATCCTTGGGTCAACCATTGCCTGGGCGATCTGTGGATCGCGGCCTTTGGCTTCAGCCGTGGAGCGCATCATAGAGCGCATGTAGCTTTGATATTTATCGGGTAAGGGTTTGCCCGTCTGGTCTACAACGGTTGCAGCTCCAATGTTGCCACCCGGCCGCATGAAAATGCTGTCGCAGGCAATGCTTATAAGCGCTCCGGCCGACGCGGCATTGTTGTCAATAAACACCCACACTGGAATTTCTGAAGTTAAAATGATTGTTCGTATGCTGTCGGCAGCATCCAACATACCTCCATAAGTGTTCATGTGAAGGATAATCAGACCGGCATTGATTTTTCGAGCTTGTTCAAAGCCCTTTTGAACCTTACGACGAACCGGAGGCGCAATTTCTTCTTTGATATCAATAACAAATACTTTCTCAAGTTTAGCGCTTATCGGTTTTTTCTGGACTCGGGCCCAGGCTTCTCCTCCTATTAAATGGCTTTGTATTAAAACTAGGAATACCAAGCTTAAGATTTTTTTCATATTTAAATAAAAATTTTGTGCAGCTTTGGACAAAGTTAATAGCAATGCTTTAGAAAAACATCTGAATTTGATTTAGTAAGTCGTTATGCAAGTAAGCGTTGCTGCTGAGTATTTCTTTACCCAAAATATAATGATTACCGCCTTTAAAATCGGAATTTTTTCCCCCGGCTCGTTCAACAATAAAAGCACCCGCAGCTACGTCCCAAGGGTTGAGTCCATATTCATAAAATCCGTCAAAGCGCCCGCACGCCACCCAGGCCAGATCTAAGGCGGCTGATCCTAAGCGCCTTAAGCCTCGTGTGTTTTTCAGAAAATGGCGAAATAGATTCAGGTAAGGGTCGAGGAGGTCATAGTCGTAATAGGGAAAGCCTGTTGCTAGTAAAGATTCGTGAAGAATTTTGCGACTCGATACATGGATGGGTTTGTGGTTGAGCACTGCCGGCCCATCCTTCCACGCGAGAAAGCTCTCGCTATGATTGACTTCAAACACTGACCCAATGACTGTTTCATGGCCTTCCATCAAGGCAATACTAACTGAAAATAAAGGTATGCCGTGAATGAAGTTGGTTGTGCCATCAAGGGGGTCTATAATCCATCGAAAACGGGCCTCTCCGCCATGGCCGGTTCCTTCCTCGGCAAGAAATACCGCTTCGGGTAATAAAGCGGCTAAGCGTCTTACAATCAATTTCTCGGCACCCTTGTCAACCGCTGTTACGTAATTGTGCAGTCCCTTGCTCTCTACATCGTTTTCACCTATACTACCCGATTTATTCAAAATAAAGGAGGCGGCTTCGCGAGCTGTCTTTTCAACTTCCAGGGCCAATTGTTCGTAATTCATGGTGATGATTATATTGCAGCGGCTTGTTTTTTGAAATAAAAGAAAAGTGCAATACCCAAAACAAACAATCCAAGGGCAATCATTTGTGCCTGAGATAAGGCGAGGTTGCTTGTAATGGTATAGCGGTGGTTTACTCTAATGATTTCTATTAAAAATCTTTCTATTCCATTCAAAATAAGATAAATACTAAAAAGTTGCCCTGCGTATTTTAGTCTTTTCCTAATGCTCCAAAGCACGATGAAAATGAA
>CALJNV010000119.1 GCA_937981455.1 uncultured Bacteroidales bacterium | reverse complement strand
TTCTGTTCTTTTGGCTCATAACGAGGACGATTATTCGGACAAATTGGATATTTACTTTAATGTTTATCAAGTGCCTTCACAGAAAATTGAAAAAGCTTCTGCAACGAGAGGAAAAAAATCGGCTCGAACATTGGATGAGGGGAATTTGGCCTATCTCTGGATTGAGATGCCTGGAATGGAATTTAGCGACAGCTACATGAATGAATACGGGGTTGTCATTGTTTCGAATGCTTGCCCATCGCGTGAGGATAAGCCACAGCTGAGTGGAGGTGGGATTAGCTGGGAGTTGCGCAACATCATGGCACGCAAAGCTACTTCTGCACGCAATGCGGTGGAAATTGCCCAACAACTGATTCTTGAAAGGGGGTATAATTCTTCGGGGCGCACCTACAGTATTGCCGACCCTAACGAGGCCTGGATGCTTTCCGTTGTAAATGGAAAACATTTTGTTGCACTTCGAGTCCCCGACAATGCAGTGGCTGTCATTCCCAACTATTATACCATAACTACTTTCGACACTTCTGATCATCAAAATGTTATTTGCAGCCCGGGATTAATTGAGTATGCTATTCAAAGAGGGTGGTACAATCCGGCCACTGACGGACCCTTCAGTTTTCGAAAGGCTTATGGCGCCGAGGAAAGCCTAAAACACATGGTAAATATTGGCCGTATGTGGGTGGCTGTTAATCAATTGTCGCATGAAAGATATGAATTGAATGGAGAATTCCCTTGGGCGCTAACTCCAAAAGAACCCCTGACCCTTGATTTATTGATGGAAGTGTTAAAAAATCATTATGAAGGAACAGAGTTTGAAGCGGAATTGAATGATAAGATCCGTAATCCACACGATGCTGAACCCGGCAGTGTTTGTGCCAAATATACTCGCTATGGCATGGTTGCACATCTGCAAAGTGGTTTGCCCCGAGAGCTGGCCCAAGTATTATGGCTTTCGCCCATGCACCCTTGCGTACACGCTTTTATTCCTTTTATGGTTGGCATGAAAGATATGCCCGCACAAATTGCTGATAGGGATTATTTACACGCAATGAAAAACCATATGCAGCCAGTTGAAAACCCAAAAGAAAAGCTTTCAAAATTAGACTATTGGAAGATCGAAGATGATGCTTTTATGTTAGATAAAATGTACGAAAAATTAGGCTGGGAGGCACGAAAACAGTCTACTGAAGCGACCAGAATTCATATGCAAAACTTTTATAATCTTCAAAGGAATGCTCTTGAAAATTATAAGGAAAACCCAACCGCATCTGCCGAGCTATTGCACACCTATTGTATGACAGCCTGGCAAAGTCTGATGGAAGATATTGAGAAGCGAAAGCCTTTGCAAGACCAGCCGGCAACAAAAGCTCCGGAGGTGCTGGCGCCAACCGATCCCCGACAGATTTCTTTACCCCTCAAATAAAATCAAACTTCTACCCAGAGCTAACAATCCAATGAAATTCAAAAATTTAATCATTGCTATTTGCGTATTTATAGGTACATCCTGCAGGCAGCGCGAGGCTAGTGCTCCCTGTATCGAGCAATATCAAGGTCAACATTTTACCAAGCTCACCGACTATGTGAATCCTTTTATCGGTACAGGTGGACATGGTCACACTTTTCCAGGCGCCACTATGCCTTTTGGAATGGTTCAATTGAGCCCCGATACCCGCCTAACAGGCTGGGATGGCTGCAGCGGATACCATTATTCCGATTCTATTATTTTGGGTTTCAGTCATACTCATCTGAGTGGTACAGGTTGTAGCGATTATGGAGATATTTTGATAGTTCCGCAGGTGGGTGAGTTGGTGCTCAGCAATGGTATGCCCAATAATCCTGAGGCCGGCTATGGCTCACCCTTCAAGCATCAAAATGAATCAGCTAGACCTGGCCTCTACAAGGTAAGACTTGATAAAGGACCTGTGGATGTAGAACTTACGGCAACCACGCATGCTGGCTTCCACAAATATACCTTCCCTGCTTCCCCGCAGGCCAGAATATTAATTGATTTGACCCACCGAGATGAAGTTTTGTCCAGTGGACTAGAAATAACCGCTGAAAATGAAATGGTTGGCTTTCGTCGCTCGAAACAATGGGCGGCCGATCAGCACATTTATTTTGTAGCTCGTTTTTCGAAATCTTTTCGTTCTGCTGGTATTGCCGTTGCAGATAATCCCATGAAGGGATTGAAAAAAGCGGAGGGAAAAAATATCAAAGGTTGGTTTGAATTTGAAAGCGATGGAAAAGAACCTATTTTAGTCAAAGTCGGAATTTCTGCGGTAAGCATAGATGGGGCAAGAAAAAATCTTGAAGCAGAAATTCCTGCTTGGAACTTTGAGGAGATTGTGGAACAAGCCGATGCAGTTTGGGAAAAGGAACTTAGCCGCATTAAGGTAGATGGGGGACTGATGACCGACAAGGTTAAGTTTTATACAGCCCTTTATCATACATTCATCGCGCCCAACGTTTATATGGATGTTGATAGCCTTTACAGAGGCAGAGATCTAATGATTCACAAAGCTAAGGGTTATACGTATTACACGGTTTTTTCCCTATGGGATACCTATCGTACACTCCACCCATTGTTTACTCTGCTTCAAAAAGAACGCACCAATCATATTATTCAAACTTTTTTGGCTCAGTATCGTGAAGGGGGATTGCTACCCGTTTGGGAACTCTCCTCCAATGAAACCTGGTGCATGATTGGTTACCACAGCATTCCTGTAATAGCCGATGCTTATCTTAAAGGAATCAATGCATGGGATGCATCACTCGCCCTTCAGGCTATGGTTCACAGTGCCCAGCAAGACCATTTTGGACTGCGTTGTTATAAACGTATGGGATATATTCCTGTGGGATGCGACAACGAGACCGTGAGCAAAACCCTCGAGTATGCCTTCGACGATTGGTGCATTGCACAAATGGCTGCTGCCATGGGAAATACTGAAATCTATAAAGAGTTCATTCAAAGAGCCCAGAATTATAAAAATGTTTTTGATTCCGATGTGGGTTTTATGAGACCCAGGGTTAACGGGGGCTTCGTCGAGCCCTTTGATCCCTTTGAGGTTAGCCATGAATTCACTGAGGCCAATAGTTGGCAATATACTTTTTACGTGCCTCACGACATAAATACCTTCATGGAAATGATGGGAGGAGAGAAAGCTTTTGTATATAAACTCGATCAACTGTTTACCACTGAGGCCCCCCAAAAGGGGAGAGATCTGCCTGATATTACCGGGCTTATTGGACAATATGCCCACGGGAATGAACCCAGCCATCATCTTGCCTATTTATATTCTTACGCTGGCCAGCCTTGGAAAACGCAGAAAATGGTGCGTAAAATCATGGATGAATTTTATACGACCTGCCCTGAAGGCTTAATTGGCAATGAGGATTGCGGACAAATGTCGGCCTGGCTGGTAATGAGCGCATTGGGAATATACCCGGTAACCCCTGCCTGTGATGTGTATGTTTTTGGAACACCGCTTTTTGCCAAGGCTGAAATTCATTTTGAGAACGGACACTCTTTTATTCTTCGGGCAGAAAATTATGGAAAAGATAAAATTTATGTCCGGTCTGCCCAGCTCGACGGCGTAAAATACATGCGAAGCTGGATCAGCCATTTTGCAATAGAAGCCCATAAAGAACTTGTTTTTGAAATGAGTAGCAAACCAGAGAAAAGCTTTGGCTCTCGGCCTGATGATCGCCCGTATGCTCGCATTATGGAGGAAGTTGTTCCTTCGGTGCCTGTGGTGAGTCCTTCTGATAGTATTTTCAATAGTAAATTGATAGTCAGTATTAAACACTCAGACCCCACAGTAAAGATCCATTTTACTCTAGATGGGAGTGAACCCAGCCCTGAAAGCCCAATTTATCGCAGACCCTTTGAACTCGTCAGCACCACTACCCTCAAGGCTTGTGCTGTAAATTTGGAAGGGAAATGCAGTAAAACCATGGAAGCAAAGTTTATTAAACATTAGGCAGTCTTACTTTAAGAAAAGAGAACACCCCCAAAACAGGAAATTCTGCTTGGGGGTGAGTCTTTTTGAGTGGGGTTTGATACTTTAAAAGCTTACATTCCCAATGTAGCTACCATCACGGCTTTTATGGTGTGCAAACGGTTTTCTGCTTCATCGAAAACGAGCGACATGGGCGATTCGAAAACTTCGTCGGTAACTTCCATGGCCTCGAGACCAAATTTTTGATAGATCTCTTCACCGATGGTAGTTTCGCGGTTGTGGAAAGAAGGTAGGCAATGTAAGAATTTAACCTTGGGATTTCCCGTCTTTTTTACCATCTCCATGTTCACTTGGTAGGGTTTCAGGAGTTGGATACGTTCTTTCCACACTTCGGCGGGTTCACCCATCGATACCCACACATCGGTGTAAAGGAAATCAACGCCTTTGACACCTTCGTCCACGCTTTCCGTCAAGGTGATTTTTGCTCCTGTTTCTCTGGCAATTTCGCGGCATTTATTTACAAGTTTTTCATTGGGCCAGAGGGTTTTAGGCGCTACAGCACGGAAATCCATTCCCATTTTTGCAGCTCCTACCATCAGCGAGTTGCCCATATTGTTTCGGGCGTCTCCGCAATAAGCAAAAGCTACCTGATGAAGTGGTTTATCACTGTGTTCCATCATGGTCATAAAATCGGCCAGGATTTGGGTGGGATGAAATTCATTGGTGAGTCCGTTCCAAACGGGAACACCAGCGTATTGGGCAAGGGTTTCCACAATATCCTGGGAATAGCCCCTATACTCAATGCCATCGTACATGCGACCCAGCACGCGAGCAGTATCTTTCATTGATTCTTTTTTACCCATCTGTGAGCCCGAAGGTCCAATGTAAGTTACATGAGCTCCCTGGTCGAGGGCGGCTACTTCAAATGCACAGCGGGTGCGGGTGCTGTCTTTTTCAAACAGCAGCACAATGTTTTTGCCTTTGAGGCGTTGCTGCTCAGTGCCAGTGTATTTGGCTTTTTTGAGCTCAATAGATAGATCTAATAAAAATTTAATTTCCTCGGGTGTAAAATCGAGGAGCTTTAAAAAACTTCTGTTTCTGAGATTGAATGCCATGGCTTATTCTCCTGTTTTTTGAGTTTAAAGATTGAAAAGCATTATTCAGCATAAATGATGGTTCCAGCGCCGGGTTTTCCGAGCTCGGAAGCCATAGTGATGACCGCCTCTTTTCCGCCGTTTTCACAAAAGTAAATGCAAGCTTTGATTTTGGGTGCCATGCTGCCATTTGCAAAATGACCTTCTTCAAGGTATCTCTTGGCTTCCGACACACTGATGCGGTCAAGGGGTTTCTCTCCAGGTTTTCTAAAATTAATATAGGCCTTGGGCACATCAGTTAAAATGAAGAACATATCGGCATTTATTTTGACGGCCAGAAGACTTGAGGCCAGATCTTTGTCAATTACAGCGTCAATCCCTTGCAGCTTATGAGGCTCTACCCAAAAAACAGGTATGCCACCTCCCCCCACGGCAATGATGATTTGTCCATCGCGAGCCAATTTTTCAATCGATTTTACATTGTTGATGCTCAAAGGTTGAGGGGATGCAACTACTTTACGCCAACCCCTTCCACGTGGATCTTCCTGAAATACTGCACCACTCTCAGCCGCTATTTTGTCGGCCTGTTCACGGGTATAAAACGGACCCACGGGTTTGGTGGGATTTTTAAAAGCAGGGTCGTTTTTGTCAACAATAACTTCGGTAATAATAGTCAAAATGTCACGCTCAAGATGCTCTTTAATGAGAACATTTCGTAGTTGTTGTTCAATCATGTAACCAATGGATCCTTGGGTTTCGGCTACACAGAAATCAATGGGCTGAGCAGGTATACCATACATCTTTTCGCCTGCTTCGTGCTGCAAGAGTACGTTTCCTACTTGCGGGCCATTTCCATGCCCGATCACGATATCAAAACCTTGTTTTATAAGAGGCACTAGGTGTGTACAGGTTTCATAAACATTGGCTTCTTGCTCGTCGATGGTCCCTTTTTGATCGCCTCTGAGTAAGGCATTACCTCCAAATGCTATAACCGCGAGTTTTTTCATATAAATTTGTTTTTACTGTGGCTGTATGCTTTCCAATTGTCCCATTCTAGAAAAACAGAAAACTAGGGGCAAATGCGGCCATCTGTCCTTGCACCAGATTTTAAGTTAAATGGGGTACTTAAAGCTTTTTATATTGAGGCCGCAAAACTATAAACTTTTCACGGATTCACAAAAACGATTGCGAATACTCTTATTTTCTAATTTTGCAGCCTATGCGAAAAGGAAATGCCAACGTAGACATAAAAAACCGAAAGGCTGGGTTTGAGTATTTTTTGGTTGAGTCTTTTACAGCCGGGATTGTACTCACAGGTACTGAAATTAAGTCAATTAGAGCGGGTAAGGCCAATCTTACCGATGCTTACTGCTCTTTTGAGGGTAGTGAGTTATGGGTTATAAATATGCATATTTCGGAATACGAAAGAGGAACCCACTTTAACCATGAACCCAAACGCCCTCGCAAGCTTTTACTCACCCGCAGAGAACTCAAGCGCCTGCAAACCAAAGTAAAAGAAAAGGGATTTACCATTGTTCCCACACGATTGTTCATCAATGAAAAAGGTCTGGCCAAGCTTGAAATAGCTCTGGCCCGCGGCAAACATAGCTACGACAAACGGGAGAGCATTAAGCAGCGCGACCAAAGACGCGATTTGGAACGCTACGACGATTAATTATTTCTGTATTTTTGGGTTTATTATTTGCTCAATAGCTTAGGTTTTTCAGAATTACACCTCGTTGAATCATGGGTGTGTGTACAATTACTGTTTGTTCAGATTAAAAAACTCCCCCCAAACCCACATCTATTTTTGGAGGTAATTTTACTGAAAATCCTGACAAATTCGAATGCAAATGCAGCGGGAGAAACTTGGATCAGTGCTTGTCAATTGAAACACTATCCAAGGAATACCATTTATGAGGTATTTTTAGTAAATTTGGAAAATTAAAAGTGCTGTCAATGGCCACAATTTACATTGTTTCTGATGGCACAGGCCGAACAGCGCGGCATGCTCTAGAAGCAGCCCTTGTTCAATTTCATAGTAGCAAGGGTGAAACTGAAGTGGAAATATATGCCGGCATTCGCACTTATAAGCAGATTGACCAAATCGTGGAGCAAGCCGCTCAATGTAAGGCCTTGATAGTGTATACATTGGTTGATGAAAAGGTGAGATTGTATATGCAAAAAGCCTCGCGATTGCAAGTAGTAGAAACTGTCGATTTAATGGGCCCATTGTTGCTAAAACTCACTGAACATTTTGATCGTCAACCGGATGGAATGCCCGGGCTGTATCATGCTTTAAACGAAGATTATTTTAAACGTATTGACGCTGTGCAGTTTGCATTTGCCCATGATGATGGCCAGCGTACACATGAACTGGAGCGCGCCGAAATTGTCCTGGTTGGAGTATCGCGCACATTTAAAACACCCATAAGTATTTATTTAGCATTTAAAGGATGGCTGGTAGCCAATGTTCCTCTGGTTATGGGAATAGCTCCTCCTTCAGAGCTCTTCAATGTTACTCAGGAAAAAGTTTTTGGTCTTTATAACAATCCTATCAATCTCAGTCAATTGCGTAAATCGCGGGAAGAGTATCTCAACGGCTATACCGGCGAATATGCCAGTTTAAAACACGTCAAAAGGGAGTTGGAATATGCCCATCAAATTTTTAGACGAAACCCGGGCTGGAAAATTATCAATGTGGCCAACAAGTCGGTTGAGGAAATTGCGGTAGAGATCCTCTCATGGATTCATCTTCGTGAAAGTGAAAATCTTATGCAATAACTCAAGGCTTAGTTATTCAATCATTGGGTCTTCCACCACTGGTTAAACGCGTTGCCAGTACAATTAAATTTTAATTGATTAAAATTCGCTATAAAGCCCCTCAATGTAGAATTCAGACATGTGGGTACATTGTAAATTTGAATTCACTCATCATACCCAACAATTCTTATAGATGAGGGGTCTTTTTCATTCAATATCTCTTTTAATCATCAAGAGTGGGTTCTGCCAACTTTTTTAACATTCTCTCGAAAATAATACTATGAAAAGGCAGCAATGTGTACCAATATAATCTGCCTAAAAGGCCACGGGGTCTGAATGTAGCTGTTTGTGTTAAGATATTGTGATCGTTAATTTTAAATTCCAGCCAGGCTTCGCCAGGTAATTTCATTTCGGCATATAATAACAATCTTTTCTCTTCTTTGCTGACTATCAATACTCTCCAAAAGTCCAGTGCATCGCCGGTTTGTAAATCAGTGTCGCTTCTACGCCCTCGGCGTATTCCTACTCCACCCAGTAATTGGTCAATTATTCCTCTTATTTTCCACAACGTGTCTGCATAATACCAACCTGTTTTGCCTCCTATCCTCCATATTTTTTCGAGTGTTACCTGCAGATCAAGCAATGGTCGTTGGCGAACATCCCTAAAGCATCCATATTGAGGAACCTCAATGAATTTCGACACGCCTTCCTTCAATAAATTGCTTGTCAGTGCATCTTTCCAGCTCGAAAGCACCTGATTTTGCTCTATTTTGTCAAAAGCAAGCTTAAGAGCTGTATCATAATCAATGAGTTGAATATTGAGCATTTTTGCTAAATTGTTAGGGTTGCAGGTTACATCCACTTTCATACTGTTTACCAGGCTTCTGGCCAAAGGATAGGAGATCGCAGTAACAAAATAGAGCCAATAAGAAGATATTTTCGGGGTCATCACAGGAACAATCAAAATTTTACGCTTTAAACCTCTGATGGCTGCAAAGCGCAGGAGCATTTCTTTATACGTCAGAACTTCAGGCCCTCCTATGTCGTAGCTTTTATTGAAAGTCTCTTCCTTTCCTATCACTCCAATTAAAAATTCAATGACGTTTCGTATAGCTATGGGCTGGCTTTTGGTTTTTAGCCAGCGGGGGGCAATCATCAAAGGAAGTTTTTCTACCAGGTCGCGAATGATTTCGAAGGAAGCACTTCCTGAGCCTACAATTATGCCGGCTCTTAATGTGGTGAGGGCAAATTTTGCTCCTGAAAGAGCA
>CALJNV010000118.1 GCA_937981455.1 uncultured Bacteroidales bacterium | reverse complement strand
CAATACCATCAGGCTTGCATTGAAAAATTTCGCGTTAAAAAAAGGCATCACTTTCCAAAACCTTAGAACCCATCATGGGCTTCTGCGCAATTTAATCATTCGAAATAATCTGGCTGGAGAATACATGGTCATTGTAGTTTTTGCTGCCTATGATGCTACAAACATACAAGAAGTTATGGAATTTTTAAGGGACAGTTTCCCCCAAATCCATTCTTTGTATTATGTGATTAATACAAAAGTCAACGATACCCTGCAAGACCTCGAGCCCGTATTGTTCAGTGGTCAACCCTATATCCTCGAAAGCATGGAAGAATTGAAGTTTCGCATAGGTCCCCTTTCATTTTTCCAGACCAACACTCGGCAGGCCTTGCGATTATACCAGGTAGTAAGAGAATATGCTGCTCTCAGCGGGCAGGAATTGGTGTACGACCTGTATACGGGAACCGGAACCATAGCCTGTTTTTTAGCACCTCGTGCTCGCAAGGTGATAGGCATAGAGTATGTGGAGGCAGCAGTAAATGACGCAAAAATTAACGCCAAGGCCAATAGCCTAAACAATTTAAGTTTCTTTGGGGGCGACATGGCTGATGTACTCAATGAAGACTTTATCGCAAAACAAGGTCGGCCCGATGTCATCGTCACAGATCCCCCGCGTGCAGGCATGCACCCGGCAGTCGTTAAGCAGATTTTACAGGCCGCACCGCGGCGCTTAGTTTATGTTAGCTGCAATCCAGCTACCCAGGCTCGGGATGTTACTCTTTTCAATGAGGCTTATCGCGTGGAAAAAATTCAACCGGTTGATATGTTCCCCCATACCTCGCACGCCGAGAATGTAATGCTACTGGTTCACCGCTAATTTTCTATTTTTTCATTATAATCCGGATACATTGCGATGAGCTCGGCCAAGCGCGATATTTCTATGGATGCATCCACAATTACCCGGGCTTGTTCGTAAAAAGGAGTTCTTTCTGCCAAATGTCGTTCTATCTGTTGGCGAAGCTTTTCCTCCCCTTCATCTTTTATGAGGGGCCGTGGTTTCTTTGAAAGTTTTAAGCGTTGAAATAAAGCTTCAGCGCTTTGCTTGAGATAGACCGTAAGGCCGTGCTGGTTCATCAATTGCATGTTATCGTAAAAGCAAGCAGTACCCCCACCGGTGGAAATAACGTAACAATTGAGCTGAAAAGTAGATTGTAATAATTTACGTTCCAGACTGCGAAAAGCAGCTTCCCCATATTGATTAAAAAATTTCTGTATACCAATTCGATATTTATTCTCAAATGCCTCATCGAGGTCTAAAAAACTATATCCTAGAGCCTTGGCAAGCCGAGGGCCTGTATAAGTCTTCCCACTTGCCATGTAGCCTACAAGGTAAATACGCATGCTTCTGGTTTTGGGCAAAAATAGTTACATCGGATACAATGGGCTACTTATTCGCTTAAAATCGTAACTTTGCATCAAATTCATTAATAAGTATGAATATGAAAAATTTGCTGGGGCTTATTTTTTTAATTGTAGCAGCATTTGCAGTGTCGTGCGGCAATTCCAACAATAACCCCAACGCCGGTGAGCTGGTTAAAAATCCTGTTTCTTTGTCGGGAAACCCTGATGCCGCAATAATGCCTGTGATTGAATTCGATCATTCGTTTCACGATTTTGGGAGAGTGCTCGCTGGAGAAAAAATTAGTTACAGTTTCAAATTTCGCAACAAGGGCAAAAGCGACCTTTTAATAACCAAAGTTAGCGCAAGTTGTGGGTGCACAGTGCCCGAATGGCCTAAAACCCCGATTGCACCAGGAGAAGAAGGTTATATCACAGTTACTTTTAATACTGCCGGACGCAAGGGTATACAGCATAAGTCGGTAACTGTTCTGGCCAATACCAACCCTAATACTACAGTGCTAAACATTCAAGCAGAGGTATATCAACCTGAAAATTAAATTCTAATATCAATTCATATGATTATGACGCTTTTCAATGTTTTTCTTTTTGGCCCTCAACCCGGACAGCAAAGCAATCCCATTGCTTCACTGCTGCCTCTAGTGCTCATCATTCTTGTGTTTTATTTCTTTTTTATACGTCCCCAAATGAAAAAAGCCAAAGACGAGCGCAAATACCGTGAAAGTCTTAAAAAAGGTGACAAGATCATCACCATTGGTGGCATTCATGGTAAAATTGTGGAAGTAGGCGAAGCAACTTTTATTATTGAAGTTGAAGATGGGGGCAAACTAAAAATCGAAAAAACTGCCGTTGCTCTTGGCGGTGCCCAGCAAAACCTGGGTGGCAATAAATAAACCAATAAATGTCTGACTGTACTGGGATTACCTGACTTCTTTTTAGATTTTAGCTCCGATTTACAAAGATTTAGCAGAGGCTATTGTAAAATGAAGTATTAGGTTTTCCCAGTACAGCTATTTTAAAATTGGGACATGGTAAGCAGGAGGTGGAAAAAAATTGCATTTTTCCTTGTTCATCCAGGAAGTTTTTTATCATGGCACGATTTCCCCATTTTCCTTTTTTGCCTCCTTGTTTCGTCGGGCTTATGGCTTATCATAAGGTTTTCACAACCCTATGAGCAAATTATTAATGTACCCCTCACCTATACTGGAATTGGGAAGAATCTGGCTTTGGTTTCTTTCAGCGATTCGGTGCTCACGCTCAAAGCTTCCATCCGAGGAATACAAATTGTGAATTTTCGCTACATTCATCAACCTCAACCTTATTCTATTGATGTAACCTCATTAAAAGCCCGTCAAATTCATCCCTTGCGTTACAAAGCTATCCTCCCTGTGGGACAATTGCTCCCCGACATTGCCCAAAAATTAGGCATAGGTGGCCAGATTACTGTTATTGACCCGGATACTTTGTCTTTTATTCTTGAAAAACGAATGACCCGCCGCTTGCCTGTGCATGTCGACGTGATTTATACAATTCCGCCAGGAATGATGCTTGCCGACTCATTGTTTGTAAAACCTCCTAAAGTTGAAGTTACAGGGCCAGCCTCGGTTTTGGATACTCTTCGAAATCTCCACACCATTACCACCAATCTTGGGCAGGTTGTTAAAGATCATACTTTTCAATTGAGCTTGAGAAAACCTATTGAGAGTCTGCCTTTTATAATAGAACCCAGCAAGGTTGAGGTTTCTGTTTTAGTGGATAAATTCACTGAAGTATTGGCCGAAGTACCTGTGTCTTTGCCTGATTCTACTGAATGCAGGCTCAAAATAATTCCTGAAAAGGTAAAGCTCCATTTGGTTATGCCTATGCGCCGCTTCCGCGAATTTGAACCTTCTATCTGCAGGGTGGGTGTATCGTGTCCCTCGACGGGTAATCAAAGCGCAATAACTCTCCCCGTGCAAATATTGCAGCTACCGGCATATGTTCGATGCCTGGAGATGGAGCCCCCCATGGTAGAATTTTTAATCTTAGATTAAATTATGTTGCGTGTTGGCCTGACTGGAAATATGGGTAGCGGAAAAACATTGGTGTGTCGAATATTTGAAACACTTGGTATTCCTGTGTTTAGAGCCGATGAAGCCGGCCATGCAGCTTTAGAAGATTCTGCTATAAAAATGGAGCTGCTAAATAGATTTGGCAGTAACATTCTAAATCCTGAAGGAACTTTGAACCGTAAAGCTTTGGCAAGAATTGTTTTCAAATCGGCTGAAGATCTTGAATACCTCGCAAGTTTAATACATCCTATGGTAAGGCAAAGTTTTGATGCTTGGTGTACCCAGCACCATGAAGCGCCCTTTGTAATTCATGAAGCTGCTATTCTTTTCGAAAGTGGATTTGATCGATTCTTTGATCGAATAATATTTGTGAGTGCCCCAAAAGCAGTCTGTATGGAACGGGTAATGCATCGGGATGGTGTGAGCCAATCAGAGTTCATGGCGCGTGCTGCGCGCCAATGGCCAGAAGAAAAAAAAATTCCTTTATCTCACTACGTTATTCAAAATGATGGTATAGCCCCCATCATTCCGCAGGTGTTCGATATTTGGAAAAGTCTGATTAAATCGTAAACATTTTTTTACTCCCATAATTAACGATTTTTGCCACTTCTCAAACGGGCCAGCAATTTTTGTTGGGCAACCTGTTGATCCAATAAAATGTCGGATATATCTTTTTATTCGTCAGAAATCTCTTAGGAGAGTTAGCTTAAAGTGATTTAAATTTTGGGAGCTCGAATCAATAAAAACTTGAGGCTGACCCAAACCTTTGCGCCAGCCTCAGTTCCAATGAAAGTATTCATCGTTTTTTACAGAATCGATATCTTAAAGATTTTACTTAGTCTTCCTTTCACAAGTTTGAGGAGATACAAACCTCTGGGCAATTTTCCAGCAGGCAATAAAGTAGGGGTTGCAGTGATGGTGGTGTTAAGCAGTATGTTTCCGCAAAGATCATACAGATAGAGCGCTGCACCCACTGGGGCATTCTCAACATGAATACATTCTGTATTAAAATATATTTTTGAATGAAGGGGGGAGTTGTCGGGTATTCCCACCCCTGAATCGCAGCTGATATTGGCTACCCACCCTTGACCGGCTATGAAGCGATTTGATACAAATTCCACCGTGAGCGGTCCGCCTGTAACACCAGCAACAATACTTCCCGGACTGTTACTTCCGCACCATTTGCCGATTAAAGGGGCATTGGTGGAGGGACCATCGTAAATTTTTAAATAGTCTTTGTCGCATCCTGCAGAATTTTCCAGATCAAAGAGCTCAAAATCTAGACGGACCCGATGACCTGGAAGAGAGGGAATGAAAGTAGTTACCAGATGCTGATCGGAACTGTAGTTGTAAGATGGGCCTCCGTCGTCATAAAACTTTCCATTGCAGGCAGTAATGGTTGTATTTCCCATCAGGTAATAATCCCCTACGATAATATAATTCAATTTTGTGATGGTGTTGCTGTAAGAGGCATTGGAAGCGGTAAGCGTTACATCGTAAATGCCTTGATCGGGGTAGTTAATCTGCGAAGGGTTTTGTGCGATACTTGAAGAGGGATTGGCTCCCGGAAAACTCCATTGCCATTCAGTAGCCCCTCCCACACTCAGGTCGATGAAGTTGACACTCTCACCCGGCTCAATTCGGGTTTTATCAGCCTCAAAATTCGCCCATACCCCTATGGGCCGCAGCTGCACATCAACAAGGGTTGTGTTGTAGTTTGCGGTTGACACACCACTTATTGTTTTGGTTACATACCCCGGCGCTGAAAATTCTAATGTCCAGGTGCCTGGCGATAAAAATCGGTGATAATTGCCAAAGGGTAAGCGGCTAAACACCATGCTTGAATCGATTACCTTGTCGTGATTTTTAATAAAAACCATGGCGCGAATGGGTTGGCCTGTTATCGAATCGGTGATCGTTCCGCGAATGCCGTAAAGTGATTGTTCAATGTAATTGAGCATGGACCGATAATTGTACTCCCAGAGATTGGGCAATTGCGAAGCAGGGTAGAGCTTGGTATTGGAAATTTCGAGGGTAAATTCTCTTCCTTGCTGAAAGAAAGTCATGTAGTCTTGACGCCCTCCTGTAATCCTATACCATGCATAGCCATTGGTAATGCCATTATTAAATCCTGTCATATAACCCGAGGGGCTGTATGTGTGTGCAGTATCGGCGTATTGTCGGGACACAAAAATCCACCAGCTATTATCTGCATGTTGGCGGCTCCACGTATCCCAAGGATAATTTACTACCTCGGCACCCCCATGAAAATTGGCCGAAAGATTAAAAAAATGGTTATCAGCCAGGTTCATAAAGGCCACCGTTTCAGGCTGCCATGCATTTCCATCAGGATGAGGTCCATCGGCAGGATCCGGAAAATTCCTATTTAAATCTACATAATTGGCATTGTAGCGAATAGCTCCATTTACGGTATTATTACCTCCTTTGTAGGTGCCATCGGGATTGGCCAGGGGATTGATATATATCTCTACATTGTCTACTAGGTTGGTTATGCGTGGATTTACACCATAGTTGCTAAGCAAATAGTCAATCATTCTTAAACAAAGAATGTACCCACCCGTTTCGTCTCCATGCATTGTTGAAGTGTAAAAAAAGCGCGGCTTTTTCTGATTGACGTTGCTGGTAATCTTGGCAACCATCAGTTTGCGCCCCTGAACTGTGGTTCCAAATTGAAACACTTGACAAAGATTGGGATAGTTGCTGGCGAAATCGTTCATCATTTGAATATAAGCATCATAAGTGGGGTAGGTGTTCCAGTTATTAGACGATTTCAATGAAACATAGTCGCTCATGGGAACAGGCTCCGGTGAATCGCCCGGATGCGGTAGCACTTCATAGGGTAGGCCTAATTCTGTAAATTTTTTAAATTCGAAAGAGTTGGCATAGGCCCTGACCTCTCCATCGGCATTCACAAAATCAAGTGAAATCATTCGTGTGAGTTCATTCAGTCGACTGAAATCATTCAGATGAAAGCTGAAATACACTTCACCTTTGCGCTGTAGGTAATCTTCAGCATTCAGTTTTTGGCCCTGGGTGGTGTTTAAGGCAATAGTTGATAATAGAAAAAGAAAATAGTACTTGATTTTCATCATAAAGCCAGGAAGTTTTTAGATTAAAGTTTGTAGCGTTTGCTCAATTTTTTGTTTCAATTCTGAGGTAACAGGTACCAGGGGCAATCGCAATGTTTCGTTGCAAAGGCCCATAGAGGCCAGGGCAGCTTTGGCACCGGCAGGGCTGCCACCGGCAAATAGTAATTGGGTAAATTCAAAAAGGTTTAGATGCATGTGGGCAGCTTCCTCGAATTTTCCTTCAAGAGCACGATGAACCATGCGTGAGAAAAGTCCAGGCAATACATTGGCTACTACCGATATCACCCCTGAACCTCCCATGGCCAGGATATGAAGGGTAAGGTTATCATCTCCTGAAATTAAAAGAAAATCGTCGGGTTTTTCTTTAAGAATTTTAGCCATTTGATCCAGGTTGCCTGAAGCTTCTTTGATTGCGCAAAACTTCGATGATGCATGGGCTAAGCGCAAAGTAGTTTCAGCTGTCATATTCACGCCTGTACGACCTGGAACATTATAGAGGATTACTGGAAGAGGACTGGCCTCTGCTACAGCCATAAAGTGTCGGTAGAGCCCTTCGGGTTGCGGTTTATTATAGTACGGTGTTACTGAAAGAACAGCCTGGTAATCATGCATTTCCGTCTGCCTTAATTGTTTGCATACTTCTGTGGTATTATTTCCCCCCAGTCCGTACACTAAGGGTAGACGGCCTTTATTAATTTCTCTTACAAAGGCTGCCAGGGCTTTTTTCTCTTCCGGTTGCAATGTAGGTGTTTCACCTGTGGTTCCCATCACTACCAAGTAGTCGACGCCCTGTTGGGTTACATAATGAATAATCTTTTCTAAGGAAGCAAAATCAATGCTTAAATCTTCTTTAAATGGTGTGATAAGCGCAACACCCGTACCTTTGAGAATATCTTTCATATTTTCTTTATGCTTTAGAGTTTATCAAATTCAGGTAATGCAGCATTTCATCAATGCGCTGGCTGAAAGTGCATGCAGGAGGGCATGCAATCATTAAATCGTAAAGTGGTTGAAATTTTGTGGTCATCAGGCTTGCTTTAAAACCGGCCCTAACTCTGACGGCTATCCATTTCAAGGGAAGAGAGGCGTCAGAACTTAAGTCTATAAGCAGGTCATAAGACTCCCCTGTGAATCCGGCGGTCAATAATTCCGGTAAAAAACCACTCAATCGCAATTGCTTTCGGCTGAAGCCTTCTTCGATGCCTGTTGGAGTAAAATTATTGGGAGTGTTTTTTTCATTAAAAAAATATAAAGCTCGCACGGTTGTCCCCTTGGATTTTAAAATTCGAATAAGGTTTCGAACCTGTGCTAATTGTTCCTGGTTATCGATTTCTGCCAGGAGGCCAGCTTTTTTTACTTCTGACAGATTTACTACTTTAGGAAAGCGGTGGGTTTTATGCGCTTCCCTTACTACGCTATTGATAGCTAATTTTTTTAGGAATGAACCAGGCAAGGGCAATGTATCGTGTTTTAAATATTAAACGAAGCAAAATTATTATTAAAATATTTGCCATTGCCCTTGGTGCATTTGTTTAATTTTGTTGAGGAATTTAGCCCCTATGCAGATCACTTTTCTGGGAACAGGTACCTCACAAGGTGTTCCGGTAATTGGATGTAGATGCGAAGTTTGTTGTTCTCAGGATCCTCGAGACAAAAGGTTGAGGTCTTCTGTGATGATTGAAGAAAAGAATATCCGTCTTATCATTGATGCCGGACCAGATTTCCGCTGCCAAATGCTTCGTGAAAATATCAGCCATTTGGATGCCTTGTTGATTACTCATGGTCATAAGGATCACATCGGCGGAATGGACGATCTCCGCCCATTCAATTACCTTTTACGAAAGCCCGTTGAGGTTTATGCTGCCGCCAATGTTCATCTCGACATACGACGTGATTTTTTTTATGCATTCGAAGAAGACAGATACCCAGGTATCCCTGAAATGAGTCTACACACCGTTAACAATACACCCTTCTCTATTGGAGATATTGAAATTATTCCCGTTGAGGTTGATCATTATCATTTGAAAGTTTTAGGATTCAGGATTGAAAATTTTGCCTATATTACCGATGCAAGTCATATCCCTGCGGCGGAAATGGAAAAATTGACGGGATTGGAGGTATTGGTCATTAACGCTCTGCGCATGGAGCCTCATATTTCTCACTTCAGTTTACCAGAAGCACTCGAAGTAATATCTTTTCTCAAACCCAAAGAAGCCTATCTTACACACATCAGTCACAGGTTGGGTTTGCATGCTTGGGTTGAAAAGCAATTACCCGAAGGAGTATTCCTGGCTTTTGACCGTTTAAGGATTCATTGCGGCCTTTAAAAAAGCTTTATTTTTGCGTCAAAACTCAAGTAGCACAAAAAAACGTGTCGGAATCATACAATCCGTTACTTCGAATTGGGCTGTTGTTTCGTAAGATAAAATTAATTCGCCGTATTGGCCGACGAAGAAAGGCTGAAAAAGCTGCATTGAGGCATGCAGCCCGGTTGAGGGAATTGTCGGTAAAACAATGGCAGAAACAACGCAGACGTCGTCTTATCAGATT
>CALJNV010000117.1 GCA_937981455.1 uncultured Bacteroidales bacterium | reverse complement strand
AAATTGTCGCTACTCTGACTGCCACATCCTTTTGGGAGGGGAGCTATGGTTTCGCTCTCAGTTTTAGTTATAATGGATTTCGGCTTTCAGCCCACGATAGACGCAAGGTCATCACTGTGCTGTCCATCGAGAATCAAGAATTTCTTATCAAACGCATTCATCGACAGCCAGAAATAGAAAACCGTTTCAGGGAAATTTTGGTTTCGTTGGGGCTTGAAGCGCATAGTAATTGGATATGTTTATCCCCAAAAAAAGGGCAAAAAGCACTCACTGAGCTCATAGAATTTTCATCTCATCACAAAGAATTCCTTGAGAATCAGGGATTTATTATTGAAAATCAGTTAGATGGCGATTATATTCTTGCGCCTCCTTCCATTCAATTGAAAGTAAAACCATCAAACGATTGGTTTGATGTTGGGGGAATACTGAAAGTGGGTGATTTTGAGTTGCCCTTTAATGTTCTACGCCATCATATTCTCGAAAACCAGCCAGATTTTGAATTACCAGGAGGGAAGGTCTTTCGTATCCCTGAAGCCTGGTTTGCAAAGTATGGACCGATGTTTCGCCATGTCCCAACAAAGGGGCCTATTTTAAAAATGCACAAATCGCAACACATTCTGCTCAAGGAATTAAATCCAGAGATAAATATAAGTCCAAGTCTGTCCCCAACAGTGTTAAAACTGAGTGATGAAATTCCTAATCTTAACGGGGCAGCGTTGCGTCCGTATCAAAAGGAAGGATACTATTGGCTTGCAGCCCATTTTAAGTCTGGCAATGGTGCCCTACTCGCCGATGACATGGGACTCGGGAAAACCTTGCAGGTTATTGCCCTTCTGAAAAATATTTACCAAAATAATTCACATTATTCACATTATTCCCATCTTTCTGAGACGAAGCACAGCGGGCAACTCAGACTTTTCGAAGAAATAACGGAGAATTTAGACGAAAAAAGAAATTACTACCCACCCTCGATGGTAGTGGCGCCAACTTCAGTGATTCACAATTGGGAGGCAGAGCTCCGCCGGTTCGCACCTGAGCTAAAGTTTTACTCCTACAACGGCATCGACCGAAATATCATTTATTTAAAACACTTTCCTATTATTCTTACAACCTATGGAATCCTAAGAAACGACATAGATAAAATAGAGAACATTGAATTGGGCTGTGTGATCTTAGATGAAAGTCAAAACATTAAAAACCCCAGGTCATACAATGCAATGGCAGCTGCGCGACTGAATGCCCGTCATCGTTTTTGCTTAAGTGGCACACCTGTGGAGAACCGACCCGAAGAGCTGTGGTCGCAGATGCATTTTCTCAACCCATATCTTCTAGGCGACTATCATCATTTTAACAAATATTATGGAAATGCTGCTGCAGGGAGTGAAGAACTTGCAACCCTTAAAAAGCTGACTGCACCATACATCCTTCGGCGAAACAAAAACGATGTACTCAAAGAGTTGCCCCCTTTGAACGAAATCAATCTATTTTGCGATATGCTTCCCCAACAGGAGCAGCTGTATGAGCAGGAAAAATCGAAACAGCGCAATCAACTGTTAGCGGCCGATAGCACACAACCCAGCTTTCGCATGCATGTATTCAAAGCCCTCATGAAACTTCGACTTTTAGCCATCGATCCCCGTATGGTAGACGCAGAGGCCTCATCAGGCAGTGGTAAGACGATGGCCGTTACCTCCACTCTTGAAACTCTTATTTCAGAAAATCATAAGATTCTGGTATTTTCTTCCTTCGTGAAATACCTCCACATCCTGGCTGGGTGGTGCGATGCCCAGGGTATTGATTACCGCATGCTTACAAGCCAAACACGCAACAGACCTCAGGTGATTGAAGAATTTCAAAGAAATCATTCAATCAAAGTTTTTCTTATAAGTTTAAAAGCCGGCGGGGTTGGTCTCAACCTAAAGGAAGCCGACTATGTATTAATAACTGACCCCTGGTGGAACCTGAGTGCCGAGCGGCAAGCCATCGACCGCGCCTACCGCATGGGACAAATCAATTCGGTATTTGTTTACCGCTTTATTACCCGCCAAAGTGTAGAAGAAAAAATAGAACTATTAAAAGCCAGAAAGAGCACTATGTCGGCAGATTTGCTCGACGATAGTACTCTTACCCGTCTGATAAAAGACCTTTCTTGGAAAAAATGGTTTTTCCAGAAATAATTTTATTTCACCATAAGTTTTAGGGTTTTTGCTCCTTTACCTGAATGTAGCGTTAATAAATAAAGCCCGGGAGCAGGCTTGCTGCCCGAAAAATCGGCAAGGTTCACTTTCAGGAGTTGCATTCCAGCTGTAAACCCACCCACTTGGTAAGTACCCAGTAGTCTCCCATCAAGGCTTGAAAGCGTAAAGCTCAAATTGAGCGGTTGCTTTAAAGTAATTCCAAGGGTAACCCTATCGGTTGCAGGATTGGGCCAAAGTACTACCTCCTCAATGACATCGGGTTGCGCAAAAGTACCCGTATTCAGGGTGCCTGGCCTGGGAATCTTTGCCGTAGAATACAAAGCATATTTTCCTGGAGCAAAATCCAGAGCTTGCGAAGTGTTGGTAATTTCGACCGAATCGCCGGTAAAAAATTCATACCACCATCCCGTACGAGTAAAACCAGGGGTTACCTTATGAGCAGTTACATCAAAATTGCCCGCAATTACTACATCCACCTCCGGACTCTTCAAAACAATGCGCCTGTCGTATCCATTGAGTCGATGGGTATAGTCGGTAGTCTGAAAAACAGCAGTATGTGTTTTGAGATGATTAAGCGCAGAATAAACTTCATAAAGATACCTGCGGCGCCAATCGCTGTAATAATCCCAGCGAATAGGCTTTTCTCCTACCCTTCCATTGTATTCTATGGAGTAATCGTAGCCCAGCTCACCAAATTGCCAAATCATCTTGGGCCCCGGTATAGGGATAAAAAATGTTGCGGCCAGAGCTGCCCGCTGCAGAGCAATGGTAGGATCTTTTACATTGTATTCGGGATGGGTTGAAACGCCCCATGTCAAATTCTTGAACATCAGGCGCTCCTCATCATGGCTTTCCATATAGCCGACAAGATGAGGATTTTGCCAACCTCTTCGTTTATAATCTATCCATGATAAATCGCTGTTGCTGAAATAGCCCATGCTAGCATCGCAATAGGCACCATTCATGTTACCCCAAATCATCAAGCCATAATTTGCCAGCTCTTTTTCTTCGCTATTATCGGTAAAATGTTCCAAAATAAGTATGGCCTCGGGTTTAACAGCCCAAATACTATCGGCCATTCGCTTGATAAGGGCAATACGACTTGCATCGTAAGCCCATCCATCTCCAGGTTTGTTGGTAAATCCCTTGCTGAAGTCGAATCGAAAACCATCGGCCTTATATTCTGTGAGCCAAAAGCGAATAACCTTGTCAACAAACTGTTTTGTGTAAGGACTTTCGTGGTTGAAATCGTAGCCCCAAGAATACATAGGATTGGGTGAGCTCTGATTGAACCATGGATTATCGACCGCAGGAACCTGACGGGTCTCATCCCAATATAACTTTACCAAAGGATTAAGTCCGTATGCGTGATTGAGCACAATATCGAGAATTACCGCGATACCGCGCTTATGACATTCATCGATAAATTTTTTAAGATCATTTTTGGGACCATAGTACTTGTCAGGGGCGCAGTAGGTCATAGGGTTGTACCCCCAACTTGAATTGCCCTCAAATTCCATAACTGGCATAAGCTCAATAGCGTTAATCCCAAGCCTATGCAGGTAATCAAGGGTATCAATCAACGACTGGTAGGTGTGTTTGGCTGTAAAATCCCTAA
>CALJNV010000116.1 GCA_937981455.1 uncultured Bacteroidales bacterium | reverse complement strand
ATTTTACTAAAGTTTTATAATAAAACAACAGTAAATTCCGAGGCTGGGGTTGGCGCTTCATTAACGATTTAAATTTATCGATTTCCTGCGCAGCCCGAGTAAATTGGCCCAACTGGTTGTTGGTTAGGGCAGTCCAGATGTAAATCTCTGGTAATAAAGGCGAATCCTTAAACCTTGTAACGATAAATTCGAAGGTACGCCGAGCCGCAACATATTCTTGTTTATAAAAATATGCCTTGCCAATCATTAAATAACTATCGTCAATCCAACGATTGTATTCTTTTTTATTAAAGTACATTGAATTGTTTTGAATCACCTTGCTGGCTTTTTCAATAGCTCGATCGGCTTTGGGGTTGATAGCCGACAGGTCCTTCTTACTACCCAACTTAAACACTGGCAAAAGTTCTGTGAAATTGTCTTTCACATTTTTATCCAGGTCCTTTATCGCATCCTTTAAGCTTTCATTACCATTCCACCAGGTATTGTAATGAGCTGTTAAATTATGGTACATGCGCCGCACAAGCGTATTCTTTTTATTGGAGCAAGTCACAAAGGCGCTTACAATAAAAGCAACCACCATCAAATTCAACCCTACACGGAGCAGACGTATTTTATTCAAAACAGATAATTTTTTCCGGTTTCTGCAATTCACATTATATGAGAAATAACTCAAGCCTTGCAAAAATATTTTATTTTTCATTAAGCTCCATCTACCCACCTTGGCCCTTTCCTTAAGTCGATCATGATGGGGAAATGTGTAAATTTGCAATTTGCAAAATGCGGGAAGCGGTTGTTAGCATAACTTTATTACAAGGTGGCACGTTTTAAAGAGCTAAAATCTATTTTATTTCGAAATCTGAGAGACAAGTACCGACTTGTGATTCAGAACTCTGAAACCTTTGAAGAGAAATTGGTAGTTCGTCTTTCACGGCTCAATGTCATTGTTTATTTGGGGACACTTGTCATTGCATTGATTTTCGGTACAACGTATTTAATTGCATTTACCTCGCTCAAGGAGTTTATACCTGGTTACAGCAATCCGGGGCTCACCGCCAAGGCCTATGCTTTAGCCCGTAGAGCCGATTCACTTGAACAGGAAATGATTCGTAGAGATGCTTTCTTACATAATATTAAAAACGTTATCTTAGGGGAGATAGCCACCAACGCCGAGAAAGATAGCACAGTGGTTAAAAAAGATTATTCGAAGATTAAAGATGAAAAAATAAGGGAAGACAGTCTGATACGAGAGGAAATAGAAAACAAAGAAAAATACTCCCTTGCCCCTTTTAATCGTTCATCAAGTCCCATAAGCACCACTATTGCATCGCTCAATTTTTTTACCCCTGTGAAAGGGTATATTACCTCGAGATTTGATCCCATGCGAGGACACTTTGGACTCGATATTGCAGTAGGAGAAGGCGAACCTGTTAAAGCGATACTTGATGGAACGGTGATCAGCGCAGAATGGAACATGGCAACAGGATATGTTCTTACCATTCAACATACAGCCAATTTGGTTTCAACCTATATGCACAATTCCGTTCTACTTAAGAAAAAAGGCGATCGGGTTAGAGCTGGAGAGCCCATTGCCATAACTGGTAATACGGGTTCCTTATCTACAGGCCTACACCTTCACCTTGAACTATGGTACAACGGCACCGCTATTGACCCAGAAAAATACATCCACTTTTAAACAAGATGACCAAAAAGCTGGCTATTATGGGATCTACTGGCAGCATCGGGCAACAGAGCCTTGATGTGGTGCGGCAGCATCCCGACCGATTTATTGTAGATATTTTAGCGGCCAACAATTGCAGCGAATTGCTTATAAAACAAGCCAAAGAATTTAAGCCCAAAGTTGTGGCCATTGCCAACGAAAAACATTACACCGAGCTAAAAGATGCCCTGAATGGCCTGGGCATTGAGACAGTGGCAGGCGATAAAGCTTTAGCCGAGACATGCACTCGGCAAGAGACAGACATGGTGGTTGCAGCCATTGTAGGATTTGCCGGTTTGCGTCCGGTAGTAGAGGGTATCAAGGCTGGAAAGCACATCGCCTTGGCAAATAAAGAAACCCTGGTGGTAGCCGGCGAATGGGTCATGCAAAAAGCAAAAACACTCAACGTTGATATCATCCCTGTTGACAGTGAACATTCCGCTATCTTTCAATGCCTTGAGGGGGAAAAGCTCAATCCGGTAGAAAAAATCATTCTCACAGGCAGCGGAGGACCATTTAGAGGCATGAGTGCAGAAAAACTAAAAAATATCAGTCCTTCCGAAGCCCTACGTCACCCAACCTGGAGCATGGGCCCAAAAATTACGGTGGACTCTGCCAGCCTCATGAACAAAGGGTTGGAAGTAATTGAAGCCAAGTTTCTCTTTAATCTCGACCCCTCACAAATCGAAGTCATCATTCATCCTCAAAGCATCATTCACAGCCTGGTACAATTTACGGATGGTTCTATGAAAGCCCAAATGGGACTGCCCGATATGCGACTACCCATTCAATATGCCCTCTCCTACCCTCAAAGGCTTTCCTCATCTTTTCCTCGCTTCGACTTTGCACATTTCCCCTCTTTAACATTCGAAAAACCAAATATGAGTACCTTCCAGAGCCTGGCGCTGGCTTATCAGGCCCTGCGCAAGGGAGGCAACATGCCCTGCATATTGAATGCCGCCAATGAAATGGCCGTTCATGCTTTTCTTAACCACAATCTGCCATTTCTTCATATCCCCCGAATTATAGAGCAATGCATGGAAAAAATTCCTTTTGTGCCATCCCCCTCCCTCAGCGAACTATTCGAAACCGACCACCTCACGCGCGAATTTGTTAATAGTATCCTCAAAACTTAGCGGTACAAATATTGTTGTTTAAATATTCATAAATTTAACTCTGTCGTATGAATACTCTTGTAATGATTGGCCAGCTCCTTCTGGGACTTAGTATTCTGGTCCTGCTCCACGAGCTGGGACATTTTCTTGCAGCCCGCGCTTTCAAAATTAGGGTTGAAAAATTTTACCTCTTTTTCGATGCGTGGAATATTAAACTTTTTAGTTTTAAAAAAGGAGATACAGAATATGGCATAGGCTGGCTGCCTTTGGGGGGCTATGTCAAAATTGCAGGCATGATCGATGAATCGCTCGATAAAAGCCAGTTGGCCAAAGAGCCTCAGCCCTGGGAATTCAGATCAAAACCCGCATGGCAGCGTCTTATTGTTATGATCGCAGGTGTAGTCGTTAACCTTATTCTGGGTATCATCATTTTTTCTTTCATCCTTTTTCACTACGAAAAAAATTACCTCCCTCTAGCTGAGGTAAACAAAGATGGCATTTATGCCACCCCTACAGGACAACAACTAGGATTTATCTCTGGCGATAAAATTCTCTCCGTCAATGGTAAACCTGTAGAAAGATTTAAAGATGCTCAGTCTATCAAATTGCTGTTTGGATGCCGCGTAGAAGTAGAACGAGGGGGTGAACGGGTAACCCTTGATATTTCTGAGAATGCTTACAAAAAAGAAGCTAAATCATTAAGATTTAGATTTATAGAACCCCTAAATTATAGTTTCTCTATAGACAGCGTTTTACCCAATTTACCCGCCAGCCAGGCAGGCCTGCAAAAAGGCGACATCGTTTTAAGTGTGGATACATTATTGATTACAACTTATGGACAATTCAAAGAAATGATTACAGCCTCGGCCGGTAAAACTTTACCATTAAAAATCCTCAGGGGAAACGATACGCTTGAAACTCGACTTACGGTCGACTCTTTGGGAATGATAGGTATACTGGCTACTATGCCTTATAAAGAAAAACATTACACTACATGGCAATCACTTTCCTATGGATTTACCGATGCCATGGACATGCTATATATCAACATCAAAGGATTGGGGAAGGTACTCAGCGGAGAAGAAAAAGCTACAGAAAGCATTCAGGGACCTATCGGAATAGCTCGCATTTATGGAGCCGAATGGATATGGTCAAAATTCTGGTACATCACCGGTCTTCTATCGCTTGTTCTGGCCTTTATGAATATTTTACCCATTCCTGCTCTCGATGGAGGGCATGTTCTGTTTTTATTGGTTGAAGTTGTAACTCGGCGCAAGCCCAGCGACAAATTTCTCGAATACGCCCAAATTGCTGGTATGGTCATCTTGCTAGCCATCATGGCTTTTGCCATTGGAAACGATATAATTAAACTTTTCAAATAAGCCTTACAATGCTTTCTTTTCCTGCCTACAATGACGACCCTCACAGAATATCTACCATTATAAAAGAATGCGAGGCTTTAGCTAACGAAAATTCCGAAAATAAGGAAATTTTGCGTCAGCTGCTTCGCAATATAGATCTTACCTCACTCAATGGTAACGACACCACTGCTACCATTGATAATTTGTGCGATCTCGCCTTAAATGTTCCTGGAGGGGTGGCTGCTGTGTGCGTTTATCCACCCTTTGCTGAACAGGTGCGAAAAAGGCTTAAAGGTAGCGCAATAAAAACGGCAGCTGTAGCAGGTGCATTCCCTTCGGGCCAAAGCCCCATCGAAATAAAAACCTCTGAGGTTGCCTGGACAGTGGTGCAAGGCGCTGAAGAAATCGACATGGTAATCAACCGCGGTAAAATGCTGGAAGGAGATTATCAAACAGTAAGCAACGAAATTAAAGCTATCCGGGCGGCATGCGGAGAAGCTCATCTAAAGGTGATTCTTGAAACCGGGGAACTTCATTCGCTGGCTACCATTCGTCGAGCCGCAGAAATTGCCCTAATGGCCGGTGCTCACTTCATTAAGACCAGTACGGGCAAAATCAATCCTGCCGCTACACCTGAAGCGGCTGTTGTCATGTGTGAAACCTTAAAAGATTTCTATCAAATATCCAACAATAAAGCCGGTTTCAAACCCGCCGGAGGCATTCAAACCCCCAAGCAGGCACTTTTGTATTACTTTATCGTTAAAACTCTTCTGGGCGATGAATGGCTATCCCCAACGTGGTTTCGAATAGGGGCTAGCAAACTTGTTAAAAATATCCTCGAAAAAATAAATTAACGTTTTTACCTTGTTATAAATTTTTACTATCCCTTTACATAATATTAATCTAAAAAATAGCCTGGTAAAAATTTTATTTGCCTCTGCAAATTATCTTTGACAAAAAATCGGGGATAAATTATGCCAAAATCAAAAAATGTTATTACGCTAATATTCAATTCTCTGCAAATTGATTTCATTGCAGTGGGAATTATTTATTTGATGCCCGAGATTGTCAGCGCCACAGGCCTTCCAATTTACTTACTTGAGCCCATGCGAGTTATGACCCTGATAGCACTTGTTCATACAGGTAAAGAAAATGCAATCATACTGGCTGCAGGATTACCCTTAGTGGGTTACATCATCGGTCAGCATCCTTCTGAAATCAAATCAACCATTATGGCTGTAGAACTATTAACCAATGTGTTCACATTTTACGCACTGAATTCAAGGATGTCTGTAATCTTATCGATGCCCCTGGCCATTGTTATTGCCAAGGGGATATATTATGGCTTGAAATGGTTCGCTATTACCTTTCATTTGCTTGACCCACCCCTTATTGCCACCCCATGGGCCTATCAAATAGGGGTCTTAGTATTTACCACGCTGTATGCATGGTTTTATATGAAAAAATAATTTCAATTCAGAAAATAACCAAGCAACCTTCGCATCCTTGCGAGTTCTCAAATAAACACAAATTCCCGCATTAAGTAGGTTTTTATCTCGAAAAAACGACTAATGTTGCTCACTTTCTTGAGTGGGAGACACAAGGGTATCAGCAGTTGCTGAAGTGGCTTGCATTACATTGATTTGATGAATCAGTTCATCATAAATTTTATCAAGCACCTGAGGATGAGCAGCATACCAAACCATGCTTTCTTCGAATTGTTTTCTGGTAATCCCATGAAGAGCAAAGACTGAATCGTAGAGTCCGAGGGCAACTGTCTTGGGGTCTTCACCCTGAGCCCGACGATGCGCATACCAGCTGTCGGCCAAATGTAGATCGAATAACAACTGAGTAAACTTTTCTCTGGGCAAAATTCCCACAACAGACGATTCTTTGGCAGAATTTTTACAGCCCAAAGCCGCCAGAATCAAAAGGCCTCCTAGTATCTTTAAGTATGTTCCAGACCTCACTCCTCTGATTAGCGTTTTTGGGTTTTACTTTTGTTAGCTGCTTTGTACTCATTATTCAAAATTTCAAGCACATCGTTGGTGATATCCAGTTGCGGATTCGTATAGAAAATGTTACCATTCTTATTATATCCAAGGATATAATCGAACTGTAAATCTTTATTGAAACGCTTAAGCATACTGGTTACGGTATCGACAAGAATTGCGTTGATATTTGCTTCATCCATAGCCAATTCCTGCTGATATCTATCTTTAAGTTCCATAATGCCCTGTTGTTTTTGCATCAACTGACCATAAATTTCTTGTGCGCTTTTCTCTGACAGGGCATTTTTTTTAACACTTTCTTGAAAATAGGCGACTTCCTTTTCAAGCTCTTTTTGCCTGCGTGTAATATCAGCATCAAACTTTTTTGCTTTCTCTGCCAGCTCATCAGCTTTG
This sequence comes from uncultured Bacteroidales bacterium, assembly GCA_937981455.1. Classification (GTDB taxonomy): domain Bacteria; phylum Bacteroidota; class Bacteroidia; order Bacteroidales; family TTA-H9; genus UBA2030. The sequence continues at coordinate 4,959 of CALJNV010000116.1, read as the reverse complement.
GCTTTCACAAAATCATAATGTGCCAAGATTGAGTCGGTATGGATGTAGGCGATACGATGGCCAGATAGGGTATCTGCCTCCCCTTTATTTAATCCTTGATGGCTGCCTGTGAAATTTAAAACCCAAAAAAGCAACACCCCTGCTAAGGCTATAATACTGACAATCAGACTAATATTGTTTTTATTCATTGCAAAACTTTTTAATATAAAAGATGGGTACAAATAATACGGCAAAAATAGAAAAATAAAGGCTGCCATCAGCGTTAGGGCTTATGGCAGTCTCTGAAAGCATAAAGCTTACCTTAGTTGCCCATTTCCGACATAAACTTGATACGCATCAGGCGAATTTCTTCTTCTGTATACTCGTCTTCACCAAGTTCCCTCAGCGCGTCTTCAATAGAGTCGGTTTCGGCTGTGCGGAAATACTCGAAAATCTCTTCCTGATGGTATTCATCGATGTATTCATTGATATAGTAGTTAATGTCGATTTTGGTACCTGAAGCCACAATGCGTTCGATGGCCGTTAGCAGTTCATCGAAAGTAAGATTTTTGGCTACGGCAATGTCTTCCAGAGGCACCTTTCGGTCGATGTTTTGGATTATAGAAACCTTCAGCCCCGATTTGTTAATCACTGATTTGACGACCATGTCGTTGGGTCGAATGATTTCATTCTCTTCAACGTATTGCTTAATCAAATCAAGAAAAGGCTTACCAAATTTCAGGGCTTTACCTGCTCCTACTCCTGTAATTTGCTTGAGCTCATCCATGGTGATAGGATATTGGATGGCCATTTCTTCCAGAGAAGGATCCTGAAAAATGACAAACGGGGGAAGATTCTCCTTCCTGGCAATTTCTTTGCGAAGATCTTTCAATAATGCAAATAGGGTTGCATCTGCTGTACCTGGTTTTGTTCCAGCACCTTGTTCGAGGCCTTCTTCTTCTTCGAGATTCTCAAAATCACGATCCTCTGTCATCATAATGGGTTGCGGATTTTTCAAAAACTTTTTACCTGATTGGGTTATTTTTAGAATACCGTAATTTTCAATTTCTTTTTCGATGAGATTTTCGATAAGCATTTGGCGGATGATAGCATTCCAGAATTTTTCGTCCTTTTCCTCACCTTTGCCAAACACTTCCAATTTATTGTGTTTGGCAGCTTTTACATTGGCAGTGGCTTTTCCGGTAATAACATGTATCAAATGTTTGGCCTTGCATTGCTGCTTGGTTTGCTGAATAGCTTCAAGTACGGTAATAACGAAGTCCTGTGCATCGAATCGGGTTTTAGGATGCAGACAATTGTCGCAATTGTTGCAAGATTCTTCCAAGTATTGCTCTCCGAAATAGTGCAATAGAACCTTCCTTCGGCAAACCGAGGATTCTGCATAGGCTATGGTTTCGTTGATAAGCATTTTGTTTATCTCTTGCTCAGCCACATGCTTGTTTTTAAGAAACTTCTCAAGTTTCTCCATATCTTCGTAACTGTAAAAAGCAATGCAATTGCCCTCACCGTCATCACGGCCCGCACGCCCAGTCTCTTGATAATAGCCTTCCAGGCTCTTGGGCATATCATGGTGGATAACATACCGCACATCGGGTTTGTCAATTCCCATGCCAAATGCTATGGTTGCCACAATTACATCAACTTCTTCCATTAAGAAGGCATCCTGATTGTTACGGCGCGTTTGAGCATCCAATCCAGCATGATAAGGCAAAGCCTTAATTCCATTCACCTGTAAAGTTTCTGCCAATTCTTCTACCTTCTTGCGACTCAGACAATAGATAATGCCTGATTTGCCGGGGTTATTTTTGATATACCTTATGATATCCTTAACAACATCATTGGTTTTGGGTCGTACCTCATAATAAAGATTGGGCCGATTGAAACTCGATTTGAAAAGCTTGGCTTCCATCATGCCAAGATTTTTCTGGATGTCTTCTTGTACTTTGGGGGTAGCGGTTGCTGTAAGGGCCATTACAGGTACATTTTGCCCAATAGCCTCGATGATAGGCCGAATACGGCGGTATTCGGGCCGAAAATCGTGTCCCCATTCGCTGATACAATGTGCTTCATCGATGGCATAAAAAGAAATCTTAATGTTGCGAAAAACTTCTATACTATCTTCTTTGGTAAGGGTTTCAGGGGCCACATAGAGCAACTTGGTTCGTCCAGTTTCTAAATCGGATTTCACCTGGGCAATCTCTGGCTTCGAAAGGGTAGAATTCAAGTAATGAGCTAAGCCCAATTCCATGCCAAAGTTACGTATGGCATCCACCTGATTCTTCATTAAGGCTATGAGTGGCGAGATAACTATCGCTGTTCCTTCACTGATAATAGCCGGAAGCTGATAGCAAAGCGATTTACCACTTCCTGTTGGCATAATTACAAAAGTATCATAGCCTGCCAATATGCTCCTTATAACCGCTTCCTGACTCCCCTTAAAATGATCGAACCCGAAAAAATTTTTCAAGGCTTCATAAACCGGATCTTGCAATTGCACTTTTTCCTTTATTTCCGCTTTCATTCTGATTTATCTCAAATCTTTTGTTTTTAAAAGCATCCGATACCACGGCACCGATATCAACTTTGTTGGGAGTTTGTTTTTGCTAAATATTGATTATCAGAGAATTAATATTTTTCACACGAAATTGCAAAGATAAAAGGTTTTTTATTCTTGACAAGATAGAAAAAACTTCGCATGATTTTTAGATATATCGACGCCATGGTATACAGCACTTTTGTTGGGTAAAGATAATATGAGTTGTCCAAAAATGGTATGCTTCATCAAAAATTTAACATATTGAACTTTTAAATATGTATTCTTAAAAAAACACTGACAATGGTGGGGTTATTACTGCTAACACACAACCAAACGCACGAATAAGGGTATTCGTATATTTGCAAATTCAAAAGAACAAGAAATAAGCATGCAGTCCCACAGGAATCGAATCATTGAAATCGGCCGTCGCACTTTAAGCGAAGAAGCAATAGCCATCGAGGGTCTGCTAAAATATATTGATGAACATTTTGCCGATGCTGTAGAGGCTATTCTCAGCCATAGGGGCAGAGTGATCGTAACGGGGATTGGGAAGAGTCTCGACATAGGCCGAAAATTTACCTCTACCCTCAATTCAACAGGGACACCGGCCTTTTTTTTACATGCCGCCGATGCCATACATGGGGACCTGGGCATGCTCCGCCCCGATGATATAGTGGTTTGTCTTTCAAAAAGCGGAGATACGCCTGAAATTAAAGTGCTTGTACCTTTAATCAAGGCGAACGGCAATCTGTTGATTGGCATTGTGGGAAACGAAAATTCTTATCTTGCTCAAAGAGCTGATATAATTTTACTTACAAAAGTAGAAAAGGAAGCCTGCCCCAACAACCTGGCTCCCACCGCCAGTGCAGCCGCTCAATTGGCCATGTGCGATGCCTTAGCAGTGGCCCTTCTCACGGCCCGTGGCTTCTCGTCTGAAGATTTTGCCAGGCTTCACCCGGGCGGTACACTGGGTAAAAAACTCTACCTGCGAGTTGCCGACCTATTTATTCGAAACGAAAAACCTATGGTTGAACCCAATGCCACGCTTACAGAAGTAATTTTCGAAATCACCTCCAAGCGACTGGGCTGCACGGCCGTATTAAACAATGGATCCATCTTGGGTATTATTACCGATGGTGACCTTCGCCGAATGTTGCAAAAATTTGGACCCAATCCTGCGCTCACAGCAGCAGACATAATGACTCATACCCCCAAAACCATTCATCCCGAGGCACTGGTAGCCGATGCGCTCGACCTCATGCGCAACCATAGCATTACGCAATTGCTGGTTGTGCAAGAACAAGAATATAAAGGAGTTATACATCTTCATGACATACTCAAAGAAGGTATTATATAAAATCAATTAGCTATGGGAAATTTAGTAGATGAATTTGATGCTTATCGCCAGAAGATGAATGAAAAAATTCTGGCTTCACCCTATAGCAAAATTCTCAAACGTATTTATGGCGTGGATACCGTGGCCTATGAAGAAGGTGCCTTATCAGCCAAAACCAAAGAAATGCTTGGCCTTGCTACCAGCATGGTCCTTCGTTGCGACGATTGCGTACGCTATCACCTCCAAAAATGTCATCAATTGGGTGTATCAACCGCCGAAATTTTCGAAATATTTGGCATTGCCAATCTTGTAGGAGGAACTATCGTTATACCCCATACTCGTAGGGCGCTGGAATTTTGGGAAGAATTGGAAAATAACCCACACACATGAAACTTCACACCGAGGGGCTATACAAAAAATATCGCAACCGAATGGTTGTAAAAGATGTTGGGGTAGAGGTCAATCAGGGAGAAATTGTAGGATTGCTGGGGCCCAATGGAGCCGGCAAAACCACAACATTTTATATAATTACCGGGCTTATAAAGCCCTTTGCAGGAAAAGTTTTTCTCGACGAAAAAGACATAACGGATCTGCCCATGTACAAAAGGGCTCAGATGGGAATAGGATACCTAGCCCAGGAAGCCTCGGTGTTTCGTAACCTATCAGTAGAAGACAATATTAAGTCTGTGCTGGAATTTAGCCGCTTTAAGCCGCACGAACAAAAAGAGAGGCTGGAAATGCTATTGAAAGACTTTGGGCTAGAAAAAATTAGGAAAAGCAAAGGCATACAACTATCGGGTGGAGAAAGGCGTCGGACTGAGATAGCCCGTGCCCTAGCCGTTGATCCTAAATTCATTCTGCTCGATGAACCCTTTGCGGGTATTGACCCTATTGCGGTAGAAGACTTGCAAAGCCTTGTAGCCCAGCTCAAACATCGAAATATTGGTGTTTTAATTACCGACCACAACGTTCATGAAACCTTAAGTATAACCGATAGGGCTTATTTGCTATTCGAAGGAACTGTCATGAAATCGGGTACTGCTGAAGAATTGGCCAACGATGAACAGGTTCGCAGAGTTTACCTGGG
>CALJNV010000115.1 GCA_937981455.1 uncultured Bacteroidales bacterium | reverse complement strand
AAAAGAAGACGCGTATAATTTTTTAAGAAATCTAATCAAGAAATTAAAAGGAAAACAAACGTTAAAATATGGCAAGATACATTGGCCCAAAAACAAAAATTGCACGCCGTTTTAGAGATCCCATTTTCGGCCCCGACAAGTACTATGACAGAAAAGGCTACCCTCCGGGGATGCATGGCCCCAACAAACGTCGTGGCAAGCAAAGTGAATATGGTGTACAGCTCTCTGAAAAGCAAAAAGCCAAATATACTTATGGCATTTTGGAACGGCAGTTCCGTATACTTTTTGCCAAGGCTTCCCGCATGAAGGGCATCACCGGTGAGAACCTCCTCAAGCTGATTGAATCGAGACTCGATAACGTGGTGTATCGTCTGGGAATTGCTCCCACGCGCGCTGCTGCTCGTCAGTTAGTCTCTCACCGCCACATTGTTGTCAACGGGAAGATCGTAAATATCCCCTCTTATTTACTTCGACCCGGTGATATTGTTGGTGTGAGGGAAAAGTCGAAAACGCTGGAGGTCATCACCAGTAGCCTTGCCGGAAATAGCCGTCCTTATCCCTGGCTCGAATGGGACAATAATCTCATGAGTGGTAAATTCATGAGTTACCCCGAACGTCAGGATATTCCTGAAAATATTCGCGAGCAACTCATCGTCGAATTATACTCCAAGTAATCTTAACCTTTGTAAACAGATAACAACTGTAATATGGCAATTTTATCATTTCAAAAGCCCGATCAGGTACTCATGCTCCACATTGATAATTTCAAAGGAGTATTTGAGTTTAGGCCCCTGGAACCCGGGTATGGCATCACTATCGGGAATGCACTTCGCCGTGTGCTGCTAAGCTCCCTCGAGGGCTTTGCGATTACCTCCGTTAAGATTGAAGGAGTAGAACATGAATTTTCGGCTATCGACGGGGTGGTTGAGGATGTTACGGATATTATCCTCAATCTAAAACAAGTACGTTTCAAACGTCAATCGACCGAGGTGCAAGAGGAATTAGCTCGTGTAGTAGTGGGGGGGCAAGAAACTTTCACTGCAGCCGATATCAACAAATTCCTCAATCATTTTCAGGTACTTAATCCTGACCTTGTTATCTGTACTATGGATAAGGCAGTGAAATTGGTGCTTGAAATAAAAATTAAAAAGGGCAGAGGATATGTTCCTTCGGAGGACAATAAGGATCCCAATGCCCCTTTAGGTACTATAGCCATCGATTCTATTCATACCCCCATTCGCAACGTAAGCTATCAGGTGGATAATTACCGCGTGGAGCAGAAAACAGACTTCGAAAAGCTCACCCTCACGGTAGAAACCGATGGTAGCATCCATCCTAAAGAAGCCTTGCGTGAAGCTGCCCATATTCTTATCCACCACTTCATCCTTTTCAGTGACGAAAAAATTGTACTTGACCCTGAAGTGAAGGAAGCAGCCGATGAGTTTGATGAAAGCACACAGCAGCTGCGTGAATTGCTTAAGACCAAGCTGGTTGACCTTAACCTCTCAGTGCGGGCTCTCAACTGCCTCAAAGCAGCTGATGTGGAAACACTGGGCGATCTTGTTTCGCATACCAAGGCAGACCTTCTTAAATTTCGCAACTTCGGCAAAAAATCACTCACCGAGCTTGAACAGCTGGTGGCAAGTAAAGGCCTTGAATTCGGCATGAAAATCGATAAATATAAATTAGATAAGGATTAATAACCATGAGACACGGTAAAAGAGTTAACCACCTGGGACGCACCAGCTCGCATCGCAAAGCCATGTTATCGAATATGGCGGTATCGCTTATTAAAAATAAGCGATTGGTTACAACCCTCGCAAAGGCTAAGGCCCTCAGGAGTTTTGTTGAACCTTTGATCAATCGTTCGAAAGAAGATACCACCCATAATCGTAGAACGGTTTTCGCATACTTACAGGACAAATATGCCGTAACGGAGCTCTTCAGGGAGATTTCTAGCAAAGTGGCTGAACGCCCTGGAGGTTATACACGAATTCTCAAGCTGGGTTTCCGTAAGGGCGATGGTGCTGAAATAGCACTGATCGAGCTGGTCGATTACAACACTTTCTTAGTTGGTACCAAAGAAAAGAAACAGGAAAAGGCCGGCAGCACACGTCGTGGCAAGAAAAAGTCTTCTAAGCCTCTATCTGTAGCCAAACCCCAAACAACTGTTTCTCAAAGCAATGAAGAAACAGTAAAATCCAAAACAGAAGAAAAATCTGAATAGTATTTTAATTCAAATTTTTGTTTTTCGAGGGGGATGGGGCACCTGGTTTGCCTTATCCCTTTTTTATTGATAATTAAACATTTAATGTCTAACCCACAAAATTAAAACAATGAGTCGTGTTTCTTACATCCATGCTCGTCAAATTCTCGATTCACGAGGGAATCCCACCATTGAAGTTGATGTAGTAACCGAAAACGGTGTGCTGGGCCGAGCCGCAGTGCCCTCTGGCGCATCAACCGGCGCGCATGAGGCCATTGAGCTTCGTGATGGCAACAAAAGTATGTATCTCGGCAAAAGCGTATTAAACGCCGTTCAAAATGTTAATACTGTGTTGAATGAAGAATTGCAGGGTATGTACATCTTCGATCAAAATGAAATCGATGCCCGTATGATCGAATTGGACGGTACACCCAATAAAGGAAAGCTTGGCGCAAACGCTATTCTGGGCGTATCTCTGGCTGTTGCCAAGGCAGCTGCTATTGAAACCGGCTTACCTCTCTATCGTTACCTCGGTGGTCCTAACGCCAATACCCTCCCTATTCCCATGATGAACATCATCAATGGAGGTTCGCATGCCGATAACTCAATCGATTTCCAGGAATTTATGATAATGCCTGTGGGAGCTATCTGCTTTAGCGATGCTATTCGCATGGGCGCTGAAGTTTTTCATCACTTAGCCAAGGTTCTTAAGAAAGCTGGATATAGCACCAATGTGGGGGATGAGGGCGGTTTTGCACCCAACCTCAAGGCCAATGAAGAAGCCATTCAAGTAATTCTTCAAGCTATTGAACAGGCAGGCTATAAACCTGGCGAAGATGTATGTATTGCCCTGGATCCCGCTTCATCTGAATATTTTATTCCTGAGGAAAATGTATATCACCTCAAAAAATCTACCGGCGAAAAACTCACCCCTTCCCAGATGGTTGATTTCTGGGCTGAATGGGTAAATAAATACCCTATCCTCTCGATTGAAGACGGTATGGCCGAAGACGATTGGGTGGGTTGGAAGTTGATGACCGAAAAACTGGGTAGTAAAATACAATTGGTTGGCGACGACCTCTTTGTAACCAACACCCAGCGCCTGGCTGATGGCATTCGCAAAGGTGTTGCAAATTCCATTCTTGTTAAGGTGAACCAAATTGGCTCTCTTACTGAAACTATGGATGCAGTTAATATGGCTTATCGTGCCGCTTACACCGCTATTATTAGTCACCGTTCGGGCGAAACCGAAGACACCACAATCGCCGATCTGGCTGTTGCTCTCAACACTGGCCTTATCAAAACGGGTTCAGCCTCTCGTACCGACCGCATTGCTAAATACAATCAGTTGCTTCGCATTGAGGAAGCCTTGGGCTCTGCAGCTCGCTATATTGGAAAAGAATTCAAATATTTTAAACTATAGTTTTTTCGTACTCTATTTTCACTTTCGACAACCGGAGACATCTGTCTCCGGTTGTTCACGTTTTTGGTGTGCAATTCCAATCAATAATTTTTTATTAAAAACTTACTTCTATTAATTATGATGAATTTAATATGAACTAATTTTGTAATTGTAATCACTAATAAATTTGGAGTACAACATGAGTAAAATACTTATCATGAGGCGTTTAAGAAGAGTGTTGTTTTTGGTCTGGTTTGTATGGATTTTGTGCCAGGGTAATGCACAGGAAATTTTTCTAACCGGGCCTGCACAGGGCACTAGTTTTACTGCTCCCGCTTCGTTTTGGATAGAGGCAGAGGTAAATGGTGTACAAAACCCTAGTCCAGCTTATATTCATGTAACCAACAATTTGACAGGTTACAGAAAGCTGAAATTTGGCTACAATCCTACCAACATTTATGCACCTGGTAACAATGTTATTTTAGGGGGTAATCATACCCTGCAGATAACGTTGAAAGATTTTTCGGGAAATTGCAACTGGAGTGCCATATACATTAAGCCAAATGCTATGGGCGCTCTACAGTTAGCTCCATACATTATGGCTGCTGGAGGGATCGGCAACGAGTGGAAAACGATTTCTATCCCTTTGTCCGATTTTCAGGGCGTAGATTGGACCTCTCTGGCCTATTTCGAATTTCCATATAGTGCCAATGCCGGAAATTTCGATATAGCTTTTTCAGAAATAAAATTTATTGGAGGGACGAATCCTTTTTTATGGTTTGGTGAAGGTAAAACGGATAACAAACATGACGGTTACGGGGGACCCGGCCAGCTGGTTGCTGAGCTAATCTCCGCCAATTACCCAGCGGTGTTTCCTGAAAAAGTTGAATTTTATGCCAATGGTATGAAAGTTGGCGAAGATGCTTTTGCACCTTTCAAGTATCTCTTTCAGACCAGCGATACCGGATTAATAACCTTGGCCGCCCGATTAAGAATGAATACGGGCGAAAATTTTGAGTCCGCAATACAAACAGTTCATATTTCTGCTCCCTCTTGGTCTGGCAATTTTGGGGTAAACCTTATTCAACCCCTTCAGGGTCAATCCTTTTACGTGTCTGAAAATATTCCTATGCAGGCCGTTACCGAAGGTATTGCCATCCCTGAAAGCAATTATCTGGTCGTTTCCAATAACTTATCAGGTTATCGTAAACTTAAGCTAGGAAATAATCCAGTGAGCATCTACGGTACTTATGTTAACGTTGTTAGCAGCGGTAATTATCAGGTAGAAATCACCCTAAGAGACGAAGTAGGTGGATGCAACTGGTCGCGTATAAAATTTAAACCTAACGGGTTAGGCAATCTTAGTTTATTACCCTACGTAAATGCTGCTGGCGGAATATCTAATGAGTGGAAAACTATCATCATACCCCTGGCTGATTTTGATCCATCTATCGATTTCAGTCAGCTTCAATTGTTAGAGTTTCCTTACAGTGCTGATGCTGGAAATTTCCAGATAGCCATTCAATCGATTGTTTTTTCAGGAGGTAGTACCCCTTTTCTTTACTTTGGTGAAAATAAAACCAACAATAAACACGATGGCCTGGGAGGTGCGGGGCAACTCGTGGCAACCCTTAATTTAGCAAACAATCAGGGCAATTTTGTAGAAAAAGTCGAGTTTTTTGTTGACCAACAAAAAGTGGGTGAAGATTTTTCTTCTCCCTATCAGTTTTGGCTTTCAGGGCTCACAGAAGGACAACACCAATTGAAAGCAATAGCCCATTCTTCGAACGGACTGATGGTAGAGAGTGATGAGGTGAATATTGAAATATTGCAAGACCCTCTTGGAGTATCGCCATTAAATATTTCTTTCAGTTCGCCCCAGAATAATACCCAATATTACTTACCCGCCGATTTAATGCTTGCGGCAGAAGTGACCGGAGAGGTATTACCAGGACCCGATTATTTTAAAGTTATAAATAATCAACCCGGCTATCGAAAATTAAAACTTGGATATACTGCAGGGAATATTTATGGGCCTGGACAGAATGTAGTAACTGGAGGAAATAACAATTTTGAAATTGTTATCAAAGATTTCAACAATACAGCTGATTGGTCTAAAATTTATATTCGGCCGCTGGGCATCGGAACCCTATCACTGGCGCCTTACATTACCACTGCCGAAGACCTGGCAAATGGATGGAAGAAAATTACCATCCCTCTGAGCCACTTCGATCCTACTATTGATTTTACCAACATTAACCTATTTGAATTTCCTTACAGTGCAGGAGCCCCTCCTTTTGAAATTGGCATCACTTCCATGAAATTTACAGGAGGTTCCTTCCCCTTTATTTGGTTTGGCGAAGGAAAAACAA
>CALJNV010000114.1 GCA_937981455.1 uncultured Bacteroidales bacterium | reverse complement strand
TCATTAATGAAAATATTAAAACAAAATGGCAAGTTCAAAGTAAATTAAATGAATGTTCATACATAGCCCCCAACCAAACACCAAATTCATTTTTAAAATCTCTCGTGGCTGGTTCTTCGAATAATCTCATTTTGCAAATCCTCGCCCAAATCATTAAAATAATCGGAATATCCTGCCACCCTTACGATAAGATCACGATAATTTTCGGGATGTTTTTGGGCTTCTCGCAAAGTAGCAACATCCACAACATTAAACTGAATATGGTGCCCATCCAGGCGAAAGTATGCACGCACAAGAGCTGTCAATTGTAAAATAGCTTCATTGTTCTGAAAGAATGCAGGAGTAAATTTTTGATTGAGCAAAGTCCCTCCCGTCCTCAAATGATCAAGTTTCGAAGCAGACTTTATTACAGCAGTAGGACCGTTACGATCGACACCCTGCACAGGTGAAATACCTTCACTTAAGGGTAAACCAGCCTTTCGCCCATCGGGCAATGCACCTGTAACACTTCCAAAATATACATGAGAGGTTGTAGGCAACAAATTAATTCTGAAAGTCCCACCCCGAGCTGTTGGCCTTCCATCTACGGCGTGAAAAAAGAATTCAAATACTTTGCGGGCCTGGTCGTCAGCATAGTCATCATCATTCCCGTATTTCGGGGTATCGTAAACTAAAGTATGACGAAGCTCATCATAGTCTTCAAAATTCTTACGCAGTGCATCCAAAAAACCATTAAAACTTATTGTTTGATGATCGAAGACATGGTAACGAATGGCCGTCAAACTATCTGTAACTGAGCCTATACCAACCCCCTGGATATAACTTGTATTGTATCGAGCGCCACCTGCATTGTAATCCATGGCATTGTCAATACAATCATCAATGATTAACGAAAGAAAAGGAACCGGAAGGTTGTGTGCAAAAAGTTTTTCAATCACCCGGTTACCCTTAATCTTAATATCAATAAAATATCGAATTTGTGTTTCATAAGCTTTGAGTAAATCCTCAAAGGAGCTAAAGTTGGACGGATCGCCAGTGCTAAGCCCTAATTGAATTCCTGTGCGAGGGTCAAACCCATTGTAGAGGGTAATTTCAAGGATTTTTGCCAAGTTGAAATAACCCGTGAGCCAGTAAGCTTCGTTGCCAAAAGCCCCTGCCTCCACACATCCACTCGCTCCACCCTTGCGCGCATCAACAATGGATTTCCCCTGACGCAACAGTTCAGCCACTATAGCATCCGAATTAAATAGTGAAGGTTGGCCAAAACCAGTTTTAACAATTTTTAAAGCTCTATGAATCAAAGTGTCAGGATTTTTTCTGCTTATTTGCACCATGCTACTGGGTTGCAGAATACGCATTTTCTCAACTACGTCCAATATTAAGTAGCTGAGCTCGTTAACGGCGTCTTCGCCTGTTTCAGTCAATCCCCCTACATTTATTAATGCAAAGTCTGTGTAAGTATTGCTTTCGAGGGCAGTCACTCCAATTTTAGGCGGAGCCGGATGATTGTTAAATTTTATCCAGAAAGCCTGCAATAACTCCCGGGCTTTGTCGTCCGTTAATGTACCCATGGCAAGTCCCTGCCGGTAAAATGGGAGCAGGTGCTGATCGAGACGGCCGGGATTAAAACTATCCCAGGGGTTGAGCTCGGTGATAACCCCCAGATGAATGTACCAATAGTGCTGCAAAGCCTCATGAAAGGTTTGGGGCGCATGCGCCGGAACGCGTCGGCTGATAGCTGCCATTTCTATAAGCTCAGCTTTTCTCTGGAGGTCAAGCTCCTGGTCAGCCATTTTATCTAGTTCATCGGCATAGCGTCGGGCCAATATTATCAATGTTCTGGCAGCTATCTCCATGGCTTTGAGCTCCTCCAGTTTTTCGTAGGCCTGCGGATCATGAAACACATCTATTCTTCTGCGCGAGGCTTCGATATCTGCGATGAGGTCGAGCATCCCTTTTCGGAAAATCTTACCTCCGGCCACGGTATGTCCCGGTGCACGCTGTTCCTGAAACTCTGTGAAAATACCTGCCTTGTATGCCTTGATCCATGCTTGGTCCATAAGGTTCATCAGTTTCTCCCGATTACTTTTGCCTTTCCAATAAGGGATGACCACATCGCGGTAGGCATTGTATGTTTCTTCATCCACCTGAAATGAAACCTTAGGTCGCCTATGAAGTATTTCCAAGTCCTCCAGCGAATGCAGACTTACTTCGGGATAGGTGGGAACGGCCTTGGGCTCTGGCCCCCTCTCCCCAACAATAAGCTCGTCCTTGCCTATCCAGATTTTTTTTCGTTCCATAATGTATTTAAAAGCCAGAGCACGGGCCACGGGTACCGAGACCTCGGCGGGGCGACCCGATTGATAAAACTCTGTCAATAAAAGGGCCCTTTCGGCCGAAAGCCGGTTCACCGCATTCAGGCTCGCTTCTCTCAGCTTTTGAATTCTTTCAGTCATGGTAATTATTGATTTTTAATTATTTACTATCCACCTATTTTTATCGGGATCCCTGAAGAGTAAAGAACGGACATCACACGATACGCAGCCGCCGTGCTATCATTCTCCACTTCATAGGGAGGCAGAAACGCATGGAGGCGCCGGCGTTTATCGCGTCCCAGCCGGTGATAAGGGAGTAAATGCACTTCATGTATCCCACCTTTGTATTTCAGCAAAAAATGGAAAATGAAGGAGATATCCTTTTCGGTGTCATTATAACCGGGTACTACAGGATATCTGAGTACTACCGGGGCTTTCTGCTGGATGAGATATTCGAGGTTTTCGATAATGAGGGTATTGTCAACACCAGTATTTTCGAAATGCCGCCGAGTGTTGGCCCCTTTGAAATCATAGAGCCACAGGTCGACATAGGGTAATAAAATCGACAAGACCGAGCGGGGTGCGTAACCCGAAGTATCAAGAGCCACGTGGAGGTACAATTTGGAGAGCTCCCGTGCGAGGGCCGTGGTGAACTCAGGTTGCATCAAGGGCTCTCCTCCGCTAAGAGTAATTCCTCCGCCGCTTTCGCTTATAAAGGCCAGATCGCGCAAGCACGCTTGCACCACCTCTGACACACGCATCCAGCGCCCAACGATCTCCATCTTTTTAAACGACTTTCCTTCTAACGGTTGGTTTACCTCCATGAGTTCAGGTTCGACGCTCCAGCTTTCAGAATTATGGCACCACCAGCACCGCAGGGGGCAACCCTTTAGAAACACCGTTGTGCGTATGCCTGGTCCATCGTTCACCGAAAAACGCCTGATATCGAATACCAGCCCTTTCATGATTATAAAATTTTTACTGGAAAAAATTAGGCCCCGTCAGGATGATATCTTCCGGGTAAACGGCGTTTGACGGTGAAATTTTCAGAGCATCCAACAGGCGTATAACCCTTTGCCGTTGTTGTGATACAATGTACGATAAACTGTATAAGGATGCTTTTTCATGACGATACAAAGATAGCAAAATTCCGTGCTTTTCAGGCCTCTTTGGTATGAAAAAAACGAAACCAGCCAATTGAAGCCAAAATTTGAAAAAAGCTTACGCTCAACCTGTTTTTAATAACGCAGGGCTGCATGCTTCAGGCAATCTATCGATGTGTCTGAAATAAATTTCAATTTTCCCACGAATTACTTGACAAGGCACCTTGTCCTGCGTAAATTTGGGCATAACTAAAACCCAAAACCCATAGACTTATGAGCAAGCACATTTTCAACATTTTACCTATCATGGGGTAACTTAAAAATATTAAACTGCCGTTACCCCCCAGGTAAATCATTGATAATTAGTGCTTTAATCTTAATGACATTATTTATCAAATTTTTACCAGGCAGTGCACAAAACTCTTTACCCACCAATATCCGAGCTATCTGGTACGATTGCGGTTCCAGTACCGTTTCTGATGGCCCACCAACAATGTTTATGACGGAACCCAATGATGTAATCCTACAAAATGTTCGTAAGTGGGGATTTAATCATGTATTCATGAATGTATCGCTTTTGCACTACAACGATAGCGTCAATGCTTTCAATCTGGGACTGAATGCTACCTTGCCCGGGTATAAAGAAAAGCTGGTGGATTTCATCGACAAGGCAGAGGCTATGAATATTAAAGTTTATGCCGTCCCGGCTTTTGAAAATTACTGGATATTACCTGCATACCAAAACCGAGCTTTAAAAAAGTTAAGTCATCTTAATTTATTATCAAAGCAACGTCATTAATCATTTTCCAGGGAAAAAATGCCATTTTCACGGAGTGGTAACCAACATCGAGCCCTGGGCAATTACCAGTACATCGTGCAACATTTGCAGCGAGTATGGCATGCACTGGGAAGATAACATGTGCAATGGCACAGACCGCCAGAACAACAACGTGGTTGTGCAGCATTATTTAAACCTAATTCCCGTACTCTGGACTAAGTTAAACGACGGATTATTTTTCTCTCCCATTGGTACAACTCAAAATATTGAGGGCCTGTTTATGGGCACAGTGCATTGGAACTGGCACTATTTCTCGCAATGGCACAAAGCCAATACCAACTATTTCCCCGATGGCAATTTTAGTTTATTCACCGGCATAAGAAATGGCCAGCACTATTTCGATATTATTTTGCCTGAAACCTATTGCAGTGGAGGAGTTACTTCATGCACGAAAAACCCTTGTATAAGCGATTCTGTTACTACCTTATGTAAAGGCAATAGCTCCCAGGAGTATGGAGAAAGCACTGGACGTTGCTGGCAATGGTTTCGCAAGCACTACGTGGACCCTGACTTTTATGCCTCGCATACGAATATGACCTGGCCTATCGTGATGCCCATAGATGCTGCACCTATGCTATATGGGCATGCGGCTTACATGTATGGCGACCTGTGCAACCTTAATCTGGTAAGGACGCTTTCTAAAGATTATACCGTTTATTGCAAATCAAAACAAAACTATAAAGGCTCATTCATTTACGAATACCACAAGGTATTGACCCTTAACCCAGAACATATGTTATGCGCAGTTAAACTTCAACCAACCCCTTACGGATGAGACAGATTATTCAGAGGTTATGAATTTACATGAAGAGGACCCAGCACTGCCCAGCCTAAGCATATATCCCAATCCCGCCGATGGTATGCTTTACATTGAAGGTATGGAGCCTGAAATGAAGGTGAGAGTTTTAGACCCTTATCTTCAATTACGCATAGAAACCCCGCAATCGCAATTCTCCACCGAATGCCTGTATGAGGGATTGTACATTATTCAAATTCTAAATTCTCAGAATCAACTGATTAACAGCAAAAAAGTATTTATTAAACATTGAAGAGATACCAGTTGCTAGTTGTTTTCAAGGTATTATGGGCCGAGCTACTTTTCGCGGGCTGGGTGTACTCTCCTGTTGAGATGAAAAACACAACCAGAGCTGGCAAAAAACCCGATACCACACGCTACATAGTGCTCGATACCTTGCCTATCTACGACTCGTGCCACCGGGCCCGGCCCATGTGCCTGGACAGTAATTATTCCTTTGTTACTCCCACGGGATTTTCATCAGCCTACTTCTTCTGGCATGAATGCTGTGCCGGCGATACTTTAACTTCCTGCTGCGCGAATTATGGCTGTCTCGAAATAACGGCTGCAGATGTTGCTTGACCCCACTGGTTATATACAAAAATTGCCACCACAGGCACCCTCATTTTTAAAGCTTATACCCAGCCTTCAAGATCTTTTGGTCAGCTGCTTTATGGACCTTATACTGCTCCCACCTCAGCCTGTTTAGGAGGAATTACCAGTGATAAAATCGTCGATTGTTTTAACCCTTATTATTCACCAATCATGGGTTATGCAATATGTACCATTCCCAATGCCTTGCCCAATGAATACTACCTGATCCGTATTTCCGGGATCGATCATAATGTTATTAGTTTTCATCTTTTCATTGATCAGGAAAATTACGGTCAACCCGGAGCGGGTACTACCACCTGCGACTTTGTTACCCACTGCAGTATCCTGGAGATTACGCATCAGGCGAGTAGCTGCAATCCAATCACCAATACCTTTTCAGTAAGCGGGCAGATATACTTCAGCAATCCCCCATCCACGGGTAATCTGGTTGTATGGGACAGTCTTACAGGCTACTCTACTATCATTCCACCTCCGTTTCAGAGTCCGACCTCATTTACCATCGAGGGCCTACCCTGCGATTATCTTTTGCATCCCATCTATGCTTCCTTTTGGGACTCGGCCGGATGCGAAAATCATACCTATGTGCAGGCCCCTGTGCTTTGCCCCGATGCTACAATAAGCGGTGGGGGTAGTATTTGCGATGATGGAGTGAGTGAGGCCCAGATACAAATTTCGTTTACTCCCAACGCCGCTCTCCCCTATAACTTTGCCTAGAAGGTGAATGGCTTAGCTCAACCCTCTATTACAAGTGCCGGGCCTTTTCCCTACGTCTTTTATTCAAAAATTCCAGGCATCTATACCCTGGATACCTCCTACAATTCCTATTGTGCAGGGACGCTCAACGGGCAGGCGGTTGTCAATCTGCTTGCCCTTCCCCAACCCCATCTGGGCCCCGATATCAATACCTGCCAAGGATGGAGTGTGGTGCTCGATGCCAGACCTGGATTTGTAAATTATCTATGGAATACAGGCGATAACACTCCTTCCATCGAAATGGATAAATCGGGCACTTATTGGGTAGAAGTTACAAGCTCAAATGGTTGTAGCAATACCGACACTATTATTGTAAATTTTATTCCCCAACCCAACCCTATAAGCATTAAACATCAATAAAATATTTGCAGAATGAATACTAAAATTCTCACCATCATTTCTTTTCTCATAGCCCTCATGGATATCAATGCCCAGCAGGTGCTGTGGCTCAATCCACAACCCTTCGGGGAAATCGTTTACGATATGGACCTAGTTGACAGCCTGCATGGAGTAACAACGGGAAAAAACGGTAGCCTGGCATGGACTAACGATGGAGGTAAACACTGGACAAGCGTTACCTCAGGCACAGAAAGACCCCTTTCTGAAATCACCTGGCTTAATGCCGACGAAGTAATTGTTCGGTTCGATACCGGCTTGCTATACTCGGCCGATCAGGGACAAAATTGGACCCTGCGCTGGCATTCCCCACTGTATTACGTAATAAGAGTATCGTTCCCTACCCCCATTATAGGTTATGCGTTGCTCAAAGACAGAGTAAGCGGGGCTATTTACAGAGCCCGAACCACCGATGGAGGCCAAAACTGGAATGTATTTGCCCAGCCCGGTCCCTGGGCCGATCTCACTTTTAAAAATGCAGATACCGGTATTTTCCTGGCCAATGCCAGCGACTATTACCGGGTTTATCGCACAACTGATGGAGGCACGAGCCTGGAACTTATCTGGGAGAGACCCCAGGATAGCTATTATGCTCCCAGCCGATGCGCCTGGGGAAATGGAGATACCCTATTTATGATAGGTAAAAATAAACAGAATAGAACCCTCATTTTAAGATCCGTTGACAATGGAGCAAGCTGGACTTCCGTTCATGAGGGATATTTTGATATCCTCAAAATATTAAAGGTCAAAAATAAACGAAATATTTTTACAGGTGGGATTCATCTCGTCTTAATCTCGCATAATAGCGGAAGCACATGGAAAAAACCTACAATGAATATCTAACCACCTGGCGAATACGATTACATCACGGCAATAGCCCCTGACAATAAAGACCTGAAATATGTTTATTTTTTTGTTTCGCATCCCTCTTACGCTGATTACAATTCATTGCTCCTTTACGATTCTCAAAGCAATACTATATATCCCGATACTGAGCATTATCCTTATTTCGATGTTTACAACTTAGATATCAACGCAAACAAGATACTGGTCGGTACAAACAATTATTTATACCTAAGTGAAGACAATGGAAAAAACTGGAAAAGATCCCTTTATTTCAAAGTACCGGGCTATCATCCTTTTGATTATTACAGGTGGGCCTATTTTACCGAGCTGAAATTCCTGAGCGTGAATGAGGCTATAGCTGTAGCATGGGCCTACCGAGAGACCTACATGGGGCCCGACGAAGTTTACTCTTACATTTTTCATACAGTCGATGGAGGAAATCATTGGCAACTCTGCGCCGATACAACGCTACCGGCTTGTTTCTCTTTATCCTTTCCATCGCAGGACAGGGTCTACTTTTTCGGTAAATATGGACTAATTATAATAAAAAAAGATTTTTACCCCAATAATGCAATACAGACTTACGGAAAGGCCCGGTTTTTTCTCAGTGAAGACCAGGGAAACAGCTGGATTGAACTTCCCCTTCCTTTCGACACCATGGCAAATATGGAATTTTTAAATCGAACCGAAGGCTATATATTTGGAGGCGGAGGCACCACCCCTTCGGCCGGATTTTATAAAACCCAGGACGGAGGTCTCACCTGGAATTTCACTCCCCTGGGGCTGCCCATGATTAATAAAGGCCAGCTGATTAATGCCCATCTGATGTATTTCCTGACCGCCGATAGCAGCCAGGTTTATCGGGCTCTGTATGATGGGTATCAATGGGATACCCTGAAGGTATTTACATGTCCTGCGGGTAAATTTATCCGCGATATTGGTTTTACCAACGAGAATACCGGATATGTGATTTGCCTGGAGCAGTACAACATCGAAACTTCCTGGATTTATTTCACAGAAGATGCTGGGCAAACATGGACCCTGATAGGTAATTTTCCCTACCTAAATTCATTAAAAGCCACATATAACCAGAACGGATATGCCTATGGTATGCTGGGCCGTATCATGCAACTCGAAAAAGGCTACCCAGTAGGAACTGCCCCTGCGTTGTATTCTACAGATGTGGGAAATTCACAGGTTTTCCCTAATCCTGCAACCAACTACCTTAATATCCAGATACCCTCAAAAAGCCGAGATGGCATGACCCAAATTGTCATTTACAATATGGCTGGGCAGAGGGTGTTCGAAACCCACAAAACGGGCAATCAATTCCTGATCCCTATGACCATGCTGACTCCTGGTTGGTATTTGATTATCATTACCAATACGGAAGGCACCTGGCACCATAAAGTTTTAAAAAGATAAGCAACTGCTGACATATTCCAGAGTTTATGCTTCTTACCTTTGATGGGTGAAATTTTGGGATAGAATAAGCGGATTAATTAAGATTAGCATCTATAAATCAAGCAACTTCACGTTGCCTAAACGTCCTTTTCTGAAGATTTAAATTGAGTAAAGCCAGGCAATTGTGCCACAATGATAGCGCCCAATATGAGCAAACTTCCAGCCATTTCACGCAGGGTAAATGTTTCGTGAAGCACCAGCCAGCCCCCCAGTGCTGCAAATACAGTTTCGAGGCTCAAAACAATAGAAGCATAAGCCGGATGGGCATATTTCTGCGCCACTACCTGCAAGGTATAGGCAATACCCACCGACATTACACCTCCATAAACAATGGGCCATAGGGCCTCACGAATGTTGTGCATGGTGGTAATCTCAAACATCAAAGCAAAAACCGCACTCAGCATGGAGACAACAAAAAACTGAATAATAGCAAGCTGTACTGAATTGTATTTAGGCGAAAGCCAGGCTATGACCAAAACGTGGTTGGCCCAGAAAAAAGCCCCCAAAAGCACCCACAAATCCCCCTTTTGTATTTCTAAACCCTCATGTGTACTTAAAAAATACATTCCGGTAATAGCCAAAACAGCGCCCGCCCAAACAGTCAGATCAGTTTTTCGGTTCCAAGCCAAGCCCAATACCGGTACCATCACCACATATAACCCAGTAATGAATCCCGCTTTACCGGCTGGTGTATGTACCATGCCTATCTGTTGGGCCGATGCCCCGCAAAACAAAACAAAACCGGCTAATAGACCAGATAACCAAAGATTTTTCCTAAAAAACTTCACCCCCTTTCGATGATAAACAGCCACCAGTGGCAGCAATGAAATTGCTCCCAGAGCAAAGCGGATGGCACTAAAAGCAAAAGGGCCTATATCCTCCATTCCGGCGCGCTGAGCTACAAAGGCAAAGCCCCAGATCATAGCTGTTATAAACATTAAAAAATTGGCCCGCGAGGATTCTTTCATGCTCGAAATTTTAAGCAGCAAAAATAAAAACTCTCCCCTGCAGGGGAGAATTAAAAAATGTTAGGAAAATTCGTGTGAAAGTATTTTAATTCCTATCTTATAAGTAAATTTTATTTTGCATTTGCCTGATTAGCAGTGATTGCCACAAGATTCACGATGTCATCGACAGAGCAACCACGAGAAAGATCGTTAATAGGAGCTGCCATACCTTGGAGAACGGGCCCTACAGCCTCGGCTCCAGCCAGACGCTGTACCAGCTTATAGGCAATATTTCCAGATTGTAGATCCGGGAACACCAATACGTTTGCTTTTCCTGCAACCGGGCTACCAGGACATTTGAGTGCACCTACTTTCTCGATAATCGCAGCATCGGCCTGCAATTCTCCATCAATAACCAAAGCGGGTTCCAGCTCACGAGCCATATGAGTGGCATTAACCACTTTATCAACCAAAGTGTGCATAGCACTTCCTTTGGTGCTAAAACTAAGCATAGCCACGCGAGGTTCCATT
>CALJNV010000113.1 GCA_937981455.1 uncultured Bacteroidales bacterium | reverse complement strand
GAATGGGAGTGAAACCTGCAGTGAAAATGGCCAGGAAATCCCATTCATTATAAATGGCTGAAACACGATTGAAAAGTTCATGCGTAAAGCCCGGAATATTATCGAAAAAGAAATTCGCAAAACTAGTAAATTGATTATCAGTGGTCCACCACAAGAAATGTCCTATAGCGTAGCCAGCCATTCCTCCCAGCACCGAGCCAAAGGTGCAAATTAAAGCGAAACGGAAGGCTTTGTTTTGTGAGCCTAAAACAAGAGCAATGAGTAAAGGGTCTGGAGGTATGGGAAAAAATGAGGCTTCAGCAAATGCAAGAATAAAAAGCGCAGGCGCACCAAAAGGTGTTTCGGCCCAGTGTAAAACCCATTGATAAAGCTTTCTGAAAATACCCATGTTTCTATAAGAATGTTTTTGATTATTGGTTTTCGGTCGACGAATTATTTTCATCGAGGTTGAGAGCCAGAAATTCAACCACAGCCGGATGCTGCCTCATTTCAGGGAAATAGCTTAAAAGTTCATTCTTTGCCATAGGCAAAGCATCTAAACCTCTCTGTATTCTTTGTATGGCTTCTTTAGTTCGCCCTATGGATAGGTAAATGTTCGCCAGGGTAAGGTTTATGAAATGATGCCATTTATCAGTCCCTTCAATGGAAGCAAGAAAGGCTATCACTTCATTTTCTATCGCACCTAAAACAGCAACCCGGGAAATATCAACCCACAGCTCAACGGGTGAGTCTGCCCGATCAATGGCCTTTTTGAGATCGAGATAAGCTTTATCATATTCTTTCAAGCTAAGATATATTTCTCCTCTCAGGTGAAAATACACTGGATTGTAGGGGTCAATCTGCAGGGCTTTATTAATGTTTGTAAGGGCTATCGTGTGCTTGCCCAATGTTTCATTGCAAAGGGCCAATCCATACCATGCTTCAACAAGCTGATCATCGTGTCTGAGCGATTGTATAAAATAATCTTTGGCATATTCTGGCCGTTCGAGCTTCAAATAACAATCACCAATATAGCAATAGGTTAACGCATCAGGTTCATCCTGTTTGAGTACTTCCTTGTATACGGCTATGGCCTGTTCATACATCTCGGCATTCGAATAAGCATTGGCCTTGTTGAAGTAAGCAGCAGTATTGGTTGGCTCAATGGTTATCGCAAAATCGAAGGCTTCAACACTTTTCTCATAAAGTCCCAGTTTGTTATATATCAGTCCCAGACTAAACCAACCTTGCACCGACCATGGGTGATTATCGAGAAAACGCTGAAAAGTTTCAACACCCTCCTCAAGTCTGTCTGTAAATTCGTAACAAAAGCTCAATTCGTTGATTATGTCTTCGTCATCAGGATCCATCTCAGCTGCAACGAGAAGTACTTTAATCGCTGCGTCGTAATCGGCCAACTTTTGGTATTCATAGGAAACGTTTAAATAAATATCTACGGGGTCTTCAGCGTATTCCAAGGCTTTATTAAACTCTTTGATGGCTTCCAAATGTCTTTCTAATTTGCTGTAAATGGTGCCTCGGGTGTAATACAATTCTGAGTTGCGGGGCTCGAGTCGTTCAATATGGGCGAGAATATTCAAAGCCTCTTGCTCTTGGTCGCTGGCAGCAAGGTACTGGGCGTATTTAAGATTGAAAATGTTTTCGGAGGGGTATTGTCTTCGGGCTTCTACAATGGCCATGCGAGCCTTTTTTAAATCTCCCGTATCCAGATAAAAATTGATAATTTCCTCAAATTCTTCACTGTCGAAAAACAATGAGGTTTGTTCCGACAACATCTGTTCAAATCGATCCAGTAAGTCGAAAAAAGAGAAATCGTTATCGTTAGGTTCTTCGTTCATATCCCATTCAAACTGCTTGCAAACTTACTCATTTTTTATCTGCTTATTTTGATTTTTTTTATTAAAAACAATTAAATAATTGATTAAAAATAATTTATGATACTTCCTTAGAGCCTTTTTAAATTCGGAATTTTTTTGCCACAATGCCTAATTTAAACGAATTTTGCTACTGGTCAAAATCGCTCCACGATGAGTAAAATTGTGATGATATCAGAGGCCGCTTCACTTGCCATACATGCTATGGTTCTTATTGCCCGAAGCAAACAATCGATCAATGTTACGCGAATTGCCGGGCAAATGGGTGCTTCACGCAATCATCTGGCTAAGGTTATGCAGCGTTTGGTAAAAGATGGCTTTGTAAGATCTACTCGCGGCCCTGCCGGCGGTTTTGTGCTGAATAAGTCTCCAGAAGACATCACTTTGTTGAATATTTACGAAAGTATCGAAGGCCCTGTTGAGCTCAGTGGATGCCCCCTCGACCATAAAATTTGTGCTATCGGGCAATGCTTGATGGAGGGCGTAATAAATGAAGCAACAGCATTGGTGATTAAACATTTTAGCGCTAAAAGTTTAAGTGATCTGATTTAATTTCTTTTTTTTCAGATTTTTTTAACAAAGGTTGGGATTTGTAAAATATTTTGTATATTTGCGTATTCTTTTACCTAAATACTTTATTCGCATGTCAAATATCTTCCATATCTCTGAAGCTGCAAGTATTGCCATACATACTATGGTATGCATCTCAGGTTGCGGGATTAGAATGCAAGCCTATGAGCTCAGCCGTATAACAGGCTTTTCGAAGAGCCATATTGCTAAAGTGCTTGGAATGCTTGTTAAAGCGGGTCTGCTGGAATCGGTTCGAGGGCCTTTGGGGGGATTTCAATTGGCTCGCCCTGCTTCAACTATCACTTTGTTGGAAGTATATGAGGCCATTGAAGGAAAACTGGATGCGGATTCTTGTCCCCAGCCCTGTCCACTGTGTGAGTCTTTGGGATGCCTGACCGGAGAATTAGGCGTGCGTTTTATCCAAGACTTTAAAAATTACATGTCTCGCAGAAAACTTTCAGATTTTCAGGCAAATAATTTAATGGTTAAAAGCTTTTAAAATCTTAAAACAATGAAAAGACAGATCATAGAAATTGATGAAGAAAAATGCAATGGTTGCGGATTATGTATTCCCAATTGTCATGAAGGTGCACTTCAGCTTATAGATGGCAAAGCCCGTCTGATAAGTGATTTGTTTTGCGATGGATTGGGCGCCTGCATTGGGCATTGCCCTGAGGGTGCCATTAAATTTGTGGAACGCGAAGCTGAGCCTTACGATGAAATAAAAGTGATGGAAACTTTGGTACCTAAAGGGCGGAATACCATTCTTGCTCATCTTGAGCATCTTAAAGAACATGGAGAGGAAGAGTTTTTAGCTCAAGCCATCGCTTTCTTGAAGGAAAACAAGGTAGATATGTCGCCTGAAGCTCCTACGCATGGCGAACCGTTGAAAACTCTCCATCGAATGAAGCATCCCCATCAACCTGGAGGTTGCCCGGGGCTCGCGCAACACGATTTCAGAGATAATGTCGAACCGCATGCCAATACCCATTCAGCGAATATGTATTTTTCTGAGTTGCGTCAATGGCCGGTTCAACTTCATTTGCTAAATCCTGCTGC
The DNA here is from genome assembly GCA_937981455.1 of uncultured Bacteroidales bacterium. Taxonomy (GTDB): domain Bacteria; phylum Bacteroidota; class Bacteroidia; order Bacteroidales; family TTA-H9; genus UBA2030. Next base: position 499 of record CALJNV010000113.1, on the reverse strand, counting down.
ATCGTTTTTAAGAGGTGCAGACCTCGTACTTGCGGCCGATTGTGTGGCATTTTCGATGGGCAATTTTCACAGCCATTATTTAAAAGGTAAAAGCCTTGCTATTGCATGCCCCAAACTCGACACCGGTAAAGAGATTTACGTGGATAAATTGGCTGCTATGATTCGCGATGCCAAGCTCAACACTATCACCGTTGTGATGATGGAAGTTCCATGCTGCGGAGGGTTGTTGCAAATTGTTCAATGGGCCATGCAAAAAGCTGCCAGGAAAATTCCCCTGAAAAAAGCTATAATTAGTGTGCAGGGTGAAATTATTGAAGAAAACTGGATGATGAATTAATAAACCTTTAAAAATACATTTTATGGAGAAGAAATCAATTGAGATGGCATCTGTTTTTGAGTGGAATGCTTGTGTGGATTATTCGGCGGGTGGCATAGTAAGCAAACGCGTGATGGATAGGCCTACTGGTACTGTATCGCTTTTTGCTTTTGATGAAGGCCA
>CALJNV010000112.1 GCA_937981455.1 uncultured Bacteroidales bacterium | reverse complement strand
AGTCTGCGGAAATTATGCCCGGAATAGTTAAATATCATTAAGTCCACCTCTAGTAATATCCGACCGGGTAGATTTTAAAACCGAGTCGGATTTTTCTTTGCTACCTGATTCCTCAAATTTAAAAAATATGAAACAGGTAGTAATAGTTTCAGCGGTGCGAACAGCCATCGGCAATTTTAACGGAAGTTTATCAACGCTCAGTGCAGTAGAAATGGGTGTAGCAGCAGCACAAGAGGCTATAAGGCGCTCAGGTATCGAGCCCCAAGAAATTGATGAAGCCATTGTGGGTAATATATTATCAGCTGGGCTAGGGCAAAACATCGCCCGCCAAATTGCTTTAGGAGCTGGGCTACCTAATACCCGTCCTGCAATGACTATCAATAAGTTGTGTGGATCAGGGCTCCGTGCTGTTTCTCTAGCCGCTCAATTTGTTCTTTTGGGTGATGCTGAAGCTGTGTTGGCAGGGGGTACGGAAAGCATGACCAACGCTCCCTATCTTTTGATGAAAGCAAGAAACGGATACCGTATGGGTCATGGGCAAATAATAGATAGCATGATTTACGATGGCCTGACGGATGTTTTCAATCAGTATCACATGGGCATGACAGCAGAAAATATTGCTCAACGCTGGGGGATTAGCCGTGAGGAGCAAGATGCTTTTGCCCTGCAAAGCCAATTAAAAGCTTCACGAGCCCGCAGCGAAGGTCGTTTTGACGAAGAAATAGTACCCATTCAAATTCTGCAAGGGAAAGCTGAACCAACAATTTTTAAGCAAGATGAATTTATCCGCGAAGGAATAACTCTCGACAAGTTGGCCAAGCTAAAACCCGCCTTTAAACCCGATGGAACGGTTACTGCTGGCAATGCCTCAGGCATTAACGACGGAGCCGCCATGCTCATCATTATGTCGGCTGAAAAAGCCCAAGCCATGGGATTAAAACCTATGGCAAGAATAATTTCTTATGGTAATGCAGCACTTGATCCCGCCATCATGGGCTATGGGCCAGTGCCCGCTACTCGCATTGCTTTGAAGCGTGCAGGAATGACAATACGCGATATCGATCTCATAGAGGCCAATGAAGCTTTTGCTGCCCAGTCTATTGCTGTAATAAGAGATCTGGAATTAGACCCCGGCAAAGTCAACGTCAACGGCGGAGCCATTGCTTTGGGACATCCCATTGGTGCCTCAGGAGCTCGCATTCTAACCACCCTAATCTATGAAATGAAACGTAGAAATGCTGCCACAGGTTTGGCTACTTTATGCATAGGAGGAGGCCAGGGCATAGCTTTAATTATTGAAAATATTTAATTTTAAAACCCTCTATTTATGAAAAAACTTGAAAATAAAGTAGCTATTATAACTGGAGGAGCCGATGGAATTGGCAAGGCAGCCTCCTTAAAATTTGCCTCCGAAGGCGCTACAGTGGTCATCTGGGACCTTAATGTAGAAAAAGGACAGCAAACAGTGGAAACCATAAAAGGCTTGGGTGGTCAGGCTGAATGTATGAAGGTAAACACCTCCCAATTCGAAGAAGTAGAACAGGCGGCACAATACGTTTTCGATAAATACCAAAAAATTGACATTCTAATAAACAACGCAGGCATTACCCGCGATGCCACCCTAAAAAAAATGACCCCTCAACAATGGCAAGAAGTAATGGATGTAAACCTAACAGGGGTTTTCAACTGCACAAAATGCGTAAGCCATTTCATGCTTGAAAAAGGCTACGGCCGCATCATCAACACCAGTAGTGTTGTTGCTCTATATGGAAATTTTGGACAAACCAATTATGTAGCCACCAAAGCTGGTTTAATAGGAATGACCAAAACCCTTGCGAAAGAGTTAGGGCGAAAAGGGATTACGGTTAACGCCGTGGCGCCAGGCTTCATTGCGACAGAAATGGTAAAAAAAATGCCCGAAGATATTCTCAAAGCCATGGAATCTAAGGTGCCTGTTGGAAGGCTGGGCAAGCCCGAAGAAATTGCCTCGGCTTATTTATTCCTGGCAAGTGACGATGCCGCCTATGTAAACGGAGCAACCCTTAGTGTTGATGGTGGCATAACTATCTAAGGAACTAAAAATTATTCAAAATTTTGTTGAGCATGTCGAACAGCTTACAGGTAACGGCCGCATGGATTGTAATCATAATTTATGCAACCTTTATTTTATTTTTTGTGGTGAAAGGGGCCCTACGAACCCGGAGTATGCAGGATTATGCGTTGGGCAGCATCAATTTTTCGCCCTATTTTGTGGGTCTCTCCCTGGCTGCAGCCATGACCAGTGCAGCCACTTTTGTCATCAACCCGGGTTTGATCGCAAATTATGGCCTTAGTGGAGTTCTATCTTTTGGTCTTTTCTTTCCGCTGGCTTCGGTAATATCATTGTACGTGCTTAGCAAAACCTTCAGAAAATACGGACAAACAGTGAAAGCTGTCTCGCTGGCCAGCTGGATCGGAGCCCGGTACAATCACAATACCTATTCACTCTTTATTGCGTTTCTCTCGATTTTGCTCCTCACCTTCATTGTATTGATTTTGGTTGCTCTTACTAAAGTCATTTCAAACGCATTGCACACCGATGAAATATTGACCCTTTCGTGTATAGTGGTTTTTGTATTTGGCTACATGATGTTTGGCGGGGCAAATTCCATGGTTTATACAAATATGGTGCAGGCTGTAATTATGATAATTGTTGCCATCATTCTCTTGGGGTCTGGATTTCCTTATCTGAAAGGAGGCGTGGGAGTGTTTTTCCATCGATTGTCACAGGCCGACCCCATGCTTGTTAAACCCCTAAATCCCAACAGCCCGCTTTTTAGAGATTTCTATGAAATAGCAATCGCCCAGATTGTTATTGGAATTGCTGTGATTTGTCAACCCCATATCATCACAAAATCGCTTCTGCTTAAAAAAGAAAGCGACGTAAATAAATTTCTCTGGACAGCCATCATCATTCAGTTACTCTTTTTCTCGGTAGTCATTACAG
>CALJNV010000111.1 GCA_937981455.1 uncultured Bacteroidales bacterium | reverse complement strand
TAAAAATCCTAGAATTTAGATAAACAACCTTACAACAATCTACTTTTGCATAATCACAAAAACACTGACACCATGTCGCAACAACAAAAAAATAATCTCATTCTGGGCTCTTTGCTCATCTTTGCAGGTATTGTAGTTCTTCTCAGTAAGTTAGAGTTTCTTCCTCCTGTAGTCTTCCACATTTTCATCAGCTGGCCTATGCTATTGATTGCTATTGGCGTTTTAAGCCGCGTCAGAGGTCAGAAACGTACCGGAGATTTGCTAATAATTGTAGGTATCATTTTTTTGATACCACGAACAGGCTTGATACCCGCTTGGTCGATAGATAAATATTGGCCTGTTATTCTCATTGCTGTAGGATTATTCTTGCTATACAAGCATTTTAGCAGGAACCAGGAAGAGGGGGTTTCTATTCCTCCATTGCATGAAAAAGGAAACTTTGAGGGTGAATTCATTCAGGAATCTGCATTTTTTGGAGGCAGTGAAAAGAGCATAATCTCTAAAAACTTGAAAGGAGGTCGTGTACAATGCATGTTTGGTGGAATTGAAATGAACATGACCCATGCAGAATTAGAGGGCTCGCAAGCCATTTTAGATGTTTATATCGTTTTTGGGGGAGTTGAAATTATTGTGCCTCCCACCTGGGTAGTTAAGGCCGAGACCACCCCTATTTTAGGAGGATTTTCTGATAAACGATACACCCGACCTAATGAGAATGCTCCAACCCTTATCATTCGAGGGACGATAATTTTTGGTGGTTGTGAGGTTAAAAGTTACATTTGATTTGGCCTACTATGCACCTGCTAAGATGTTGCCTGCTTGTGGGCCCTATGTGGCTTTTTTGGATTGTTGCGATCATCTTATACCCCTATTTTGAGAGCAATAGTATTAACGAAATACCCTGGATTGTTCTTGTAAGTGCCGTTGTATTCTTCCCTTTTCCTGTATTCGGTTTGTGGTTTTATGCAGGTATAGACGCAGGCAAGGCTGACCAAAGTTCACCTATGCCTCTTGAAAACTTAATAACAAGCTTCTTTGCCACCTTGGTTCTCATTCTACTCGTCAGCATACCTGCGAGTATTTGGCCCATGCTGTCTCTCTCCTCACTTCAAGTATTCCGACTTTATTGGCCCTTGGGAGGGTTTGCATGGGCTTTGTACACTATTTCGCTTCTCATATTTAAAATTTTTCATTTAAAAGAGAATTTGGAGCGCATGCAAAGGCTGCATGCCAACCTGGAAAAGGTAGTGCGAGAAACCGAGCTGGAATACCTTCGTTCTCAACTCAATCCACATTTTCTTTTCAATGCCCTTAACAGTATTTCCAACCTTACGCTCACTCAGCCAACCAAAGCGCACAGCATGATTCTGGAACTTTCCGACTATCTTCGTTCAGGCTTACTGCGACCTGCTAAAGGTTTGGTCTCACTTGAAAAAGAATTAGAGGCCTGTAAACTGTACCTAAATATCGAAAAAATGCGCTTTGGCCAAAGACTATGCACGGATTGGCAGGTTTCTGACGACGCTCTTCAAAGATTGATTCCTCAAACCCTTTTGCAACCGATTTATGAAAATGCCATTAAATATGGGGTAAGTGAAAATCCTAACCCAACAACCCTCACTACCCTAACTTTCATCGATAACGATTTATTGACCATAACCATTAGCCATCCGTTACCCCCTTTTATTCCTGAAAAGAAAGGCAAAGGAATGGGATTAAAAAACATTCGCCAGCGCCTTGAAATTTTGTATCAGCGAACTGATTTAATTGAAATCATAAAAGATGACTCAACCTTCACAGTCACTTTAAAGATACCTGCCCAACCTGCTCAATTAACTTAAAAATATGGTAACAAAAACCTATTCATGCCTTATTGCCGACGACGAGCCCGATGCCATCAGTCTTATTAAAGTTTATCTATCACAAATTCAAGAAATTAAGATTGTATCTCAATGCGCTGATGGATTTGAAGCCTTGCGGCAAATCAACGCACTTAAGCCTGACATAGCGATTCTGGATATTCGCATGCCAAGGATTAATGGGTTTGAGATCCTCGAAGTTACAGAACATCATCCTGTAGTTATTTTTAGTACAGCCTATGATGAATATGCTATTCATGCGTTTGAGGCAAACGCAGCCGACTACCTATTAAAACCTTATTCAGAACAACGTTTTCGAAAAGCCATAGCAAAAGCCATAGAAAGGTTACTTAGTAACTCCCTGCCGCCTGATCCTCTCAAAATGCGTGAGAACATCCCGGAAATGCTGAACCGACTTGTTACCCGACATAATCAACAACTGGTAATCATACCCATTGATGAAATCACTTACCTGGAATCTAGCGACGACTATGTAGAAATTCATACACTAAAAGGGCGTTTTCGCAAACAAATAACCCTGGGTTATTTAGAAAATCATCTCAATAATGATATTTTTGCTCGGGTACATAGGGGTTTCATTGTAAAGTTGTCCGAAATTACAAGCATTGTTCCCTGGAGCAAAAATTCCTGGATGGCGATTCTTAAAAATGGTAAAAAAATACCTGTAAGCCTGAGCGGGATAAAAATCCTTAAAGAAAAGCTGGGAATCTAAAATAAAAAATGGGTAAGCTCCTTATATCGCACCGCTACAACCGGTTACCCTTGCTTCCTTCCGGACCTGGGGGGGTTGGCCAGGAGCTGGTCGTATAAGACTTACCCACTGCAAAATTACTACAAATCCTGAAGAATTCAACTCCACCGACGAAATTTTATTAATGAACCTTCTTTTCATACCTTTGCTTTTTTCAAATAGTAATCTATAAAACTATGACAAACAGATACAATTACATTTTAAACCATGGTCTTCGCATGGGAGCACTTATGGGAGCCATCTTTATACTTTACAGCCTCATTCTTTACATCGCTGATTTCAATATGATGAATGTGGCCTTCGGCATAGCCAACTTTTTAGTCAGCATCCTCATTTATGTTCTTTATTTTCGCTGGGCTAATATCGATCTCAGAATAAAACATCTCAATGGATGGCTTACTTATCCAGAGGGGCTTTTACATGCATTCATCGTGGGTGTAGTAGCCGCAGTTATTAATACTGTTTATACTTACCTGTTTTATTCATTTTTCGACACTGAATATTTACCCAAGATGGGTGAAAAGGTTTTGGAAATGTTGGAAAACAATCCCAATATCACGCAAAAAATGCTTGAAGAGGCAGAGCAAAAGATCAAGGAAATGACTCCCCTGAAATCGGCGCTCCAGGGTTTTTACTTTAGCATGGGGATGTCAGTCGTTATCGCCCTCATTATTTCTGCCTTCACAATCAAGAAAAAGGAAATTTTTGAGGATGTTGCTATAAATGATACTGACGAAGCTTTATAGAGAATGGATTTATCTGTTATTATTCCCCTTTTCAATGAAGAAGAATCGGTAGCTGAGCTTCACGATTGGATTGTAAGGGTAGTTAGCCATGCAGGGTATTCTTATGAAATTATCTTTGTCGATGATGGAAGTAAGGATCAATCATGGGCTGTCATCGAACGATTGGCCTCAAGCAATCCTTGTGTAAAAGGAATAAGATTCAGAAGAAACTATGGTAAAGCTGCTGCGCTCAACAGTGGATTTCAGGCCTCGCAAGGCAAGGTTGTCATTACCATGGACGCAGATTTGCAGGACAGCCCGGATGAAATACCTGAACTCTACGACATGATTACACGTCAAGGATATGATCTGGTTTCAGGTTGGAAGAAGAAACGTTATGACCCCATAAGTAAAACACTGCCCACCAAAATATACAATTGGGCCACCCGCCGCGCCACCCGTATTCGTCTGCATGATTTCAATTGCGGGCTTAAAGCCTATCGCAGTGAGGTAGTCAAAAGTATCGAGATTTACGGTGAAATGCATCGCTACATCCCGGTCATTGCAAAATGGGCCGGTTTTACCCAGATAGGAGAAAAAGTGGTAAAGCATTTTCCGCGCAAACACGGGAAAAGTAAATATGGCTGGTCGCGCTTTGTAGCCGGCTTTCTCGACCTGATATCTATCAGCTTTATTGGCAGATTTGGGAAAAAACCCATGCATTTCTTCGGTTTTCTGGGCTCACTACTTTTTTTTGCAGGTTTTATCATTGCAGCTTATTTGGCTTATGCAAAGTTTTTTCTGGCAGGCTATAAAATGACTGAAAGGCCGTTATTTTATTTTGGGCTTCTATCTATGGTTCTCGGAACACAGCTTTTTACGGCAGGGTTCCTAGGAGAGATGATTTCTCGCTCCGCCCATGATCGCAACCATTACCTGATTGCTGAAAAAAGAGGTTTCGATACAAATCAACAATTCTAACTCATGCGAGTAATTCTGGTAGGTCCGGCTCATCCCTTGCGCGGGGGATTGGCAGCTTTTAACGAACGCCTTGCCCGCGAATTTATAGCTTCAGGGCATCCTACAACCCTGTGGAGCTTTAGCCTTCAATATCCATCAATATTGTTTCCAGGTAAAACACAGTTTAGTTCAGAGCCCGCCCCAACTGACCTGCACATCGAAAACCGCATAAACTCAATAAACCCTTTCAATTGGTTAACAACAGGTTTGCATCTCAGGAATCTCAACCCCGACCTGCTTGTGCTTCGCTATTGGATTCCTTTCATGGCACCATCCCTGGGAAGCATTGCCCGCATTGCTCGAAGCAACAGACATACTCATGTGATTCCCATTATTGATAATATTTTACCTCATGAACGGCATTGGTTTGATGTTCCTTTAGGAAAATATTTTACCAGCAGCTGTTCGGCCTTTATTACTATGTCGAACGAGGTGATGAATGACCTTCACCAATTTGATAATAAAAAACCTCGTCGCTATTATCCTCATCCATTGTATGATAATTATGGGCAGATTCTCTCCAAAGAAGAAGCCTGCAAGCGTTTAGGGCTCGATGCCGGGTGGACTTACTTTTTATTTTTCGGTTTTATTCGCGAATATAAAGGGTTGGATTTGCTCCTTGAGGCCTTTGCCCATCCGGGTTTTGAAGAAAAAAAAATTAAACTATTGGTTGCAGGCGAATTTTATACCCATCCAGAACCCTATTTAAGAATCATTCAGAATCATCCCTTCAAAGATCGTATCCTTCTGCACGACCGATTTATTGCTGATAGTGAGGTGCACTTATATTTTTCAGCCGCCGACCTGGTTGTTCAGCCTTACAAATCGGCCACCCAAAGTGGAGTGAGCCAGATAGCTATTTATTTCGAGAAACCCATGGTTATTACCCGCGTAGGAGGCTTGGCCGAACAAATACCTGATGGTAAAGCGGGTAAAGTGGTAGAACCTTCGACAGAAGCTATTGCCCTAGCCATGCTACATTTTATCGATGAAAGGCAGCGTAGAGAATGTGAAAAGTTCATTCGGACTTACAAACAAAAATACAGCTGGAAAGGTTTGGTCGAAACATTTGAAGAATTGATGAGATCATAAATAAAATACAAATTAAAACAGAGAGTTACTTTTATTAATCCCCGATTACAAGAAATCATAAATCGAAAGTTTTTTATGGGCGCATATTGGAAGAGAATCAATAACAACTAATAGATTTACATAATATCATAAAATTGATCCTTTTGAACTACAAGTTCAGCGCATAGCCAGTTTAACGATTCATAGAAGTTTTTTACACATCAACCCCAAAAATGGCCGGCTTTTATTAAAAACTTGAGAAAGAATAGGTGAATTTAAAACTTTTTAGTATTAACTTTACGCAATATTATACCTAACCTTTTGGGATGATCATCCTCGATCTGCTATTCAATCTGTCCTTTCTCGTTGCATTATGTGCAGTAGCAGGTTACATCGACCACTGGGCAATAAAGCTTAAAATATCCAGAGACATCCTTCAGGGAGTCCTTTTTGGCCTTACAGCTATTTTAGGGATGTTGAATCCGTTCAAACTACAAGAAGGTTTGATATTTGATGGAAGAAGCATAGTTCTCAGCATCAGTGGATTATTTTATGGCCCAATAGCTGCCAGCATTGCCTCCCTGATGGCTTTGACTGCCAGATTAATTATTGGTGGAGTTGGACAATGGATGGGGGTATCAGTTATATTTTCCTCTGCGCTCATTGGAACGCTTTTTCACTTCAAATATAAAAGTCAGATTCACAGGCTAAGTATTAAGGCTTTGTTGGGAATGGGGCTTACTACCCATGTCATGATGCTTGTATTAGTTATTCTTTTACCAGGATTCTACCGAGAGGAAACACTAAAGACCATTTTAGGATCTGTACTTATAGCTTATCCTGTTGTTACAGTGCTCATAGGAAAAATTCTTAGTAGCCTCCATGAACTCACATACACAAATGCTTTATTGCATGAGAGAGAAATAAAATACCGTCTGCTAGTTGAGAATCAGACCGATATGGTGGTAAAGGTGGATAAAATGGGCCGTTTCCTTTATGTGAGCCCCTCTTACTGCAGGATGTTTGGGAAAACAGAAGAGGAGTTACTAGGTAAAACTTTTTTACCCCATGTGCATGAAGAAGATAGAGCACTTACTTTGGAAATCATGAAAAAATTATATGAGCCACCTTATGAATGTTACGTAGAGCAAAGAGCACAAACAGCCATGGGATGGCGATGGATAGGGTGGGCAGATAAAGCAGTATTGGATCCAAAGGGCGCATTAATTGAAATAATAGGAGTTGGTAGAGACATAACTCAAGAGGTTGAGACCCGCAAAGCACTTGAGGAAAGCGAAAATAAGTTTCGAACAGTAGCAGAAACCGCCAATGCATCAATATTTATTTACAAGGGAGAATATTTCGCCTGGGCCAATGCCTACAGTGAGTTTTTAACCGGTTATTCACCTGAAGAACTCACCCAAAAACGCTTTTATGATATTGTGCACCCAGAGCACCGCGAGATGGTAAGAGAGAGGGGGCTTAAAAGGCAGCAAGGAGAATTAGTTCCCAAACGCTACGAGTTTAAAATCGTTACCAAACATGGAGAAACACGATGGGTTAGTTTTTCGGGTAGCATTGTGGACTTTATGGGAGGGCCTGCGGGATTGGGGACAGCGTTTGACATAACAAGTCTCAAAGACAGTTTAATGCAACTCGAAGAGGTTCGAAGCCAACTTATGGCTCAAAACGAAGAGTTAATAACCCTTAATGAGGAGCTCTCAGATAGTTTTGAAAAAATAAAAAATCTCAATAAAGATTTGAATGAAGCTTTGCAAAAAGCTGAGACCAGCGACAAACTCAAATCGGCATTTCTGGCCAATATGAGCCACGAGTTGCGTACACCCCTCAATGGTATTATTGGTTTTGCTGATTTGATGTTATCCAACGATTTTACACCTAATGAAAAGGAGCGTTTCATAAAAATTATTCTCAACAATGCAGATCAATTGTTGGAATTAATCAATGACATTATTGACATTTCAAAGATTGAATCTGGAATCATCACCCTAAACGAAACCTCTTTTGAAGTTTCAAGATTGCTTTATGATATCTACGAAAATTTTCAACCCAAGGCTGAAGAAAAAGGTTTAAGGCTGTTGTTGCAACTTGATTCCAGCCTAGGTTCAATG
>CALJNV010000110.1 GCA_937981455.1 uncultured Bacteroidales bacterium | reverse complement strand
AATTTATGAGCTTAGTGATGAAGAGATATGGACCGAAAGAATGCGTCAGAAACAACAGCTTATTCAATATATTAAGCGTCGGATAAACGACGATATGACGCGCCGACAAGAGAACCCCAAACTTATTTTTAAGGTCATGGATTCACTGCGCGTAGAACCTCTTACAATTGGTTTTGCCCGAAGATTTGCTACCTATAAACGTGCACATTTACTTTTTAGCAATCTCGAAAGGCTTTCAAAAATTGTAAATAATCCCCGTTATCCCGTCCAATTTATATATGCGGGTAAAGCCCACCCCGCAGATAAAGCAGGCCAAGACCTTATCAAAAGAATCTATGAAATTAGTAAACAACCTGAGTTTATGGGGAAGATACTCTTCATTGAAAACTATGATATGGAATTGGCCAAGTATTTGATCCGGGGGGTGGATATATGGCTCAATACACCAACCCGTCCATTAGAAGCCTCTGGAACCAGCGGCGAAAAAGCCGTCATGAACGGTGTAGTAAATTTCTCAGTACTCGACGGATGGTGGGCTGAAGGTTACAAACCAGGTGCGGGCTGGGCCCTTAAAGAAGAACAAACCTATGCCAACAATCAGTTTCAAGATGAACTCGATGCTGAAACAATTTACTCTATGCTTGAGGATGAAATCATCCCCACGTATTACGATACAAATTGGAATGGTATAAGCACCCGCTGGGTTTCACATATTAAAAATACTATCGCACATATTGCTCCTCATTTTACAATGAAACGTCAATTGGACGATTATTACTCGAAGTTTTACAATAAACTTTTTGAAAGAGGAGCATTGCTCACAAATAACAATTACGCTGAGGCTCGCAATATAGCCGCATGGAAGCGCCGTTTCATACGCCTATGGAAAGACATCATTGTCAAGTCAGCAAAATATCCCAGCGATGACCATTCTGCTTTCAGACAAGGTGAAGTTTTCAAAGCCGAACTGATTGTAGACCTGGGTGAACTCTCCATCGATGAAGTAGGTATTGAGGTGCTTTTCGGAAAAAGGAACAATGGAAGTGTGGAAAAACTCTATAGTGTAACCCCTATGCAGGCTGAAGCTACGGGTAATCATATCGTGAAATACCATTGCGAAATTCCTATTACAACCGCAGGAGCTTTCGACTTCTCTTTCCGGATGTTCCCTAAACATCCCCTTCTTCCTCACCGGCAAGACTTCTGCCTTGTTAAATTCATTTAGTTAATATTAGTTGATAAATTTTATTTAAAAACGATGTGTCCAATAATTGGATTCATCGTTTTTTTTGTAGATTTGTCCAGAAAATAAGCAACTATGGATGCAATTAAGATTTTTGTAGTAGATGACGACCCCTTGTTTGCCAAAACTATGAAATTTCATCTATCCCTCAACCTTGATTTTAATGTTGAGGTATTTCCTGATGGTAAAAAATGCATTGAAAACCTATATAAGAACCCAAGCCTGATTTGCCTCGACTATAACTTACCCGGAATGTCAGGCATGCAGGTCATGAAAAAAATTAAAGAGGCCAATAAAGATATACCCATCATAATTATCTCGTCTCAGCATGATGTCAAAACAGCTGTAGAGCTGCTAAAGGAAGGTGCTTATGATTATATTGTTAAAGACGAGGACCTTTTTCAGCGTTTGTGGAAGGCTCTTGCAGACATTAAAGAGAAATTGCTTTTGAAAAGAAAAATCGAAGATTTGGAGCAAGAAATCGGCAAGAAATACAAGTATGAAAACCTCATCAAAGGGAACAGCGAAGCCATTAGAAAAGTTTTTGAATTAATCGACAAAGCTGTAAGAACAAATATTACAGTTTCCATTTCTGGTGAAACAGGAACAGGGAAAGAACTTGTGGCCAAAGCCATTCATTTTAATTCCCCCCGTAAAAATAAACCTTTTATTGCAGTTAATGTCAGTGCAATACCCAAAGAACTTATTGAAAGTGAATTGTTTGGGCACGAAAAGGGGGCTTTTACAGATGCTCAGGCACGACGAATTGGAAAATTTGAGGAAGCCAATGGAGGTACCCTTTTCTTGGATGAAATTGGGGACATGGACCTCACTATGCAGGCCAAAGTTTTAAGGGTAATTCAAGAAGAAGAAGTTACACGTATTGGCGGCAACAATATTATTAAATTAGATATTCGGCTCATCGTTGCAACCCATAGAAACCTTGCTGAAGAAGTTAAAAAAGGTAATTTTAGGGAAGACTTATACTATAGAATTCTGGGATTACCTATCTGGCTGCCTCCTTTGCGAGAACGCGAAAACGACGTGATTATTCTTGCCCGCTATTTTGTTGACGAGTTTACATCAAAAAATAAATTACCTAAATTAAAAATTACAGCTGAGGCCCAGGAAAAACTTAAAAGATACCATTATCCGGGAAATGTGAGAGAACTGAAAGCTATCATAGAACTCGCTGCCATTATGACCAATACCGATAGTATTGGTCCCGAGCATATAATATTTAATTCCACCAGCGACCTCGATGGAATTTTTACTCAAGAGATGACCATGAAAGATTACCACCGACAAATACTTCGCTACTATTTAAAAAAATATAACTATAAAGTAGCCAAGGTGGCTGAGGTTCTTGATATCGGAAAATCAAGTGTTTATAACTTTTTGAAGGAAGAAGGAATAGAAATTTAATCTATCCATGATAAAGCACATCTGGTGGTTGTTGTGTTGTGTATTTATAAACAATTATTGGGTTATTCTACCCAAAACAAGTCAGGCCTCTTCTGATACCACATGGGTTTATAATTTTCTCAAATCTGATAGTGCTTTCCGAATGCATCCCTCTCTGGTGTCGGATAAAATTGCCGGCCATTTGCATGACACTGCTACCGCCCGTGAAATAATTATAAAAATTGATAATGAGGGTTACCGACTCAGAAACTTAGGTATTTATCAAAAATCCCTGTTTTATCATCATTTAGCCTTATCACTGGCTTACCGTTTTAATTTCGTAAATCTTCAGGCACGGATTTATAACAACTTGGGGGTACTTTATCGACGTATGGACGATTATGAGCCAGCACTCCAGTATCATTTACAAGCGCTGAGATTGGCTGAGTTGATAGGCTCTAAGCGGAGTATTGCTATAGCCCTCAATAGTATTGGCAATATTAATTACATGATGGGCAAATATGATGTTGCGCTTAAATACTTCTTGCGTGGCTATGCAATGGAAAAACAAGACCTTCAAATGAGAGGAATGGCTATTAACCTCAATAACATCGGTAATGTATACAAATCAAAAGGAGATACTCTATTGGCCCTTCGGTTTTACAATCAATCGCTTAAACTCAATGAAAAAATCAAAGATGTTAAAGGAATAGGGATTTGTCTGAATGATATCGGAATGATTTACCAATCTCAAGGAAAAATATCTCAAGCTTTAGATTATTTTCTCAAAGCTTATCAATATTTTCAACAGACCAATGATATCCGTTTCATAGCTGAAGTAAGCAGAAATATCGGTAAAGCGCTACAAGCCAAGAATCGAAATGCTGAGGCAGTTGAATACCTTTTAAATTCTTATAACATTGCAAAACAAATAGAAGCTAAATGGGAAGAAGAAGCATCTGCACGAGCGCTTTCCCAATATTGTCATGAGGTAGGCGAGGATAAAAAAGCTTACCAGTTTGCTCAAATTGCCCATCAATTGCGCGATAAAATTGATAGGGAACATGCTCAAAAGAATATTTCTAACGCCCAGGCCGTTTTTAAACTTGAAAAGACTGAGAAGGAAAAAGAATTTTATCAGAATTTGAGCCATCTTACAGCATTAAAACTCAAAAGAGAAAAACAAATTCGCATCATATTTTTTTTGATAATCCTGCTGGGGCTGTTAGCAATGGGTCTTATATTATTTTTCAGAAGACGTTATACCCGTCGCCTGAGAGACAAAAATGAACAGCTGGAGGAAGCACGGGATGAATTGAAAAAGTATGCACAGAAACTAGAACTTGCACTCGAAAAAGCGGAGGCATCTGTTCGTGCAAAGAATGTTTTTTTGGCTAATATAAGCCATGAATTTCGAACCCCTCTCAATGCTATTGTAGGCTTTTCCTCTTTGCTGCGATCACGTTCCCACGAAAAAGAAACCATTGAGATGCTTGAGATCATCATTCATTCAGCATATAACCTCATTGATTTGATTACAGATCTCTTAAATATTTCAGCCATTGAAGTGGGTCAACTTGAGATTAAAGAGAAACCGGTCGACATTAAGCTATTGCTCAAAGAAACAGAGAATGTTTTTAAGCTCGAGGCCCAGCAAAAGGCCATTGGGTTTACCCTTGATATTTCGCCTTCCGTACCCGATTTCATTCTTTCAGATGAGGGAAAGCTTAGGCAGGTATTGTTCAATTTAGTGGGTAATGCAGTTAAATTTACAAAGTCTGGCAAAGTCGAAATCAAGGCCTGGTGCGAAGTATCAAAAGAGGGAACAAATAAAGACTTACTTATTTGCATTAAAGACACTGGTCCGGGAATTGCGCCAGAGGAGCAATCACGAATTTTTGAACCCTTTTACCAGGGAAACATACATGAAAACGACTTGAATGGCAAAGGGTTGGGTCTCTCCATTGTTAAAAAGATCCTCGACAAGATGGGCGGCAAAATTACTGTAAACTCAGCCCTTGGAAAAGGTTCTGAATTTATCATATCATTTTGCAACGTACAAGAAGCTAAGGTGCTTAAAAGTTCGCTTGAAGAGAATTACCATGAGCACAATGAAATGACAAGAAAGCTTCAAGCGCTGGTAGTGGACGACCTCGAAATTAACCGGATGTTGATTGCGAAATTTCTAGAGGATAGCGACATCGAGCCCATCTTTGCTTCCAGCGGAAGGGAGGCCATACAAAAAGCCCAATCTCACCGTCCCGCTTTTGCTTTCATTGATATTAGAATGCCAGGAATGGATGGTTTCGAATGTGCTCAGAAGATTCGTCAATTACCAGAAAATAAAGGCATAAAATTGATTGCAGTAACCGCGTCTGTTTTAGGAAAAGATATGGATGCCCTTAGCAATCCCCCTTTCGATGCTTTCATTCTCAAACCTATCGAATACAATTCATTTCAAAGGATGATTAAAAATTTAACAGCCTAAATCAATGGAAATAAATAATTTATTAGAACTCTTTAGGCTACATTTTCAAAGATCAGAGGGAGGTGAAATCGTGGTTTTTGCTCCCGGACGTATCAATCTTATCGGCGAACATACCGACTACAACGGAGGATTGGTAATGCCTCTGGCCCTTCAACTGGGAACCTACATCGTTGCTGCTCCCAATGATCAAAAGAGTTTTCATTTTTATGCTTCAAATTTCAATGAATCGTATGTTCACCCTTTGGGTGCTGATACCCTATTAGGCAATAGAAACTGGCAAAAATATCCCATGGGATTGCTCGATAGGTTTGTAAAGCATTATGGTTGGCCCCAAACAGGATGGGATATGCTTTTTTATGGGGATTTGCCTTTGTCGGCAGGTCTTTCTTCCTCTGCTTCTGTGGAAATGGCCACCGCAGTAATGCTCAACGAGATTTACCATACGTCCATCCCCATGATTGACCTAGTGCAGGCAGCCAGAGAATCAGAAAATCAATATGTGGGTGTTGATTGTGGTATTCTCGACATGTTTGCGTCGGGAATGGGTAGACTAAAACATTGTCTGGTACTTGATTGCAATACCCTCGATTTCGAGACCGTACCCTTTGATCTTCAGGATTATACCCTCTGGATCATGAATACCCGTGTGAAGCGAGGCCTGGCAGGTTCGAAATACAATGAGCGTGTTGCTGAATGTAAAGAAGCTTTAAGGGATTTAAATAGCATATTGCCCAAATCTTTCTTATGTAGTTATACACCTCAGGAGTTTGAACAAGTGGGAAGGGTAATATCCCGTGAAGTAACTTATAAGCGTGCTCGCCATGTTATCTATGAAAATCAGCGCGTGAAAGATGCCGCTGAAGCTCTTGTGTCCTCTGACCTGCATTTGTTGGGTCAATTAATGTATCAATCGCATGACAGTTTGAGCAAGGATTATGAAGTGAGCTGCGAGGAGCTTGATTTTTTGGTGGATTTTTGTCGACAATCATCGGTAGTAGCCGGAGGTCGCATGACGGGTGCTGGCTTTGGGGGTTGCGCCATAGCCTTGGTAAAAATGGAGGCCGAAAAAGATTTTATCGATGCATTAGCAAAGGCCTACAATCAAAAATTTGGCTTCGAGGCTTCGTTCTTTGCAGCAAAAGCTGGTAATGGTGCCTCTAGGTTATTTTAATTCGTGGAGAATGAGAATAGCTTCTAAACTTATTAATGTTTTTGGATTCCTTTTTTTACAGTTGTATGCCCTATCCGTGCAGGTGCTTGGCCAGGGGGCAGGGATTTCTGAGACTTATTGCCTTAGTAGTTCAGAGATTGAACTTTTCAACAAAATAAACGCGTATCGAGCCGCGAAGGGCCTTCCCGAGCTCACAATTTCGAAATCTCTATCCTATGTGGCTTATTTACATGTTAGGGATTTAAAATTTAATCGTCCTGACACTACCAAGGGGTGCAATATGCATAGCTGGAGCGCAAAGGGCATTTGGTCTGCCTTCTGTTTTCCTAAAGAACAAAGTAAGAAAAAGTCCGTTTGGGATAAGCCCCGGGAGCTTACCAAATATCCGGCACAAGGATATGAAATTATTTATCATACAAGCCAGGGTGTTGCCGCTGCAGATGAAGTTTTCAATTTATGGAGTTCAGTAGCGGCATCGCAATCCATTATTTTGAATACCGGACGTTACCTGAAAAATAAATGGAAAGTTGCAGGTGTTGCCATATTCAATGGATATGCCTCGATGTGGTTTGGAGAAGCGGCCGACCCTGAAACTTCAGTTCGCCTCTGTCATTCCGATTCTGTGATTACATCCAATCAAAAACCAATAAAATCTGCGGCTACAGGTATTTTGCGGGAAGATGTTTCTCATACCTCATCAGGAAGGTATTACCTCATCTGGGGTAGCTACAATACATTGCCTCAAGCCAGAGAGGGTCAACAAAAACTTTTGAACGATGGTTTTTCGGATGTAAAGATTCTGGAGAAAGACGGGCGTTATAGAACCGCTCTGGGGGATTTTTCTACGCAAGAAGAAGCCAAAGCAGCCAGGAAAAAACTGCCCACCAAGTTCAAAGATGCATGGATTCTTCGAGAATAAACTAAATTACTTATTTCTATACCAATGGCTTTGCAATAATAGTAGAAAACCATTGGTGGTGGAGTAAAAAAGAAGCATTACCTCGAGAACAAAAGTTCACGGTATTTGGGAAGTGGCCACAATTCATCATCCACTAGCATTTCCAACTTGTCTACGTGGTAGCGTATTTTTTCGAAATAGGGTAGAACATTGTTTAAATATTCATTAGCCTGTTCTTCAATGGTCTCTCGAGCATTGGCATTCTTACGCTCTTCTACCATTTCATCTACCAGCGTTTTTATCTGGCTAATATGTTCTGAGATGCTTTTAATGGTTTGAAGCTGGTTTTTAGCTATGGTAGTAAAAGTTTTAGGGTCAATAACCTCTTTGAGACCTTTTACATTTTCTAGAAGGGTATTTTGATAACGAATGGCGATGGGAATGATATGGTTTGTAGCCAGATCACCCATTACCCGAGCCTCAATCTGAACTTTTTTCGTATAGTTTTCGAGTTTTATTTCGTAGCGGGCTATCAATTCCCTTTCCGTAAGGATTTTGTTTTTCTCGAAAAGTTCAATGGTTTGAGGGGAAGTATATGCTTTAAGTGCTGATGGGGTATTTTTGAGGTTACTCAAACCTCTGCGGGCCGCTTCTGCCACCCACTCTTCGCTATAACTATTCCCTTCGAATCGAATGCGTTTTGAAGAAATTATGTATTCTTTAACCACTTCGAAAACAGCTTTCTCTTTATCAATACCTTGAGAAAGAAGAGTTTCTACCTTCTCTTTAAATTCTTCCATTTGGTTGGCTACTGCAGTGTTGAGGGCTATCATTGGGGCCGCAACGTTGTGAGAGCTGCCAACTGCCCTGAATTCAAATTTGTTGCCAGTGAATGCAAAGGGGGAGGTTCGGTTGCGATCTGTATTATCTCGAGTAATTTGAGGAATCTTACTGATTTGGTGGTCTAAACGGGCTTTAAAATCGTTAGGAATTTCTCCGGTAGTTTCTATACTGTCGAGCGCTTCTGAGAGATATTTGCCCACAAATGCTGAAATGATAGCCGGAGGGGCTTCATGAGCACCCAAACGGAGGTCATTGCCCGCTGATGCTATTGAGGCACGCAACAGATCGGCATGTTTTTCTACAGCTTTCAATACTATGGCTATCATAGTAATAAACCTGAAGTTTTCATTGGCGTTTTTCCCTGGGGCTAAAAGATTTGTCCCCCGATCGCTGGCCATTGACCAATTGCAGTGTTTGCCAGAACCATTTACACGAGCAAAGGGTTTCTCATGCAGCAGAACACGCATGTTGTGTTTTCGTGCCACTTTTTGCAATAGGAGCATTACCAGTTGGTTATGGTCAACGGCAAGGTTTACCTCCTCGTAAACAGGTGCCAGCTCAAACTGATTGGGAGCCACCTCATTGTGACGGGTTTTTACGGGAATACCTAAACGATGTGCCTCATACTCAAATTCTTTCATAAATTCCATGACTCTGCTGGGTATAACCCCAAAATAGTGGTCGCTCAATTGCTGGTCTTTGGCCGATGGGTGCCCAAACACTGTTCGACCTGTTAAAACAAGGTCAGGACGGGCTAAATAAAGAGCGTTATCAACCAGAAAATATTCCTGCTCCCAACCCAATGTAGCATGAACATGAGTGGTTTTGGGATCAAAAAGCTTCATGATACCTGTTGCCGCTTTATCTAAAAAACTTAAAGCCCGCAAGAGAGGCATTTTATAATCGAGGGCTTCACCGGTATAAGATATGAAGATGGTTGGTATACATAATGTTTTATCAATAATAAAAGCAGGAGAAGTAGGGTCCCAGGCTGTATATCCACGAGCTTCAAATGTGCTACGTATTCCGCCACTTGGAAAGCTTGAGGCATCAGGTTCTTGTTGAATGAGTTCATCCCCTTTAAAAACTTCAATGGCTTTGCCATAACCCACTGGAACAATGAATGCATCGTGCTTTTCTGCTGTTGATCCAGTAAGAGGATGAAACCAATGGGTGTAGTGCGTAACTCCTTTGCTGAGTGCCCATGTTTTAAGCGCCGCAGCCACTTCATCGGCAATTTCTCGATCTATGGGATCTCCTTTGTCAATGCTATTTATAAGACGTTGATAAGTGGCCGGAGTTAAATAATCACGCATGGCTTCCTTGCCGAAGGTTAATTCTCCGAAGAATTCGGATACTTTTTTGTCTGAGCCTGAAAAACGTACTGGCTGCCTTTCGAATAACTTCTCCAGGGCTTTAAATCTGAGGTTTTCCATGTTTTTTAATTAAGGGATTACTGTAACAGGTTCGCAAATATCGCAACAAATGCTCAAAACAATTGTTCAAAATTAATTATTCCTGATTATTTTTTTACGAAATTTTACAAACGAGCTTGAGATATCCTGTTGATAACTGAAAGTATTACATAGCTGATCATTAGACTCCAGGTTAAAAAAGCATGAATGATAAGTAAAAGAAGGAATTTGTTAATTACATCGCTCAACATGGTGTATATCATCATGGCTAGGTAGCCTGAAACGCCATGCACTGCAAAAATCCAGAATGCCAAATCAACTTGCCTGGGATGCAGATTATTGAGAAGAATTAAAAAAACAACAGCCAAAGCTACGCTTAAGGGCATCAATAAAAAATGATGCGTTTCTTGTTGAAAGGGCAAGAAGATAAGCAGAAAACTCATAGAAGCAGCTGGAAGAAAGGATGGGATTTTTTTATAGAAACCATGCCATATCATCAGAAACGCATAAACTATTCCTGCAGAAGCCCAAAATAACACGTTAAAGTTTGAGTGTAATGTGGCTATGCTGATTAAAAAGACGATAGGCCAAATAAAGTGAAAAAACTTGGCGAGTTTAAATTGTCTCAATTCCCGTGCAGGAGGTGAAAAAAGGATGATGGCTAACGCAGAAAAACCAGCTACTTCATTCAAAATAAACCATCTTATAGAATATTGCTCAATGCCTGGAAAGAAAAATTTCAAAAGAATTGTGAGG
>CALJNV010000109.1 GCA_937981455.1 uncultured Bacteroidales bacterium | reverse complement strand
ACGGATTTAAAGAAACCCCCTTACATTTTTCCCGATTTTACCCGCACTACAAATTAAATAAGTTGCAACCCACACCTGAGAATGTCTTAATTAAAGCTAAAGAAATTGCTCTGAATCAGGGCTTAAAATATGTTTATATAGGCAATGTACCCGGCCGCAATTATGGCACAACCTACTGCCCTAATTGCCATTCACCAGTAGTAGAACGCATAGGTTACACAATCAAAAACATAAAATTAAAAAACGGGCATTGTGCGGCTTGTGGACAAGAGATAGCCGGCGTGTGGGGATAAAATAAACCTCACCCAATAACAGTTTAAAAATTCTGAACCCCAAATTTTGACTTTAATTCCAGTGCCTTCTGGGTAATATTTTGGCAGGTGCGTGCAAAATGTGCATTTTTGTCCAAAATATCCATTAACTATGGGAATACATCTCGATGCAAAACCTGGCGATATAGCCGAAACTGTACTTCTCCCAGGCGACCCGCTGAGGGCTAAATATCTGGCAGAAAATTATTTTGAAAATCCCGTTTGCCACAACAACATCCGGGGCATGCTAGGATATACAGGCTATTACAAAGGTCAAAAAGTATCTGTGCAAGGTACGGGGATGGGCGTACCCTCCATTAGTATTTATGTCACGGAGCTGATAACGACCTACGGATGCAAAAATTTAATTCGCATAGGCACTTGTGGCGCTATTCAGCCCGACCTGAAGCTGGGCGATACCCTCATCGCAATGACTTCGAGCACAGATTCATCGATCAACAAATTGACCTTTGACCATCGGGACTTTGCCCCACATGCTGATTTTGCCCTATTAAAAAAAGCTTATGAAACCGCTATTGCTAAAGGACTTTCAGTAAAAGTAGGGAGCGTATTCACAACCGACCTCTTTTTTGTGGACGACCTTGAAAAGGATTACGAAATCTGGCGCAAACACGGAGTGCTTGCCGTTGAGATGGAAACTGCTGCTCTTTACACCCTTGCCGCCCGCTACCAATGCAGGGCTCTTTCATTGCTTACCGTAAGCGATCAATTGATTACCGGAGAGAGAAGCACAGCAGAAGAGCGATTGACCGCTTTCACACACATGATGGAAATTGCTCTCGAAAGCATCACCCACTTGTAGATTGCAGAATACCAACCCCGCAGCAAAGCAGGTTTTTTGGTAATTTTGCAAAAAAAATACATGGGCAGAATCATGGCTATCGACTATGGACAAAAACGCGCCGGCATTGCAGTTACCGACGAACTGCAACTCATACCCAATGCACTTGCCAGCTTGCATGTCACCGAAGTCATGCCTTTTTTAAAAAAATACCTTTCAGAGGAAAAAGTAGATGTAATGGTAATCGGTGAACCGCGCACGATGAATAATACACCCTCGGAGGCCGAGCGATTTATAGGTCCATTTATCCATACGCTCAAGAAAACCTTCCCCGGACTGCGCATTGAACGTTTCGACGAGCGATTCACCTCGCGTATGGCCTTTCAAACCATGATTGATGCAGGACTAGGCAAAAAAGCCCGACAAGATAAAGCCATTGTAGATCGCATCAGTGCAGTTCTTATTCTACAATCTTATCTTGATGCTCGTAGCATCGCGCAAAACCGCAAAAAACCTGATTCATGATATATCCTATTGTAGCTTATGGCCATCCTACCCTTCGCCTCAAGGCCCAGCCAGTGAATTCAAACACACCAGATTTTCAAGAATTTTTGAAAGATCTGTGGGAAACCATGTATGCCACCGATGGTATAGGACTGGCTGCACCCCAGGTAAACCGCAGCATTCGAGTATTTGTCATTGACACTGATGTTTTAGCAGAGAAATATCCTGAAGCCAAAGGTTTTAAAAAAGCTTTTATCAATCCACAAATACTCGAAGAGACAGGTACTGAATGGGCTTACAGTGAGGGGTGCCTCAGTATCCCCGACATTCATGAAGAAGTGTATCGAAAGCCCCGTTTGCGAATTCGCTATCAAGACGAAAACTTTGTGGAACACGAAGAATGGTTCGAAGGCATCGTGGCTCGAGTCATACAGCATGAATACGATCACCTGGAGGGTATCCTTTTCACCGACAGGTTGAGCCCCTTGCGCAAAACAATGTTATCCGGAAAACTGAACAACATCGCTCGTGGTAAAATCAATCCACCTTATCGCATGCTGTTTGCCGCATCCAGAAAAAAATAACTCCAAATAATTTAAATCACCAAGACCTATGAAAACATACACCCTCCTGCTCTTATCCATTTTTGTTGCACTCCTAATGGCCTGTGGTCCCTCACCCAAAAAAATGCAGGAAGAAATTAAACAAAAAGAAGCCCTGCTGTTTAATGAAAATGGCCTATTGAACCCTGAAAAAGGAAACGAGATGATTCGTTTGTATTATGAATATTATCGAAAATTTCCTAAAGACACCCTATCGGCCAAGTATCTATTCGATGCAGCCGGACTGAAAGTAACCCTTAAAGATTATTACGGTGCTATTGGGATATACGATACGATTATTAGTCAGTTTGCCCAAACCCATGAGGCACCCCAAGCGCTGTTTATGAAGGCATTTACATACGACAATTACCTACAGCGCATCAACGAAGCCCGTCAATACTACCAACTTTTCATCGATACCTATCCCCATCATTCATTGGCCGACGACGCGAAAAAATCCATAGAATTTTTAGGCAAAAGCGATGAAGAGATCATGAAAATGCTAGAAGAGGCCTCAAAAATCTCCGAATCCCAGAAATAAACAATGTAATCTCTTCCATCAGAGCCTATTGAACTGGTTTGCGTACACCCCTACTCTTTTTTATTGAAAAATAAAAGAGAATTAATCAGCGTTTGATGGACACATGCCTGCAGGGCATCACAGTACCAAAGAGAAAACACCAGGTTATCAATAGGTTCTAATTGGAAAACTCCTTCTCCAAGAAGTTTTTCACCTGCGTAGGTTTCACATTTTGAATAATGACCCCATTTTTCATGATGGAAATTTCCCCAGTTTCTTCGGAAACCACCATGGCCAGCGCATCGGTTTTTTCACTTATGCCCAATCCAGCCCGATGACGCAACCCCAGTTCTACTGGCACTTTGGTATCGGCCGAAACCGGCAAAATGCACGCGG
>CALJNV010000108.1 GCA_937981455.1 uncultured Bacteroidales bacterium | reverse complement strand
GAATTCAGGGGAGGGACAATTTACTATTTCGAAAAGGGGTCTGCTGGCTTTCCACGTAACGCTTTTATAGGTAGAAAGTACAGAGTCTTTCAAAATGGCATCAATCACCGTAAAATACTCATTTAATCGAGGGCTGCCAGGCTGGTCGAGTAGGTGGTTTATGCTTTGAAGAAAGGCATCTACCTGTTCATCATTTGTAGTATTCGAAGAAAATCGTAAGAGGGTGCGAAAAAAGGGAGCGATGTGTTCAAAAGGCCTCAGCCTGCGTCCCAACATTTTTTCAATGATAGCATCCACTGCTTTTTCTTTTCCCTCAAGAGCCGCGATTCGCTTCCACTGGTTTTTTGTCTCGTTAACGAATTCTGGCCCAGAAAAAATTATTTTTTTGTCTTTATCTCTAATTTCTATTCTGGCAAAAAGGCCATCGGTGCGGAGCCAAAAAATTTCTGCAGCCTCCTGGGCTTGCAGGAAAATAGGGGTTAATATTGCAACGAATAAGAGAAACCCCTGAGGAAAGATTCTTTTCATAACCCTTTTTGACTTCTAAATTAATGCAATCTATAATAGCTCCATAAATCTTTTATGGATTGTTTTTAAATGCAGCAGCCACCCAATTGTTTTTTTCTTTGAAAGATAACTTTGAAAGGCCCAGCTGAGATGCAGCCTGTTCGATGACTAGAAGGTCGTTGCTATAAAATCCACTGAGAAGAAGAATACCTCCAGGAATTAGCACCCTAATGTAGTCTTTCATGTCGTGAAGCAATATATTTCGGTTGATGTTGGCCAATATATAATCGAAAGGTTTCAAGCCAGACAGTGTTTTAGCATCACCTTTCTGCACGTTTATCGCTGGAGTATTGTTCATTAAAATATTGTCTTTGGCATTGGACACAGCCCAATCGTCGTTGTCGATGGCTACTATAGGTGCAGCGCCTAATTTGGCAGCCATAATTGCAAGAATGCCTGTTCCACAGCCCATATCAAGCAAGGAACGATTTCGCAAAGGAAACTCAAGCATATATTCTAGCATAAGCGATGTAGTCTCATGATGAGCAGTGCCAAATGACATACGAGGTTCAATAATTAACTCATATTCAAGATCAGGCCTGGGGGGATGAAAAGGGGCTCTTACATAAATTAAGTTTGAAATCATCACTGGTTGAAACTGGCTTTCCCACACTTCATTCCAGTTCTGTTCCTGTAGAGTATTTTTTTCAAAAGGTAGGTTGATACCATAAAGAACCAATGTTTCTTTCAAAAGGCCTTCATTATATTCATGCTCGTCAATGTAGGCGGTTAGGGTATCGTTTTCTTCAACCAATCCCTCGTAACCTATTTCTGCCAAAAGGGCGGCAAGCATTTCGCCTTCGCCGCCCTCGGGATTTATTTTAAAACGGATTTCCGAATATTTCATTGATTAACTAATGTTTGTTGACAGCTGCTTCAACAATTTTGACAAATTCTTCGGCTTTGAGGCTTGCACCTCCAATAAGCCCGCCATCCACATCAGGCTGGGCAAAAATTTCAGGAGCATTTGTAGAATTGCAGCTTCCACCATATAAAACGGGAGTTTCCTCCGAAATGTCTTTCCCATAACGCGATTCGATAAGCTGCCTGATGAAAGCATGCATCTCTTGGGCTTGTTCCGGTGTAGCGTTGACCCCAGTACCAATAGCCCACACGGGTTCGTAAGCGATAATTACATTGCTAAATTCATCTTCCGAGAGAAAGAATAAACCTTTTTCCATTTGCTCTCTTACCACATCAAAGTGTTTCCCGGCTTCTCGTTCGCTTAATAATTCGCCTACACATACAATGGGAATGAATTCATGACGTATGGCTTGGTCTAATTTCTTGGCAATTATTTCATCGGTTTCTCCAAAATATTTTCTTCTTTCAGAGTGACCGATAATACAATAATCAACATCCATTGAGGCCAACATTTGGGCCGAAACTTCTCCCGTGTAGGCGCCTTTTTCATATTCACTCAAATTCTGGCACCCCACCGAGAACACGGATTCCCCGGCTATGTCTAATGCCATTTCAAGGTATGGGAAAGGAGGACAAACCACCACTTCTGTGTCTTTTAATTCGATTTTTTCTAACCTGTCAGCAAGATCTGACAATAACTCTTCAGCCTCCTGAAATGTAAGGTTCATTTTCCAGTTTCCCGCTACAATTTTACTTCTCATTATGATATGCTTTTGAGGTTTAATAATGGATGGGTTCATACCTAAATTACAAAAATCTGCGTGATTATTCTTTTTATTTTGGGGGGTAAAACATTTAGAGTTTAATCTGGGTTTCTTTTCCCTGTTCAGCTTTCAAAGGTTTTTGAAACCATTGTTCCATGGCTTGCAAAATTCCATTTACATTGGGATTGAAATAACTTAAAATCAGTTCAAATCCATTGTTGTGACAAAAAATGAGCGAATCTGCTGGGTCCTCAAGATAGAATCCTTTGGAGGTATCGGGCAATTCTACTTGGTATTTACGCGCCAATTCTGAGTAGATTTTCTCAATATCTGGCTTTTGTGTTTTATGCAAAGAAAAGCTTATTTCGCCAAGTACGAGCCGGTCATTCAGAAAAAAAGCTTTTTCTTTATGCTGGGTGCCATAGCTCCAGCCTAAAAAACCATAGGCTGACAATACATTTTTGCCGATTCGATATGCGCTGAAGGTATCGGGTTTTTGTTTTAGTAAAGAACAATTTTTCCGTGCACAACCAAAGGGAGAATCATTGAACTGAATTGTTACTCTGGTCTTCACCAAAGGTGCTTCGGCAATTCTCTTGTAGAAAGGGAAAAAGTGAGTATTAAAATGATCTTTGAGGCAGGGCCTGATATTGGGTTGAAGATTTCGCTTGCGAAAAAACTCAATGTATTGAATGCTGTATTTCCCATAAACCAGGCCCATCAAACCAATTTGTAATTTCAAAAACATGTGCAGGCTGTTTTGATTCAGACTGCTAAGGTATAAAAACTTTATAGTTACCCAGTTGACGTGGGTCAAAATTTCTGATGAAAATCGCTTTTTGTTGATTATCGGCTTGAGCTCTGATGATAAATACTTCAGAAGATTTAATAAAATCGTCGCTGCGCTGTGCATCGATAAGCAACACATAGCCCATAATGATATTGGCTGCCATTTCGACGAGGCGACGTGCGTGGAAGTCAAGCAGCTCTGTATTATTTTGACTTTCAACCCATTGAACGGCTTCCTCATAAACTGCGGTCATTTCCACAAGGGTTTTACGTAAATGTTCCAATTCGGGCATTACGGGATGGGCTTCATAATCTTGCATGGCTTTCAGGAAAATACCCGTGGTAACGCCGCGAATGGCAGCTACAACTTGCAATTGGCTGGTTCCTTCGTAAATACTGGTAATTCGAGCATCGCGATAAATGCGCTCGATGGGAAAATCTTTCATGAATCCTGTACCGCCATGAATTTGAAGGGCATCGTATGCAATCTGGTTGCAATATTCGCTGGCAGTGAGCTTAAGCAGAGGAGTATACATGTCAGCCAATTTCTGGAAGTTTTTTTGTTCGTTTCGCTCTTCAGCGTCCAGTTTGCGTTGCTCGGCCACAAGGTTATACGATTTGTACATATCCACGAAGCGAGTTGTTTCATACAGCAAGGCTCTCATGGCGTCGATGCGTACTTTCATCCATGTAATCATTTCGTAAACAGCGGGATAATTGATAATAGCTTTGCCAAATTGTTCGCGTTCATAGGCATATTTGAGGGCTTCGCGGTAAGCCGCCTCCGCAATTCCAACCGATTGAGCGCCAACACCCAAACGAGCCGAATTCATGAGAGACATTACATATTTTATCAGACCCATTTTCCTATCGCCGACAAGAAGAGCTGGAGCATTGTTGAATACCAATTCGCAAGTGGGGGAGCCTTTGATGCCCAATTTATTCTCAATACGGCGTATGGTTACAGCTTTCGAAGTGCGATCATAGAGAAAAAGAGAGAGTCCTCGGGCATCGGTAGTGCCTTCTTCAGACCGGGCTAATACCAGTGAAATATCGGCGTCGCCATTGGTAATAAAACGTTTTACGCCATTCAGTCTCCAGGTTTTTCCATCGGGGTCGGGGGTAGCTTTTAACTGAACGGCCTGAAGATCACTTCCTGCGTCGGGTTCTGTGAGATCCATAGCTGCCGTGGCTCCTTGGGGAAAGCGAGGTAGGTATTCATTCTTAATTTCTTCTGAGGCAAATTCGTGGATGGTTTCGGCACAGTCTTGCAAACCCCAGATGTTGGCAAAACCTGCATCGGCCCTCGATACAATTTCAGCGGCCATCACATAAGGAATCATTGAAAAATTCAGGCCTCCGTATTGTCTGGGTAAAGACATACCAATAAGCCCGGCTTTGCGCAGAGCCTCAAGGTTCTCTTGTGTGCCCCTGGCATACACTACCTCGTTGTTAACAATCTTTGGTCCTTCCTTGTCCACATGGTCAGCATTCGGAGCCACAATCTCGCCACAAATTTCTCCGACAATCTCTAATACTTTGTCGTATGAATCGATGGCATCTTCAAAATCAACCGGTGCATAATCGAATTTTTCCCGATCGCTATAATTGAGTTCCCTGAGTTTTACAATTTTTTCCATCAGGGGGTGGTTGAGTTGAAATTTAAGCGAAGGATTGTCAGTATAGTAATTAGCCATGGTAATCAGTGTTTTACTTTGAATTTTGTTTGTAATATTTTATCATTTTGGGTAGCACTTCAGCCACGTCTCCTATGATAACATAATCCGCAATCTGGTTGATGGGAGCATTGGGATCTTTGTTAATAGAGATAATCTGAGCACTTTGGTCCATACCCGCCCTATGTTGTACTGCCCCGGATATTCCACAGGCGATATATAATTTGGGCCTTACGGTTACCCCTGTTTGTCCAATCTGGCGTTCATGATCTGCAAGACCTGCATCCACAGCTGCTCTCGAGGCGCCTACTTGGGCTCCAATTACATCGGCCAATTCATAAAGCAGTTTGAAATTTTCAGGCGTGCCCACACCATATCCTCCTGCTACAATGATTTGTGCATTTTTGATGTTCAGCTTTTGAGGTTCAATATGCCTTTCAAGGATTTCAACCACAAAATCGGTTTCTTTAAGATATGCATTGACATCCAGCTTCTCAACCACGCCTATGTAATCGGGCGAAAAGATTTCTTTTTTCATTACACCCTCCCTTACAGTAGCCATTTGAGGGCGTGTATCGGGATTGATAATGGTGGCAATAATATTCCCCCCAAAGGCGGGCCTTATTTGATAGAGAAGGTTTTTATATTCCTTACCGGTTTTGGGTTCTGTATGGTCTCCAATTTCTAAGGCGGTACAATCGGCTGTAAGCCCACATCGTAAAGCTGAAGCTACTCGTGGGGCAAGGTCGCGACCGATGGATGTAGCCCCAAAAAGCACAATTTCGGGTTGTTTTTCTTGAAAAAGGCCAATAACTATGGATGCGTGGGGTAGTGTACGATAGGGACTTAATCGGGAATCATCAGCTATGTGCAAAACATCTACGCCAAAGGGAAAGATTTCCTGACTCACATGTTGAATTTTTGAACCTATGGCGATAGCCTCAAGCTTTACGCCCAATTCATGGGCAAGTTTTCGCCCTTTGCTAAGCAGCTCAAGGCTAACCTCTGCTACATGGCCCTCTTCGCTTATTTCGCAATAAACAAATACGTTATTCACGGTTGCTTGATTTTTTGATTTGATGATAAATTAACCAATGATATGGCTTGAAATCAGTTCTTTCATTAGCCAGTCGATATCGTTGTCGGAAGCAGTAAGCACTTTGGATTCTTTGTGCTGTAAAACAACATTATCAATTTTCTTTACCTTGGTGGGAGAACCCGCCAGACCCAATTTATCGGTTTCGGCTTTGAGATCTTCAACCGACCATTCTTGGATGTGCAACCAGGGGCGTTCGTGAAGTAACTCGGTATAATCGCGGGTTTCTTCTTGTAATTCAGTGGTGGTGCGGGCATGCTTATATTTCATCACCAATTTGGCATTGCGGGGTCTGCAGGCGGGTGCCGAACCATGCACGGTAATACATACGGGTAGGGGAGATTTGACGGTCTCTACACCTCTTTCTAGGCGTCGGCGAATAATAACATTTTGTTTGTCAATCGAAAGGAGTTCTTCGGCATAGGTAATCTGGGGTAGACCTAGCTTTTCGGCCGTTTGAGGCCCTACCTGGGCTGTATCTCCATCTATGGCTTGTCTACCGGCTATCAATATTTGATAGGGTTCAAGCTTTTTTACTGCCAAAGAAAGCGCGTATGATGTAGCCAGGGTATCGCTCCCAGCAAATTTGCGGTCGGTGACTAAATACCCCCTGTCGGCTCCTCTATACATAGCCTCTCGTATGATTTCGGCTGCTCGACCTGGTCCCATGCTTACTACAATCACCTCTGCACCAGCAATATTATCTTTCATTCGCAATGCCATTTCAAGGGCATTGAGATCCTCAGGGTTGAAAATGGCCGGCAATGCCGCGCGGTTTACGGTTCCATCGGCTTTCATCGCATCTTTCCCTACATTTCGGGTATCGGGTACCTGTTTCGCCAGCACTACAATTCGGAATGTCATATTCTCCAAATTAGTTTGTTAATTAGGTTGATTTTTGATAATGTTTCCATTTCGTAGCGCAAAAATACAGAAAAAAATTTCCCTAAAAGGTTGACAAATTAACTATATGGTTAAATAATGATTTGATATTTTAAATCTTGCAGGGTCAAAAAAAAATTGTACTTTTGCAGTGTCTTTAGCCGGTGTAGCTCAGTTGGTAGAGCAGCTGATTTGTAATCAGCTGGTCGGCGGTTCGAGTCCGTCCACCGGCTCAAAATTAAGAAAAGCTGCTGTGAGGGCAGCTTTTTTTTTAACGCATAATGTTCATTATCAATTTTTTAAAAGAGTTGTGTTGGTTAGAGGGTAAACACGCTGTACGATTTATGATTACTTTTGTGGGGAATGTAATTTTAAAAATATGAATTTAAATGGAGAGAGCCATCCTCCTATGGTTGTGCTGGTTGTTGAAGACGACGAATTCAGTTTTTTGTTTTTACAAACCGTCCTTGAAAAAGAAAATTTTGGTGTATTAAGGGCAAGGACCGGGGAAGAAGCTATTGAAATATTCAAAAATAACCAAGGCATTCAAATGATATTGATGGATTTCAAAATGCCTGGTATGGGAGGCTACGAGGCAACCCGTCAGATTAGAGCATTAAATCCAGATATTCCTATAATTGCTCAAACAGCCTATGCCCTTAGTGGCGATCGTCAGAAAGCCTTGGATGCTGGTTGCAACGCCTATATTCCCAAACCCATTCACAAGGATGTGTTGTTGAAAACTATTCGGCAATTTTTATAGAACAAGAAGCTTGCATCCTTCTTTTTCTATAATATTTTGGCTTTGGATTTATAATTGGTTTAGGTCTCAAGAAAAACAGCCTCGGAATTCCGAGGCTGCCACATCAACCAAAACACTCAATGAAGCCTGCTAACCTGCTTTTGATAAACCGGATGCATGAACCGGATGGGCTTCTTGATGTGGATTTATTTACCCAGTTTGTAGCGCAAACCCAGTTGTAAACCTAGTGTACTATTGTATGAATTAGCTCTGTCTGGGTTGTAACCAGTAACGTCTTCATTTTCTGCATTGGTGAAGTCCATGTCGAAGCGGGCCAAAGCGAATAAATTAAGGTTGTTGGTAAGTTTGTATTCAGCACCGGCGCTTGCAAAGGCTCCAACGGTGAAGTCTTCATAAACTTCCTGATCTTTTAAATCTATCTCGTTGTCGTTGGCATCCAGCATTTTAGCTGTAGTAAGAATATTCATCTGAGGACCGACATTGGCCGAAAACATCCATTTTGCAGCGGGTTGGGTATTAAAGTGGAAGTACAGGGGCACCTTCAGATAATCGAGCTTATAACGGGTTTCTATCCCATTTAGCTCTTGTTTTCTGCCTTGGAAGGAATAGATGACATCGAGGCCTAAACCCGCATTATCGGTCAAGTTGTATCCTGCACCCAGTCCTACAGCTGGATGAATGTAAGCTTTGTAAGACAGTGCATCATTATTGCTATCATCCGAATTAAAGATCCAGGCGTTTTGTCCTATTCCAAAAAAGCTCAGGTTGAATCCTTTTTGTGCAAATGAAGGTGAAGCGAGTAAAGCTAGCACCATTAGCATGACAAATGTGGGGAGTTTTTTCGTTTTCATAGTTCCGTGTTTTTTGGGTGAATAAATAGTATTGTTTATTTAATTTTTTAAAATGTTCTTGGTTGTATTTTCGTAAGTCTCTGGCCCTTGGTTGATGTAAGTGGGGTTGACCCTTGTTTTAGTGCTTATCCATTGCTTCATTGAGGGGGTGAACAGACACAGGACCTACTCAATCC
>CALJNV010000107.1 GCA_937981455.1 uncultured Bacteroidales bacterium | reverse complement strand
ATTTTTCACAGATTCTATAAATATTTAATCTAGCCGCATTTGACTCAAAAATTCTTGAATTGTTTTAATTTTGTTGAGAAACCAAATCATCCACATCATGAAAAGACTGTTGACCTTACTTTTCATTTTTTTAGTAACCCTATTGAAAGAGGGACTTTATGCCCAGTGTACACCTGATCCATACATAACAAAACCCGGTATTTATCCTGATAGTGCGGCAGGATTTCCACCTGCGGTAGCCACCTACCCTTATAACCTAACCATTACAGTTGTGGTGCCGGCCGATACCTTAATTCCACCTCTCCCCCTATTACCCATAGATAGTATTGGGGTTACAGGAGTGGAAGGGCTCCCCGAAGGATTTCAATTTTTACCCAGTCGTCCATCAGGTTTTTGGCCTGGAGGAACTAAAGGATGTGCCCTCATCTCGGGAACCCCATCCAAATCGCAAGTAGGCGAATATCCTCTTGTATTCCATGTAGTTGGATACATTTCCAACCTGCCCTTTCCCTACAACATAACCTTTTATTCCATTAAAATTTTAGATTCTACACATTATGGATTGGATGAACCCACTCCCCAAGCCCATTTTACGGTACGACACTCCGAAACCTCTGGGTCTCTGGATATAGTATTAAGAAGCCCCAGCGCAGGCCATTATCTGTTGCAACTGTTTAATATGGAAGGAAAAGAAATATTCTCACAATTTGTTAACTTAAAAACCGGTGAAAATCAATTCTCGCTCACAGCTGGAAAAATAACTCAAGGCGTTTACTTGTTTGTATTGAGAGATAGGACTGGAACCCAAAAGTTTGTTCAGCGGATATTATTTTAGCAGAGCACTCATGAAAAAATTTCTTGTAGCAAGCCTGCTCATCATGGTAATCATTAGCGCTACGGCACAGAAAGCGCTGATAAAAGGAAGAGTTTTCGATGCCATTACAGGCGAGCCCATGCCTGGCGTCAATGTTGTGGCTGTAAAAAACTCCGGCACCGTAACCGACCTTGAAGGCAACTATAAATTGCAACTCGATGCAGGAAAGATTAAAATAACTTTTAGTATCGTTGGATATAATAAAGTAATAAAATCCCTAGAACTGGAGCCGGGCGAAACCCTAACGTTAAATATTAAACTGGAGCCCCGAATAGAATTACTCAATGAGATAGTGATTTCGGCATCGCGCTATGATCAGCGTTTATCTGATGTCATCGTATCGATGGATGTAGTGGATGCAAGCCAAATTGAAAACACACATACCCTCAGCATTGAAGAAGCGGCTCAGCAAGTACCCGGTGTCATGATTCTTGATGACCAGGCCAGCATTCGAGGAGGAAATGGATATTCTTATGGAGTAGGAAGCCGTGTTTTGCTCATGCTCGATGAATTGCCATTTCTCACCGGGGCCAGTTCAGAGGCCAAGTGGAACTTCCTACCTATCGAAAACATCAGCAGTATGGAAGTAATTAAAGGGGCATCATCGGCGCTTTATGGAAGTTCTGCCCTCAACGGAGTTATAAACATACGAACGGCCTATCCCCATGAAAAACCTGAGACTCACATCAGCCTATTCAGCGGTATCTATGGCAATCCCGCTCGTTCTGAAATAAAATGGTGGGGTATGCGCAATCCCACTTATTCCGGTATGCGCTTTAACCATACCAGAATGGCAGGCCCTTTCGACATCACCGCTGGCATTACACTGCAATCAGACCAAGGCTATCGCGAAAATGAAACCGAACAATTTGCTCGCATTTCAATCAACACACGCTATCGTTTCCCCAAAATTCAAGGACTTTCTGCGGGTATCAATGGCAATTATATGCGAAGCCAAGGAGGAAATTTTCTTATCTGGCTCAACGGCCACGATGGGGTTTATCGCCCAGCTAACAATTTTGACCAACGCTTTGACAACACCCGTCTCAACCTTGACCCCTTTGTGGTTTACATTCCTAATCCCAGCGAACGCCACTCGCTCAGAGGGAGATTTTTCAGCGTTACCTATCAAAATGATACCCTTTCGCACACCTATGATAACACCTATTTTTCCGAATATCAATATTATAAAAATTTCAATAATAACTTCAATCTGGTGGCAGGCCTTTCTACGCAATACGTGACCTCCAATTCGACCTTTTTCGGAAGGCAAAAACATTCTGCAAGCAATCATGCCTTTTATGTTCAAGGAGAACAAAAGTTGGGCCGACTTCGCCTGACGTTAGGCGCGCGTTACGAACTTTACAGAGTGAACCGTAACACTGATGATTCACGGCCCTTAATCCGAACGGGTTTGAATTATCAGGCCAACACGGCAACCTTTTTAAGGGCAAGCCTGGGACAAGGCTACCGATATCCATCCATAGCCGAAAAGTATGCAGCCACCCAAATAGGGGCCTTACGTATTTTCCCCAACCCGGGACTGAAAGCCGAAAAAGGTTGGAATGCAGAAGTAGGCCTCAAGCAGGGTTTTCACTATGAAACTCTTAATGGCTACATCGATGCAGCCTTTTTTCTCACCGAATACCGCAACATGATAGAATTTACCTTTGGACAATTCTATCCCGATTCCCTTGTAAACCCTACCTTGCTCGACTTTTTCAAATATACAGGGTTTAAGGCTGAAAATATTTCAAAAGCACGAATTACGGGTTTCGAAATTACTCTTACGGCCATGGGCAAAAAAGGCAATCTAGATTACCGGCTAAGTGGCGGTTATACCTACACAAATCCTACGGATCCCGATTTTGACAAAAGACCCCCTGAACAAAACACTGCCAGTACAGATAAAAACATTTTGAAATATAGGTTTTATCATTCGGCCAAATGGGTAGCCGATGTAGGCTGGAAAAAACTATCAGCAGGGTTCACCTTCGATTGGCACAGCCCCATGATTAACATCGACAAAGCCTTTGAGGACTCCTTGAGATTTCCCAATGGGGTAGCATATGCCGTAATAGTGCCTGGACTGAAAGAATACCGCCAAAAACACAACACAGGAGATTTTGTCGTCAACCTTCGGCTTTCCATTGATCTACTTAAAAATAGTCGATTCTCATTGATTATCAATAACCTCTTCAATCGAGAATATATGACCCGGCCCGCTGATGTCGCTCCACCACGTGTTTTTGCAATTCAATATTCCCTTAAAATTTAAAAATCTCCTTTCCATCATTAATACTTTATTGCTTTTTCCCTCGTTTAGGGGATTAACATTCATTATCCCCACATTTTCCCTATCTTTGCACTATGCAAAAAACAAGACAGGTATTTTTATCTACAGTATTGGCAATCACTGTATTGAGTGGTTGTTCGAAATATCAAAAAATCTATAAAAGTACCGACAACGATCTCAAATACGAGGCCGCTATTGCTTATTACGAGAGTAAAGATTATTACCGAGCCTTGCAACTCTTCGATCAAATCAATCCCTTTTTCAGAGGTACCAGCAAGGAAGAGAAAATAGCCTACTATTATGCCTACGCATATTATTACCAAAAAGATTACCTGCTGGCCGGCTATTATTTTAAGCGATTTACTGATAATTTTCCCAACAGTCGATACGCCGAGGAATGTTTGTTCATGAGTGCGTATTGCTCATATCTCAATTCTCCGCCCTCTTACCTCGACCAAACCAGCACAAACGATGCCATTAGAGATTTCCAGCTTTTCATTAACCGCTACCCCAAAAGCGATAGGGTAAATCGTGCCAATGAGCTCATGGATAAACTCAGGTTCAAACTGGAAGAAAAAGCCTTCAACAATGCCATGCTGTATTACAAAATGGATGAATTTCAAGCTGCCATTGTTTCGTTTCAAAACCTGCTGAAAGACTATCCCGACACCCGGTACGCTGAACAAGTGATGTATTATGTGGTAAAATCGTGGTACTATTATGCCGAACGCAGTGTTCCAGAAAAAAAGTTAGAAAGACATCAGGCAGCCATCAATGCATTCAACGACTTCAAGGCGCTTTACCCTGAAAGTAGAAAGCTTAAAGAGCTGCAATCGTTGGTGGAATACTCTTTCAAAGTAACTCGAATGAAAAGTTCAACTTAAAATCAACAAAATAAAGATGGATTACATTGTAAAATACAAAAAGCTGAAAGCCGACACAACAGCAATAACCCGGCGTATTGGTGAATTTGACAAACCAACAGGCAACATTTATGAGACCGTGGTTATTCTTTCAAAAAGGGCTAACCAGATTAACGAAGAGCTAAGAGGCACATTACAGGATGAAATCAAACAATTTCAAACAGTTTCTGAAACCCTGGAAGAAGTGAACGAGAACTTCGATCAAATAGAGTGGTCGAAAAAGTATGAGACATTTCCTAAGCCTACATTATTAGCCATTGCAGAATTTTTGAATGGAAAGGTGTCTTGGCGTTACCCCATGGAAGGTGACAACCTATAATCAGAATCGAATACCAGCATGCTGAAGGGGAAAAAAATCATCATTGGCATAACCGGTAGCATTGCTGCCTACAAGATACCTTATTTAGTGCGCTTGCTCATGAAAGAAGGCGCTGAACTTCAGGTGATAATGACCCCTTCGGCCTGCGATTTTGTAACCCCGCTAACTTTAAGCACACTTTCGCACCGGCCCGTACTCATTAAACCCTTCAATCCTGAAAATGGGTTATGGAACAGCCATGTAGACCTTGGCTATTGGGCCGATTTGATGCTAATAGCCCCCGCCACAGCCAACACGTTGGCCAAGATGGTTAATGGTTTGGCAGATAATCTTTTGATCGCTACCTATTTAGCCGCAAAATGCCCGGTTTTTTTCGCTCCGGCAATGGATGTGGACATGTTTAACCACCCATCCACTCAGTCTAATATCCAGAAGTTACAGGACTATGGGCATACGATGATAGCACCACAAACTGG
Organism: uncultured Bacteroidales bacterium; assembly: GCA_937981455.1. Taxonomy (GTDB): domain Bacteria; phylum Bacteroidota; class Bacteroidia; order Bacteroidales; family TTA-H9; genus UBA2030. The sequence goes on along the minus strand of CALJNV010000107.1, from coordinate 108 downwards.
AGAACTTGCCTCTGGTCTCTGTGGCGCGGGGCGTTTAGAAGAACCTGAAGTTATTTTCGAAATCATCACAGGCTTCTTTAAAAAAAAAAATCAATTAGCAAATAAAAC
>CALJNV010000106.1 GCA_937981455.1 uncultured Bacteroidales bacterium | reverse complement strand
AAAGGGTTCTACCCCAACTTCACATTCAAATATATCACCAAGATTACCTGCCGGATCGGTTGATACAAGCAAAGTACGTTTCCCTGTGCTAGAATAATAAACTGATGTTACTGCTGATAAAGTGGTTTTACCTACTCCTCCCTTACCAGAAAAAAAAATATATTGTGGCATGTCAAGCTTATTTAATAAGGTTTATATTAGAGTTTAACCATGGTTTAAAACGAGGTAAAATTTTGGCGACAAATAAGAGCACGGGGAGTTCAATGATTGGCCCCATAATTATTGCCATATAGACCAATGGGTGGCCTGGAAAAGCTGCAAAGGCGACACCGATGACTGCTTCGGAGTTTCTAGCTGTTGTTGTAAATGACAGCGTAACAGTATCGGCATAACTCAGGTTGAACAATCTCCCAATGAATAAAGCGATAACAAAAAGCACAAGAAAAAAAGCTATCAAAAAAATGATTAATAATCCAACATGATTTATCTCAGAGAGTGAGAGGGGTTTTTGTGAAATGAACATACTCAAAATAACAACAGCGAGTGCCCATAATTTAAATTCACCTACGACTGATTTGAATGGGTTGAAAAAATAATCTCTGCCCTTTTTCCTAATAACATATTTCTGAATTAGAAAACCAAGTATAAATGGGGCCATCAGAAAGAGCACAACACTTTTGGCCAATGTTATAAAATCAATTAGAACAACCTTACCGATAAGGAAATGAAGGTAAAACGGCATTAAAATAATTTGAAGCATTATATTCCAGGGTAATAAGGAAATTCCCCAAGCCACGTTTCCTTCTGCAAGATCAGTGAATATTAAATACCAACCAATACACGGTGTAAGAGTATAAAGAATGGCACCTACCCAAAAATCAGGGTAAGCTTTTAGTATAAGCCAACCCATTAACCAAGAAAAAACTGGAATAAAAATAAAATTAATAAAAATAACCAAAAAGGTAGGTTTCACTTTCCTAAAAGCACTTCCAACATCTTTAATCTCCACTGGAAGCATGACAGCCAGTATCACTAAAAAAACACCCATTTCTACCACATAGGACATCCAAGGTAAATCAATTTTAAACAAGTTTTGAATTAAGATACCCAATATGGCAGCTCCAATTAATATGAACGGCTTTTCTTTATCTTTTGTGGATATTCTTGACATAATAAGAATTAAGCAAGGAGCGCTCTTAATTTTTGGTCAATAAAATTCTTAATTTTTGAGAGGTTAATTTTATTCTCCGCACAAACAACCTCGCCATCAACCAGCACAAAAGGAAAAGTCAGTTCCCCCGATTCAAGTTTTTTTTGTGCACCTTCATGCACAAACCATTCGGGGGACATGAATTCTATGTGAGCGATAGTAACAACCTCTCCAAATTTGGATTTGATTTGCCTGGTAACCATCTGTGCAACTTGTTGCCAGTTTGCCTTGTTAATGTCGCAAGCTGCCTGAGGTATGGTAAAAATTTCGACTTTGATTGATTGTTGACCCATAGCTGTACAAGATTTAACTGAAAATACCCAAAATTTGCGTATCGGGTTTTATATTACTGAGCGCTGGAATTTTTTCTCGAAGTTCGTCAAGTGATGGATACCCCTGAATTTTAATAATCTGCCCATCCAACAATACAAGGGGCAATTTAGCCGGCCCATTGGACTTTATAAAATTACTAACTATTGGGTTTTGAACAAATGCCAATGGAACTTGATTAATGGCATACCGTCTAACTTCTACACCCACCTTTTTAACCAGTAATAAAAGGTTTTGTAAATCCAATAAAGCTTTGTCAGGGGCTGGACCACAAATTCCACTTTCACAACACATAGAAGGCTCAAATATTTCGAGAATCATAATAATAATGGTTTTTTGATTGAAATTTAATTTTAACAACATTCCATTTGTCGTCCTGTGTTCTTGAGTTGCTCAAGAAAGTTGATGAAATCCTTCAGCTTATCATTTGAAAGGCAGTAACATGATCGATTGGAATCGATGCTGCCTTTGATAAGCCCCACCTGCTTTAATTCCTTGAGATGTTGCGACATAGTAGGTTGAGATAAACCCACGATCTCAGCAAGTTGTCCACACCTACAGCTTTTCTGCTCAGCCAATTCCTCCAAAATTCTTATTCGAGCTGGATGCCCTAAAGCTCGTGCTATTTCAGCCATAATTTCTTGTTGTTCAGTATAAATTCCAGATTTGATTGCACCCATGATTATTTAAATTTTGCAATATTGCAATATTACAATAATTTATTGAATCGACCAACATTTTTTAGAATTCTTGCCAAAAATTCTATTAATTAAGATTATCCCAATCATTTTCAGCAAAAAAGTATTATTGCTTCAGAAATTAAAACAACTTGCGCGATTTTTTAAAATCGCTCGTGAGAAAAAACAAGAAACTCCTCATGCAAAGTTGCTACTCTAAACTCTTTTTTTGGGGTATTTATCCATCAAAAATTTGTCTTTTATCTAAAAACATTAAAAGTATTATTCATTTACTTTTCTGAACACAATAAAGGATCGACCCTTTTGAGACTCTATAGTAGGCTCAAATCAAAACAAGTCTATGAGGTCAGAGAAAATTGATAATTCAAAAGCTCCATCCTTGCTTGCGTAATTTATATATCTGAGTTAAACAATGATTCATCAAAAAAATAAATCTGAGTAAAGTCAGGCTTTCCGCACATAACAAGACCGAAAGAAGAGGAAGGTTCTATTTATCTGTGCTTAATGAGAAAATTTTTTCAATACTACAACCGTTTCGATGTGAGGGGTATGCGGAAACATATCGAAAGGTTGAATTGCATCGATGAAATAATAAGGCATTAACATTTGCAAATCACGGGCAAGAGCCATTGGATTGCAACTGACATATATAACAAGAGGAACCCCAGAATAAATTATATTTTTCAGTATTTCTTTGAGTGTGCCTGAGCGCGGGGGGTCTAATATTAAGATATCGGGCTTTCCATGGGTCTGGATAAAATCCGGATTAAAAGTAGAAAGAACATCACCTTGAATAAACTCACATTGGTTCAATCCATTTATTCGAGCATTTTCTCTGGCATCATCTATGGCTGCGGCATGGGCTTCTATACCTGTAACTATAGCACCCCGTGCGGCCAGATGAATTCCTATCACGCCATTTCCGCAGTACAGATCGTAGACATGCATACCGGGCTCAACTGCTGCCTGATTACTGACAAATTGAAACAGGATGGGTGCCAGAAAAAGGTTGGCCTGCGAGAACCCTGATGCACTGTACCGAAAGGTCAAGCCATTATAATTTTCATAAAGAAATGCATCCCCGCGAACATGCTCTATTTCGACAGGAAAATCTGCACGAAAAGGATGGTTCCAAACGAGGTAATACCATGATTGAATGTTTGAAATTTCCTTAACAAGCGTTTGAAGCCATCGCATCTCTTTCTCCAATGGATTTTCCGCAAAACCTACCAGTGCTTGTATCTGGCCTAAGGAAGTGGTTCGTAGTTCGAGACTTCTGAGCTTGCCTTCGCCCGTCTTGAAATCAAAAAAGGATATACCCTCATCAATGACAGATTGCTTAATTCTCTGTGCAATATCAACAAATGCAGGATTAGCCAGATAGCATTGCTTGATGTCGATTACCCTTCCATAGAGGCCCCGAGCATTGAACCCGACAGCCAGGCGGTCTTTGGGGTCATCGATGCGCCCTTCTGACTCGTCAAACCAACGCAGATTCGAAAAACTAAACTCCAACCGGTTACGATAAAACTGATGAGGTTCGGAAGGAATTACATCCTGCAGCTTGTCGAGTGGAAGTTCCCGTCGCATAAGTACCTCAGCCAGAAGCTGTTTTTTGAGTTGTAATTGGCCCGAATAACTAATATGTTGCCAGGAACAACCTCCACAAGTACCAGCATGGGGGCAAAAAGGAGCAACCCGCTGGGGATGCGGATGAACAAGTTGTTTGATGATTCCTTCCAGAAAAGCTTCTTTTCCGTACACTACCTCCACATCAGCCGTTTCACCCGGAATGGCGTCGGGCAGATAGACCTTACGTCCTGAAAAGAAACCCCAAGCACGGCCGTCGGGGTGCATACCCTCGATGACCATACCCGGGGCTATTTTACGTTTGTAGGGCCTTCTTCCCATGGGGGGTCAAAGTTAGCCCTAATAGCTCATTTACACTATACCATCTGTTCTATATTCCAGACAAATGCGTGAATTCCCTGGCTTTCAGCTACCTGATTTATTTTTTTGACTTCCATCAACAGGGGTTCAACTTTTGCATCGTCCACAATGGTGAGCAAGCCCGAATTGAGGGCGGGCCAGGTATGGGTGCCCAGATGAGGTTCGCCGTTGTGCGAGCCGGCTCCCATCATATCCTGCCACTTGCTAAAGCCCCGGATACCGGCATTCTTCAGGGCCTGGTCAACCTTTTCGCTTATGGCCTGATTATAGGCTATAAAAACTGCTTTCATAGAAACTTTCTCCATTGATTAAATTTAAGCTTTGGCCAACATGGCCTGACGCTTTTCTTCGCGACGCGCCCGGGCCTGAGCGAACAAGCTATATATGATAGGAACAATGATCAACGAAATGACCATGGAAAAGAAGAGCCCACCAATGATGGTGATTCCCAAAGGCTGCCAAGTTTCCGATCCCTCGCCTTTGAAAACAGCTAGGGGAAGCATACCCAGCAGGGTAGTGAAGGAGGTCATAAGTATAGGTCGCAAACGCGACTTACCTCCCTCCACCACGGCCTGGAAGACCGGGTAACCTCTTTCAACCAGCAGATTGGTAAAATCAACCAGCACGATGGAATTCTTTACAGCAATACCAATCAGCATGATGATGCCGATGCCGGAGATAAGGCTAAGCGTGGTTTTGGTAAAAAACAAAGCCAGCAGCACGCCCGTAATAGCAAAGGGTACAGAAAACATGATGACAAAAGGTTCGCGCAGCGACTCGAACTGGGAAGCCATCACCAGGTAGGTAAGAATGAGAATGAGCACGAAAAGCAAACCCAGGTCTTTAAACGAGTCGGCCATATCTTTGGCTGCCCCGCCAATTTCCACAAACACTCCATCGGGAACCTCGAGGGTCTTGAGTTTACGTTCTACTACATTGGTAGCCGTTCCCAGGTCGATGCCGCTGAGGGCTGTGGTAATTTTAACCACCCGCACCTTGTTTTCGTGCTCTATATTAGGAGTAGTAAACCGCTGCTCTACCCGGGCCACATCGCCCACCCTTATTAGTGCACCTGTAGGACTACGGAAGGTAATGTCCTCAATATCGGCCACGGTTTTCAGGTGGTCGTCACTGTATTTTACAATCACATCGTATTCAATACCCTCTTCGCGGTATTTGGTAGCGGTGGAGCCCAACACACGGTTGCGGACGGCAAAAGCCAACTGAGTTGTGGTGAGGCCGAGGCGTGCGAGCTTTTCGCGATCAGGTATCACCTGCAATTCGAGACGTTCGGGATCGCGGCTGAGGGTAACATCGCGAAAACCGGGCTGTGAACGCATATAGTCGGCCAACTGATGGGCTATAGCATTGGTTTCGTTGATGTTATAACCAAACACCTTGACATCGAAATTATTTCCCCCGCCTCCGCTAAAGGCCGCACTCATAGCCGAACGTGTACCTCCTGGGTCCACATAAAATGAAGACACCTGGGGATAACGGCTGATATCGGAGCGCAGACTGTCGGAAATCTCGAAAATGCTACGGTTTCGTTTTTCCACACTTACCAACCTAATATTGAAGTTGATTATGTAAGAACCGGCCTTCTGGAAAGCACTCATCAGCGAGCCTCCCTCGTCGGTTCCTATGCTGGTGGCTATCATTCTTACTTCCGGATATTTCTTTTGAACCAGGTTTTCAAAATCCCGGGCCAAGGCTCTGGTTTCATCGATGCGAATACCCTGGGGCAATTCCATATTGATATTAATACGTCCGTTATCCTGTGCCGGTGTAAATTCTTTTCCAATATATTTCACCAACATCAGACTCAGGAAGAAAATGAAGAAAGCACTCACCAGAACTTTGATTTTATTACGCAAAGCCCACTGTAGCAGCTGGGCGTAGAGTTCGTCCACCTTGTCCCATACCCGCGTAACAGCAGCCTGAAAACGGTTGGGCCGGGCCTGATAATAAAGATTGCTTTTCAGAATCAGGGAAGAGAGAGCCGGCGTAAGCGAGAGGGCTGCCAGCACCGAGACAGTGATGGTAATGGAAACGATCCATCCCAGTTGCCTGAAAAACACGCCCGTAATGCCACCCACCAGGGTAAGCGGGAAAAACACAGCCACAATCACTAGGGTACTGGCTACTACAGCCAGGCCTACCTCGCGGGTGGCAAACACTGCTGCCTCCATGGGGCTGCTCCCTCGTTCCAAATGCTTGGTGATATTCTCCAAGACCACGATGGCATCGTCGACCACCATACCGATGGCAATGGCCAGAGCCGACAACGACACTACATTGAGCGAATTGTGCGAAAGATACAGATAGATGAAGGCAGCTATCAGCGATACGGGAATGGTCAGCAGAATAATGAAGGTAGCCCTCCAGCGTCCTAGAAATACAAGAACAACGAGGGTAACAAACAGCAGGGCATAGAGCAGCGTTTCGGTGAGGTTGTTGATGGAGCTCTGAATAAATTCAGAGGTATCCAGAATGGGAACTACTTCCACATCATGAGGAAGGTTTTTTTGCAATTCGGCCATTCGCTCCCTCACGAGGCGAGCAATTTTAACGGTATTGGCTCCTGTTTGCTTTTGCACCATCAGGCGTACGCCCACCTGTCCGTTGATTCGCTCATCTACCAGTACATGTTTAAGGGTATCCTTCACGGTGGCTACATCGCGTATATAAACGAGTTTATCACCGTTTCGGGCCACCACCAGATTTTTCACCACCTCGCTGCTGGGAAATTCTCCATTGGTGCGAACGGGAAACTCCATACGACCTACCTCGATGCGGCCGGCAGGCAACGAAATATTTTCTGCCCCGATGGCTGCCGATATCTGCTCCAGGGTTAGGCGGTATGCATCAAGCCTTCGCGGATCGACCCTCACATCTACAATACGTATGGGCTTGGCTAGGATAGAAACCGTTCCTACTCCGTCGATGCGGCTCAATCTTTCTACCACCTGCTCATCAATGATTTTCTCGAGGGCCGCATAACTCTCTCTGGCCTTGATACCATATATGACAACGGGTATCATAGACGAGCTGAACTTAAACAATGAAGGTTTTTCACAACCATCTGGCAATAATTTCTCGGCTAAACTGATGGCATCACGAATATTGTTGGAAGCTTCATCCATGTTAGTACCATATTCAAACTCTACAGAGATAAACGAAATATTATCCTTACTCTGAGAAGTGACTCTTTTGAGGTTTTGCAAGGCATTAAGCTGGTTTTCAAGTGGTTTTGTTACATTTACCTCAATGTCTTCGGCACTGGCTCCCGGATAGAAAGTGATAACGCTTACCGTCGGGATATCCATATCGGGCATGAGATCGATGGCCAGGTGATACAACGAGTATAATCCCAGCACGATGACCCCGATGAAGATCATGAAGGTAGTTATGGGATTTTTTACGGAAGAGCTATATAGACTCATAATGATTTCCTTTTAAGATTATACGCAGATTTTTATTTAAGATAAGAAACCACATGAATTTTAAGGCTATCGCGCAAACGGGTTTGTCCGGTTGCTATCAATTCATCGCCTTCAGATAAACCTTTGCGGATTTCAATTTTATCATTAAAAACATCGCCAGGCTCAACGCTTTTACGACGGGCTACCCCATTTTCGTTAACAAAAACAAAACGTTCGGCTGTACCCGGCTGTTTTTGAACCAGGAAAGCAGGTACCAAAATGGCTTGATCGAGCCCAAGGTTAATGGATGCTCTAGCGAAAATACCGGGTCGGAGCATCTGCCCGGGGTTATCCATATAAATCTCAACCATAAAATTCTTCGTCATTTCATCTACAGTGGGATATATCTTCCCTATTCTCGCCTGAAATTTTTTACCAGGGTAAATGTCAGTGGTTACAGAAACGGGCGTTCCAACTTTAATTTGGGTTAAATATTCGGAAGAAATTCCCACCAGCAACTTCAATCTATCGAGTTGCATGATAGAAATAATAGCAGGTTTACCTAAACCGGGGACAGGAGCTAGGGTAAACATTTCGCCATCATTGAGATATTTGCCCGTAATGGTTCCATTGATAGGCGAACGCAACGTAGTATTATCGCGCAAAAAGTCAACGTTTGCTTTGGCCATGTCGTATTGCATTTTTACAGCATCATATTGCTGCCGAGCGACAGCACCCACTTTGAGCAAGGAATCCATTCGCAAAAGGTCGAGGGACAATTTGTCGAATTGAATTTTTGCCTGGTGATACGATGTACGGTCTAACTCAGCCACTACCTGTCCGGCAATTACCCTGTCGCCCACATCCACCAATATACGCTCTACCCTACCGGCTGTAGCCGGGGCTAAATGGTTTTCTTTAAAGGCCTGAATGCTTACCGGATAAGTTAATGCTCTATTTATCTGAATTTTCTCCACTTTTTGAATGGTAACGTCCACCACCTGTTCGATCTTTTGATCATCTGCAGTTTTGTTTTCCTTACCATTGTTACCACATGAAACCATGAAACCCATGAGGATTATCATTGATAAGACTTTAAAAGATATTTTTTTCATAGACTTTTATATTAATTCTATTTTTTTAATTAAAATCTCTACCTGTAAGTTTTTCAAAATCAGTGCGGGCGCTCAAATAATCAAACCTTGCCTGGATTAGGTTGAGGCGTGCCTGCATGAGCGCATTATCTGCATCGTTGAGCTCTACCAAAGTAGCCTGGCCGGTATTGTATCGCGTTTGGGCAATCTTATATCCTTTTTGGGCTAGAGCAATATTATTTTCAGCAGATTTTACTTTGGCTGCAGCGGTCTTCATTGCATTTAATGCATTAGCAACTTGAACAGTAAGATTTTGGCGTGTGTATTCCTCCTGATATTCCAATTGCTTTATCCCCAATCGCGCCTGATCGAGCTGGCGTCGCATGGCAAACCCCTTGAAAAGAGGCATATTCAATTGTAAACCCACGGAGGACGAGTTGACCCATTTATACTTACCAAAATCGAAACTGTTGGCCTGGGTCTGATAGGTGTAATTTCCAACGGCCATCAGCAGAGGCATAAAATTGGTTTTGACCATGGCTTCTTGAATTCCTAAAATATGGCGTGTGGCTTCAAGCTGACGTAAGGCAGGATTTGAAGAAATCCAGTTGGGCTCAGGTTCAGGAAGAGAATCTACATTGCTGCTCATCAAAGCCGACTGATCGAGCGCTAAGGATTGTTCAAACGGTATATCAAGCATGATACGAAAAATATTCATTAAATTGAAGTAAGCATTTTTTATTTGCAACAGATTCGGGTAAATATTATCTACTTGAACCTTAGCCCTGATGACATCATAGTCAGAAACTACGCCTCGAAGATTCATCTGTTCTATATTATGGAGATTTTGGCGGGCATTGTCGTAGCTGCGCTGAATAACCTCAACCGTCTGCTGAAGAAGAAGTAAATTGTAATAGGTATTTTTCACCGTTGCGGCCAGGTTTATTTTATTCTCACGATCTTTCTCTTCGGTGAGCTTCTTATCGGCTTTACCCAATTTTAGGCTTTCATAAATATTCATGGCGAAGAGCGGAAGGCTAAAACTCAAACTGCCATTGTAAGCATTGTCACTACCAATGGTGAGAGTAGGACCAAAAGGAGAGCCTTCTGGCATAAAGATCACAGGTTTCTTAATGTTGCGAGTATATGCCCCTGAGGCTTGTATAGAAGGATACAAAGCCGCCATATATTCACGAATCTTTGCATCCTTCTTTTGCAATTCCAAGTCTGAAATCTTTTGCATCAGGTTCGATGCTATAGCTCGATTGACTGCTTCCTGAAGCCCCAGCCTTAGGGTATCTGACTGCCCTACCGAGATAAAGGGCATTACCAACAGCCCCATAAAAATCATACAAACTTTCTTCATCCCAATCATCTTTCAATTTAAAGTTTTAGAGTTTTATAACTATATTTACTTCATTTCCAAGGCATGTAAAGCATAAAAGTGATCAATTATTTTCAAACCCTCGAGGGTTGCCAGTCCACGAATAAAATGTATGGCTATATGAGCAAAGACCTTGTAGGGCGGATATTTTTCGGGTGGGAAAATGGTATCCCCATTTTCGGTAAGCATTTGTATTTGTTGAAAAAGCACGATCGCTGCCAAATCAGGATCAACATCAGGTCTAAAAAAACCTTCACGTTGGCCTTGAAGGACAAAAGCCGTTACTTTTTGCTTGATATGCATCTCGAATTCACTCGCCTGCTTGCATAAAGTACCTGGGTAAAGCCTGCGAATATCCTGCATAAAAAGATGATGGGTTTTGCGCAGTTCCGAAACATAATTCCACATAAACAGAATATAAATTTCAATGATATGCTGACTCGAAGAAAGAATTTCAGCAGCCATTACCTTTCGACGTTCCAGCTCATGGATAAGACAGGCTTCCACCAGCGCATCTTTGGAAGGGAAATACTCATACAGTGTCCGCTTCGAAATGCCTATCTCAGCCGCCACCCTGTCCATGGTAACATTGCGGATACCACTTTTACGAAACATTAGCAAAGCCCTGTCGATGATGGTTTCTTTCATATCCCAGAAATCACAGAAAACTTAAAAAACTTTAAAAGTTTTATGTGTGCAAAAATAGATCAAAAGCCCATTTCAAGGTTTAAAAACCTGTAAATTTTTATCTAATTTTTCTACTATCTAATAAAAGCTGTATCAAACTAATAAAAGTTGTATCAAACGCATGCGTGGGGATTTACAATCAATAAAATGGATACACAACCAAAATTGCGTGAAGAGATAATTCAAGCTATTGACTATTCATAAACTCAGGGGTTTTTTATTTTTTGGAGCACTCTCCTTTCCATCTCTTGCATCAAGGCTTCAGGCGATTTGTGTTTCACACGATCGATGCGGCGTGTTTTTACGGGTTTTACTCCACAAAATTCAAGAGTGGCCGTTTTGAGTGTCTTAAAATCGCTGGCGCGATAGGTCCAGTTAAGCCAAAAACCCGGAGCATCGCTGGTGGCAATAAGTTCAGCCGAACGCCCGGTAAGAAATTTATCCCACCAGATAGAATTCTCTCTGTATTTAAACGCAAAACCTGGATGAAGGGTACGGTCTAAAAATCCCTTGAGCAAGGCAGGTAAGGAACCCCACCACACAGGATAAACGATTACCCAATGATTGCACCAAAGGATGTTTTCCTGCGCCTTAATTAAGTCAGGCTCTAGGAATTGAATATCTTTATATCCATGATGCAAAACGGGATCGAAATGCATTTGCCCTAAATATTGCACTTTTACACTATGTCCTTTTAAAAGGGCACAATGCATATACATTTGGGTAAGGTGTGCACACAGCGATTGGCTATCCGGATGGCCACACAAAATGTAAACATTCATGGGATTTAAATTTCTTCAAAAGTACACCCATGCGAAACATAAAAACTCATAATTGATTTCTTATCGACCCCTTTAAACTGAAAATATTTAAAGCCACCTGCATAATTTCTTAACTTTAGCGTGATATTTGTAACAATCTCTCCTAAAATTTGTAATTCCAATCATTGTATGAGACAAAAAATATGGATTCCTTTGCTACTCAGTGGCAGCATAGCGGCTTATTCGCTAACAGTTTTCAAAATGCAATCTCGGCCAGAGGGAGGTCCTTTCGATTTTGAAAAAGCCTGGCAAATTGTGGACAGTTTGAAAGCTGAGGGCCAGCCCAGGGCAGCGGCAGACCAAGCGGAGCAAATTCTTGATAAAGCTTTGCAAATGCACAATGATGTACAGATAGTAAAAGCGCATCTCTACAGAATAGCATTATGGAGCCAATATATAGAAAACTACGAAGAAGAAGCAATTAAAAAATCGCGTGCGTTAATTGTAGAAGTTAATGGTGAAGCTCGGCAGGTTCTTCACATGACAACAGCCCGCCTCTATTATGCCTATTATAACCGAAGGCAGTGGGAATTGGGCCGCCGTCAATCTACAAACCAAAAACCATCAGAAGACATCAGGGAATGGAGTCCTACTGTTTTTGAGGACAGTATAACGGCTCATTACCTGGCATCCTTGCACGAGGAAAAATCTCTCTCGGAAATACCTGCCCGCATCTGGAGCCCTGTATTGGACACTGCCGCTGGCAGTACCATCTTTCGCCCCACCCTTTTCGATGTCTTAGCCTGGGAAGCCCTCGAATATTTCAAGAATGAAAGAGTAATTTCCGGCCAACCCATCTCACCCTTTCCAAGCGACCATCCTGCCCTTCTGGGCGTGCCCGACGACTTCAATCGCCTCAATATTCAGGGCATGGAAGGAAAATCAAACATTCGAGAAGCCTTCATCATATTTCAACGATTAAGTAGGTTACACAGCAAAAAAGAAGATGTCGAAGCATTGATGCACGTCACCCTTGAACGTCTCGATTTCGCTTTAAGTGCAAGTCCACAATCCAACAAAGACACCTTGTTTTCAAAAACTTTACATACGTTGAAAAACATTTATAAAGGACAATCGGCTTCGGCCTGGATATTGCTAAAACTGGCCGATTTGGCCGAACAGGCAGGCAATCCTGCTGAGGCATTAAAATACTGTGAAGAAGCCCTTAAGGTTCATCCTCACCCATACGCTGAATTTCAATTAAAAAACAAAATTGAAAACCTGCAAAAAAGTTATATTTCCATTACATGTCAACCAGCTATATATACTTCTTCGCCTGCGCTCATCTCTATATCCTGGAAGAATTCAAGCAAGGCATACTTTCGCATTTACAGATATAGTGAAAATAAAAAGGACGATGCGATGTACCCAACCCAGGAACAACTTACAGTCTTTTTACACAAACACACGCCTATACATTCCTTTGAAATAAACTTGCCCGACTCAGAAGATTACAAAACACACATTACAGAATGGTTACTGCCAACCCTCGAAAAAGGATTTTACCTAATTGCCGCTTCCACAGGCAGCCGTTTTGACCCCACCCAGGATCCTGTTTCCATTACAACTGTAAGAGTCACCAGATTGAACATGGCCACGCAAAACATGCCTGACGGAAGTCTGCGCATTTTAGTGGCCGACCGCAAAAGCGGCAAGGCTGTTGCACAGGCTACAGCAACCCTCTTTGCCCTGCGATACAACTACATACATAGATATTGGGAAAGGCAACAGATACAACAAAAACTAACAGACAAAAAAGGCCAGGTTTTTTTCAAATCCATCAAAGAAGCAGATGCGAACAATTATTCCATTGAATTGTCGCTAAATGGAGACACACTCTTCTACCGTAATGTTTATCCCGAACCCATTTTCACGCCCCAAAAAACAAGCTTCACCCAGCTTCAATTGTTCACTGACAGAGCCATATACCGCCCGGGTCAAACCCTATATTACAAAGGCATACTTATTACGCGCAAAGGCAACGACGTCAAACTTATAAAAAACAAATCAGTAAAAATCGGGCTTATTGATGCCAATGGACGTGAAGTGATATCGGCCTCACATCGAACCAATGCCTTTGGCTCGTTGAGCGGCAGCTTTGTACTTCCTGCCACGGGCCTCAATGGAAATTATACCCTCCTGAGCGACGAGGGCAGTTTGTCCATCTCAGTGGAAGACTACCGGCGTCCTGTTTTTGAGATTAATCTTGAAACTGCTGCCCAACAATATAAAACGGGAGAAAAAGTAGAAATCAAAGGTTTGGCAAAAGCCTTTGCGGGCTATCCTATCAGCGAAGCCATTGTAAAATACCGGGTAATGAGAATAGAATTTCATCCCTGGTACTATGGATGGAAATGGCATCCTTATGCCAATGAGCAGCTGGTGGCAGCAGGAGAAACCCGTACGGATGCTGATGGACAATTTACCCTTTCGTTTCATGCCCTTGGGCAACGTAGCAATTACTATAGATACCGCACCGAAGTCAGTGTAACAGATTTGAATGGGGAAACTCGCCAAACAACGCATGAACTGCTGACAGGCCCTTCGGCCCTCGTAGTAGCCTTGAATGTACCCGAAAAAACGGATATAAAAAACTCTCAACAGATTGCAGTTACGGCCACCAACCTCGAAGGTAAACCTGTACCGGCTCAAGGCTTCGTAACAGTATACCGACTCCGACAACCCGAAGGTCTGCAGTCTGAACGCCCGGGCCAGATCCCCGATCGGCCGATCATTTCCAAAAATTTATTCAAATCCCAATTTCCTTTTATCCCATACGGAAAAGAGCAGGATTTCAGCCAATGGCCTATAGATTCTGAAGTTAAACGATTCGTCTTCGATACCCAGCAATCCATCTCATTAACCATCAATGATTTAGGACTCACACAAATAGGGGTTTACAAAATCATCATCAAAAGTAGCGATGCATATGGCCAACCCATTGAAAACACCAAGTACACTGTAATTTATGATGACCATTCCTCAGAAATGCCCTATCGCACCGATTGTTGGTTTACCCCTCTCAGTGATTCTGCAGAACCCGGACAGAGAGCACATATTCTAGTGGGCAGTTCATACCGAAATGTCAGGGCTTTGGTTCAAGTGAGCCTTCCAGGAAAAATACTGCAAGAAGAATGGATTGTTTTAAATAACGAACAAAAAAATATTGAAATACCTATCCTTGAAGAATACCGTGGGAACCTCTCTTTTCAATTGTTGTTTTTCGCTGAAAATAAAATCTACTATCGTAATCATATCTTCCAGGTTCCCTTTTCCAACAAAGAGTTACACATAACTACAGAAAATCTTCCCAGAAGCACTGAACCCGGAGCAGAGGAAACATTCAGATTTAGAATACGCAATGCTGACGGGAAACCCACAAAAGCCGAGGTTGTTGCCGTAATGTACGACGCATCTCTCGATGTATTTCGCAAAGCAACCTGGAACTTTTTTCCGTACAATGCACACTTTGGATTTCCCTCCTGGAAACCTCATGATCAATATTTCATGCCCTATAGGCTTGATTTGAGGGGGCATGAAATGGAACAAAAAGCTATAGTATTTCACGGATTCGATCGATTCAACTTTTTCGGCTATCCAGCTGATTTTTTTCCAGAAATAAGGCCAATGTTTTATATGAGCCGAGGAGGCTCGAGGACCAAGAGCAGCGAAATAAACCTAAGCCAGGAGGATACAATTAATGAACAGGCAAAACAAGCCAAAGAATCACCAGC
Source organism: uncultured Bacteroidales bacterium (assembly GCA_937981455.1). GTDB lineage: Bacteria > Bacteroidota > Bacteroidia > Bacteroidales > TTA-H9 > UBA2030. Next base: position 1,399 of record CALJNV010000106.1, on the reverse strand, counting down.
AGGTGTATCAAACGATGCTGAAGGAGACATCACCCCAAGAGATGATTTTAGAGAAACGGCCTTTTTCATACCCCATCTGGAAACCGATGAAGAGGGCAGGATTTCCATCAATTCACGTATGCCAGAATCTCTCACACGATGGAAAATCAGACTCCTGACCCACGACTCAACAATGGCCATTGGTTACCTCGAAGCCACTACAGAAACCCGCAAACCTTTAATGGTAGTTGCTAATCCCCCACGATTCTTACACACCGGTGACACAATGATTTTCCCCATTAAAATAGTCAATCTGTCAGCGCAAGCATTATTAGTGAATGTAAGACTAAGTTTTGAAGATGCATTAACGGGTAAGAGTCTTTCGCTTACTTCAGAAGACACCGTAAAATTTCTCACCCTTGAAGCAGGATCAAGCGCTTCAGTTTCATGGAAGTTGAGCGCACCCAATCAGCCTGGGCTCATCTACTATACCCTTATGGCCTCGGCTGGTAAACATAACGATGGGGTACAATCTGTATTGCCAGTCATTTCATCCCGAAAACCAGTAATAAATACATGGGCTCTTTATGTACCAGCAAAGGGAGAAAAATCCATCACCACGGGTGTAAATTCTTTCAAGAACTCTAATCTGAGAATAACCTTTGAAGTTACAGGGAATCCTGCCTGGTATGCCATACAATCCCTTCCGGATTTTGATGAACCTCAATGGGAATCGGCCCTGGCCTACTTTCAAACATGGTACATCCAAAAACTTGGGCTGCATATACTGGAACGCAACCCCAACCTTCGACAAACCATCAACTTGTGGAAGAATTTTCAACCAGAAGCCTTCGAATCTGCCCTACGCAGAAACAAAGAATTAAAAATCATTGACCTAGAAGAAACACCTTTTGCTAACAATGCATCTCAAGAAAGCTTTCAAAAGGCAAGGTTGGCACAATGGATAGAAGGCAATCACATGGAAGACCTCTGCCGCAGAAGTTTGGACAAAATTAAGGAATCTCAACTAGCCAACGGAGGATTTAGCTGGTTTAAAGGCATGCCCGACTCTCGGTTGATTACACTCGATATCACCAAAGGATTTGCTCGCCTTAAAAACTTTGGGGCCTTAAGTATGCATGACCAACTTCAGTTACAAACCCTGCTATCATCAGCCCTGAAATACCTTGACGAAAGAGAGTGGGAAGACTACCAGGAAGCCCTGAAACGAAAACACAAGGAAGGGAAAAACGAGATTTCGCTCTCACCCCTATCAGCATATTGGCTTTATATAAGGGCTCTTTGGGGGCAAGAATTTCCCCTCGAACAAAAACTGCTTCCTATGTATGAACATTATATAAAACTGGGTAAAGAAGCATGGAAGACTATGCCTATCACGCAACAGGGCATGATGGCACTC
>CALJNV010000105.1 GCA_937981455.1 uncultured Bacteroidales bacterium | reverse complement strand
TTTTTCCATGCACATGGAAAAATCTAAAAAATAAAACCCGAGGTCAAAATGAAAAATAAAAAAGCTGAATATATAAAATTGATACATTAATAAAAATAGCAGATTATTATAAAGTATCACTAGATTACATTACAGGAAGGTTAAAATTATAATCAAAAAAGAATACAAATGTATTCTTTTTCCATGCACATGGAAAAATCTAAAAAATAAAACCCGAGGTCAAAATGAAAAATAAAAAAGCTGAATATATAAAATGGTTACTACTCAGGCATTGAAAAAAGCAATTGGTAACATTTGATTGATGCAAAGACACCGCTGCAATAATTATAATCATCTTAAGAAAGTGCGAAAGGTGATTATAATGGACGAAAAAGAAATAATACAAGCATACAATAACGGGCTTAATGCGGTAATTACATTGGTACAGGATATGCATAAATCCCTATCAGGGCAAATGGAGGTTCTCAATCAACGTATTACGGAATTGGAAGTCCGGCTGAATAAAAACAGTAGCAACAGCGGAAAACCACCCTCATCAGACGGCTACAAGAAGCCACGAAATAGTCGCGAAAAGACTGGAAAGCCAACAGGAGGCCAGTGGGGGCATGAAGGTAAAACCTTGGAGAAGGTTGAAAATCCGGATGAGGTAATAGAGCATAGGATACCTGAAATGTGTGGATGTGGCTGTAACTTGGAGGGTGTTGAAGGAAAAAAGAAAACTCGGCAGGTATTTGATATCCCAAAGCCAAGGATTCGGGTGACGGAGCATGTTACCTATGAGAAGGCATGTCCTGACTGCGGAGTGGTGCATAAAAGTGAATTTCCAGTTGAAGTAACCCAACCTGTACAATATGGAGAAAATATGCAGGGACTGATGAATTACCTTACACAATATCAGTTGATTCCACTGGAGAGAGCTGCCGAGGCAGTGAAGGATATCACGGATCAAACCGTGAGCGAAGGGACACTGGTAAATGCTGCAACCAGGCTGTATAACAGGCTTGAAGAACCTGATGGCGAAATTAAACAACAGGTAACTGATGCAGATGTAGTAAGTTTCGATGAGACCGGAATGCGTTCGGAAGGAAAGACACAATGGCTGCATGTGGCATCCACCGAAAAGCTGACGTATTATGCGATCCATGAAAAACGAGGGGAAAAGGCTACACGGGACATTGGTATTCTGCCAGATTTCAAGGGGACTGCGGTACATGATCACTGGAAACCGTATTACCGCTTCAGTGACTGTACCCATGCAGAGTGTAATGCCCATCACCTGCGTTCGCTGAAGGATATTGCAGAAAACTACCATCAAGACTGGGCAAATGATATGGCCCGGCTCTTGATTGAAGTATCTCGCAGGGTAGAGGCCCTAAAGGCTCAGGGATTTGTCGAAATGCCGGAAGAAGAAATGAAAACATGGCATGAACGCTATCATGGTATTCTAACCATTGGCATTGCGGAGGATGCACAGAAGAGTCCACAGGTGCTCAATAAAAAGGGAGAGCCAAAGAAAAGCAAGCCGCTTCAACTGCTGCATAAGCTCAAACAGTATGATATTGAGACCCTCGCCTTCATGTATGATTTTGACATCCCCTGGGATAATAATTTGGCCGAAAGAGACCTGAGAATGCAAAAATTGCGGCAAAAGATATCAGGGTGCTTCAGAGGAAAGGACGGTGCTAAAATATTTTGCCGGATACGAAGCTATATATCAACGGCAAAGAAAAATGGAATAGATGCCATGGAAGCCATTGCAATGGCAGTGAGAGGGCAACCGTTTGTCCCTGTAAAGTAAACGTATTCAGTTTTTACATTCAGGGGATGCCGGACTGGTATCCCTTATTTGCTGACCCGACTAGGTCGGAGACATTGCACACAGGAGCGATGGTTTCATCCTACCATGAAACAGGGTCTGTTGGAAATGCCTGAGTAGTAACATAAAATGTAGTAATTGCAATACATTACACATCATAAAAAGAAAAGAAGGCGAACAATGGTTAATGCTTAGAGGTAAACCAGTAGGCCCATGCTGTTTTAAAGTAATAAATCACAATGACGAAATAAACCTTGATGCCAAGTATAGTATTGATGAAAGTTTAAAAGATTATATCGAATTCATGTACGAATTCATAAACTTTCATCAAACTAATGAATTCAGAGAATTCATTATAGAAAAAGGTTACACAAAAGAAGAATTCAATATTTTCGATGAAAAAATAAGTAAATTTTTAGACATCGAATTATATTAAAAATTGATTTTTAAAAAATGATTTTTAAAAAAATAAATTTGAAAATGCGTAAATTTGAAAACTAGTCTCAAAACTGAGACTCTCGTCGGGTGATACTAGCGACCCGACGAGAATTAGGAGGTAAAAACGGAACAGGACTACGGCCTCCGGCGATGCCCTTCGGGGAAGCAACGTCCTTTTTTTTGCGCGCGGTCTTACCCGAAAATCGACGGATACTGTATTCCAAAACTAAACAATTTCAAAATAATGCAATTCAGATACTTAAGATAATTCAAAGTAGTCGATTTTCCCGCCAAACCCGAGCCGACCGCGCGCAAAAAAAAGGGGTACTACCCCCCTAGCCCCCCAAGGGGGTAGTATTCTTGGACGATACTTCAAAGCAAGTTTAGTTTGAGGGAATGAGCCATTAAGCGTGGCTAATCCCCTAAAGCTCCAAGGTAGAAAAAGGCCCCCCTGGACAGAATTTATAAGTGTGTAATCGAAACTTAAAAATTCTGTCCAGGGGGGCCTTTTTCTTTTTTTAACCCTCCGGGATCGATGGGGGGGATTTAAAAGAATAGCTCTTCTTAACCGGAAAAGGGGTATCCAAAAAAAATTGAAAAATGAAAAACGCATTTTTAAATTTTTTTTAGACCCACCCCTTTATCCTAAGTAGGGCTTTGCGGGTCAGAGCTTTTTGAAAACCATCCCCCCCACCGCTGCCGGAGGGTTGCAGCAGAAAGCGGGAAAGGCTTCGGGGGTCAAAAAGAAGGGAGACGGTTTTTATGAAAATCATCATTACTGCGATTTGTCCCAAAGGGGAGAAAATAACCAGGGAGGTCCTATCTGAACAACAAGCCTTTGCTGTTATCAGCAGGCTGGCCACCGAAGGATGCAAAGACTTTGGCATGAAGTATGATGACAGGAAAGCTTCCATGGAAGAATAAATGAATCAAAAGCTGCCGGAAGCTCCGGCAGCTAATTAAAGGATTATGTAATATAAAAGGAGCATTCCTGTAAGTAAGAAATTTGGTCTTTGAAAAAACAGATACCCTCGCGTAATTAAAGTAATGTGTAAAAAGGGTGGTGAAAATATGATAGTTCAAGACAGGTTAAAATGTCCTAATTGCGGAAATACGGAAGTTAAATTAATTGCTGCTAGTGATATGGGTGTAGGCAAATATTATTGTGATAAATGTGATGTGTCTTTTTATTTTGAAATAAAAACGGGAAAAACTTGGTAAAGCAATGTGCAATAGGGGGTGACCTGGATTAATGTTGAAAATATTGGATATATGCTGCTGCTCTGGTGGTGCATCTATGGGAATGTATCAAGTAGCACGAAAATACCAGATACAGGTAGATATAACCGGCTTAGATATAGAGACACAGTTGAGGTATCCTTTTAACCGTAAAACAATGGATTTGCAAGATTTAAGCCGGGCATATCTGGAACAATTTGACTTTATATGGGCGAGTCCGCCATGTCAAAGATATTCGATAGCTGTCCATCCTAAAAACAGGGACAAGTATCCTGACCTGGTTTCTGTTACCAGAGATTTACTTTTAACAGCCGGTCGGCCTTTTGTTATTGAAAATGTTATGAAAGCACCGATTAGACAAGATTTGATGTTATGCGGTGAAATGTTTGGTCTTAAAGTATTTAAACATAGGTTTTTTGAAATTGAAGGCTTTGAAGTAATACAGCCATTACATCGAGAGCATGAAGGCTCTGTCAAATATGGTGATTATGTAACAACGGCAGGCCGGGGCTGTGATGGTTCCGGGAAAATTATAGATTGGCAGAATGCATTGGGCATACATTGGGAACGTGACAAAAAGAAACTAGCTGAAGCAGTTCCTCCGGCTTATTCAGAGTATATTTTTACGGAGTATATGCGAGCTGCTGGAATAATACAGGATATGGTAATAGAGTCCAGGTCAAGGACCGGCTGAAACCTGAATATAAATAACAGATATCGGCAGCTCATGCGCAATATATGTAGAAAGTGAATTATTTAACTATGGATATAATAATTATTCCTACAGATTATTTTTACAAACTTCTCGATGGACTTTGGCTAGCCTTTGTTGCTTTAATGCTATACGGTGCATGGCTCAATCGCTATTGCAAAAAAGACTGTAAAAAGTGCAAGAAATGGTACTGTATAAAGTATTACGATAAAAAATAAGCCTGGAGTATTCCCAGGCTTATTCCATACATAAAAACCAAGTAAAAATTTTGTATAATTAGGGGGAGATTTTTCCCAGTAGCTCATGGAGCTTCTGAACCATCTTTTTATATTCACAGTTGTCACACTTCTGGATCTGCTTCGCCAGCTCCTGATGATCAGGAATATCCTCAAGATATTTCTCACAGCCTTTTGGCATTTTGAATTTATCTTTAATATAGCATATCCGGCATTTTTCAAAACATTCTGGATTCTTTCTGAATACACAATATGCACATCGACACCAATAACAGTTATAGAGCGGTATTTTATACACCTAAAGTAGTTTAAATTTCTGTTTTTTCTTCTCCTGGGGTGCTGCAACTATAATACTGTTCGTTGTGCCTTGTCTCTCCAGGATTTCTTTATCTGTCATGTAATCTTCTTTTTTCATTTTCTCTATCATCTCAAAGGTGTCATATAATTTTCGTATTTTATTGGTTTGTATAAAGCTATATAAATCCAGGCAGATTGCAGGCTTCATCACGTTGCTGTTTTCATACTCAAAGGCATCGAAGACGCGGATCCAGTTCCAACGACCAAACCAACATTTGCATTCCCTGACAGAGAAAGTGATCTGGCGAATTAAGGCATCAACATGGTTAAACCTTTGGGCTGTTGCATAGATCATTTTTCTTTCTTTTCTAACCTGTAGTAACATACTAAGGAGCGGGGCCGGAATGCCTTCCTTCTCCCAGGCGCGACTATTAAAAATGCTTGATATTTCATCCAGGAGGATCAGGGTATTTGCCGGAGCCTCAATAATCTGTTTATAGTGGTCCAGTTTTAGAATTCGGGTGTGCTTCGGAAAATTCAATAGTTTCATGTTTGTTAAAATAGTAACCTGGGGGAATTGCTTTGCTATCTGGTAAGCATCTCTTACCATAGAGGATGTCTTTCCAGATCCAAACAGCCCCACATATATGTGAAGTCCGAAGCCGTCAAATATCTCCCATTGCCTTTCCCTATAATACAAGTAGATGTCATAAACACGCCAAACAAGAAATTTTAAAAAGTGTTTAAGAAATTCGATAATGATAGTAATCAAAAAAATACCTCCTTATGGCGAGAATAAAACAGGCCGTAAGCAGAGCTTATCGGCCTGTTTTATTTTACTACCGGGCAGCCTTTTTCCCTTTTCTTAATAGGCCAAACCCTGCACCGCCTATACTCATCAAGATAAAAACATTCAGCGGAAAGACCGTGAAAAGTCCTGCCAGGGATTTTACTGTATTCACGATCTCAGTTATCAGGGAGCTGTTAATAGTTGGGTCCATTTTTTCATACCTCCAAAAAAATTTTTTTATTTATGTAAATTGAATTACATACGCATTCCACGGCCCATATCCCGGACCATGCCCTCAATCCAATCAAGTACACTTTGCAAAATCATAATAAAG
>CALJNV010000104.1 GCA_937981455.1 uncultured Bacteroidales bacterium | reverse complement strand
ATTTAAAAAGTTTAAAGCTGTCGTGCAGGAATAATTTGGTATTCGATAAGTTGCTATTTTTTTCATGTTTTATTAAAATCTGCATGATATAATGTCCCCGGATACGCGCAACAGGAGGGGCTTCAGGACCTAAAACTCTTTCTTTGAATTCTTTTTTGAGCAGACCTCCCAGTTCTCCTGCAGCTTTGCTTACCAGGTCCCTGTCGGGGTGCTTCATTTCAATGAGAAGGAGCCTAGAGAAAGGGGGATAATTGTATTTTTGTCTTTCATGCATCTGATGATGGAACATTCCTGTATAGTCGTTTTCAACCACATAGCGTATAGTAGGATGAAGAGGGTTGTTGGCCTGAATGACAACAATGCCTTGTTTATTTCGGCGGCCGGCTCGGCCACTTACCTGGGCCATCAGCTGGTAGGCCCTCTCAAAAGCTCTAAAATCAGGGTGTGCTAGCAGGGCATCTGCATGGAGGATTCCTACCAGCGATACATGGTCGAAGTCCAATCCTTTGGTTACCATTTGCGTGCCTACTAGAATGTCTATTTCACGATTTTCGAAACGACGGATGATTTCATGGTGGGCATTTTTCGTTTTTACTGCATCAATATCCAAACGCGCAATGCGGGCTTTAGGAAAGAAAATGGTTAATTCGTTTTCAATCTTTTCAGTTCCAAAACTTTTCATGACAAGGCCTGTGTTGTGGCAAACAGGGCATTGAGTGGGAATATTTGCAGTGTATCCACAATAGTGACATTTGAGAAGATTAGAGCTTAGGTGATAAACCATTGATACATCGCAATGTCGACAGGTAGGTATCCAGAAGCATTTATCGCATTCTATGCGAGGGGCATAGCCCCTACGGTTTTGAAACATAATGACTTGCTCATGGTTATTGAGGGCTTCGGCCGTGAGTGTGAGCAAGCGTTCCGAAAAAATGGACTTCAAGCGGTTGTTTTTGCGCTCAAATGCCAGATCGATGACCTCGATTTTGGGCATCAGGATATTGCCGAAGCGTTTCATCAGCGCAACAAAGCCATATTTACCGGTTTGAGCATTGTTGTAACTTTCCAATGAAGGCGTTGCAGAGCCAAGTATTACCTTGGCATTGCATAGGCTTGCCAGGTAAATAGCTGCATCGCGGGCCTGGTAGCGGGGCGCAGGATGGTTTTGATAAAAGGATGTATCGTGTTCTTCGTCTACGATGATGAGGCTGAGTTTGCTAAAGGGTAAAAACAATGCAGAGCGGGCGCCTGCTACAATGTTATAATATTCAAGGCCATGCAGAGGATTAAGCGAAACTCGGTTCCATACCTCGGCCCTTTCTTTCTCATTGTATCGTGAATGATATACCCCGACTTTTTCTCCAAAATATCTTCGTAAGCGCCTGATGATTTGGGCAGTGAGGGCAATTTCCGGTAATAAATACAACACCTGTCCCCCCAAGGCTGTAAACTCTTTCATTAAACGGATGTATATTTCTGTTTTGCCGCTTGAAGTTACGCCATGTAGCAATAATGTTTGTTTTTCTCTCAATTGCAGGCGTATACTTTGATAAGCCTCTTCTTGCTGTGGTGTAAGTTCTACCGTTTGTATTTCATCGTCTTTTTCATCTTCAAAGCGACTGATGATTCGTTGATGGGCAACAAAAATGTTCTTTTTGAGCAAACCTTCGATGCCTGTGGTATTTCCCCTAAGGGCTGCGGTAAGGCGGCCTTTGCTGATGCTTTGATGCCCTTGTGTTAGGCTTAGAAAAACCAATAAAGCGTCGCTCTGGCGGGGGGCCTTTTTTTCGAGTTTTTCGAAAAGTGCGTTAAGCTTTTCATCACTCTGAAAATCAGGGTGTAGGCTGATAAAGGTGATTTCTTTGGGTGTGTAGCGATTTTCTAACTCCTCATGAACCATTACCACACCCTTATCAATAAGTTTTTTTACCAGGTTGATGGGATTGGCCAGGCCACTGATACGGCTTACTTCTTTAAGGGTAATTTCATTTCGCATTTTGCAAGCTTCTGCTACCAATGCCTCTTTTTCATTGAGTTGGCTGTAGTCTTTATTGAAGCCGGGATTGAGTGCCAGGCGCGTTTCGCTGGCCAAGCGCAAGGCTGCAGGCAGGGCTGCATTCATCACTTCACCTGGTGTACACATGTAATACGATGCCATCCATTCCCAGAATTTAAAATGAATTTCCTGCACCAGAGGATAAGCATCTACAACGGCAAGGATGTATTTAGGAGCATAGCCCTGAGGTATGTTTTCGTGAATTTTTCGCACCAGGGCGGTGTATATTTTTTGACGACCAAATTGCACCACCACGCGTTTCCCTATTTCCACCTCACCAACCAGTTCATGCGGAATTCGGTAGGTGAAATATCCCTCAACGCTCAGTGGAAGCAATACATCGGCGAAAAAGGTACGACGCGTGTTCATGGTTGTGAATGCAATTAATCTTCACTTTCGTTTTCAGTTGCTGAAGGCTGGTAGCGTGCCTTGCGACTCCCCTCATAAATTTCAAAACGTGCAAAGCGGCATTCAAGCGGGCCATTGAAGAGGGTAAGTTTGGGTTTGGGCTTCAGCCCGATATGTTTAAAAGCATGAAAATCGGAAGAAATAATCCATGCATCAAAACCTTTGTAGTGATGTTTAAGTGTGTCGCCGATGGATTTGTAGAGAGCTACGATATCGTCGGGTTTCAATCTTTCTCCATATGGGGGGTTGCTCACCATAATGCCCGGGCCGTCGAAAGAAGTTTTACGAAAATCTGCTTTTTTCAGGGTAATATCGTTTTCAAGGCCGGCCCTGCGAATGTTTTTTTGGGCGTTGAGCAGGGCTTTTTCGTCTATATCGCTGCCAAAAATCTCAACTTCTTGATTCCTTGTGCGTTTGCGGGCGTCGCTTTGAATATCTTGCCAAAGCATTCGTTCGAAATCGCGCCAGCGCATGAAACCGAAGTGGGGTCGGTATTGACCGGCTGGGATATTTTGGGCTTGCATGGCCGCTTCTATCAACAAGGTTCCGCTTCCGCAAAAAGGATCTACAAAGTTTACCTCACCCTTCCATCCTGTCAGTCCAATGAGCCCTGCCGCAAGCACCTCACTGATGGGTGCTTCACCTACGGCCACACGATAGCCTCTCTTGAACAAGGGTTCACCGCTGCTATCGAGATACAAGGTGCAATGGGTGCGGTATACATACAAGCTCAGGTGCATGTCAGCGTTGTCTTTGCTGACACTTGGTCTGCGATGATATTTTTCGTTGAACCGATCGGCAACGGCGTCTTTTACCTTCAGTGATATGTAATGTGAGTGGTCGAATGAGGAATTAACCAGCACTGCCTCTACCACAAAGGTATCTCTGAATGTCATCAACTGTTCCCAGGGGTATTGTTTGACTCCATGATAGAGCTCATCCACTGTGGCTGCTTCAAATTCTACCAGAGGAACTAAAATTTTGATTGCATAGCGACTCAGGTAATTGGCTTTGTATATCATTGCTTTGTCGCCCTCGAAAGCAACGGCACGGGTCAGCTTGTTTATACTCGTGGCACCCATTGATTCAAGTTCGGCAGCAAGCAGATCTTCCAGCCCTGCCAGGGTTTTAGCTACGAATTGTTTGGTGTGTGAGGGAATCACTTGTGATGGATTAGAATTTAACAAAGTTAAAAAACGAGGCAAATTAAGCGATGTATTTTTGGCTCAAGCTTTTTACGGCCTTATTGAAAAGCAAAGCCAGGCCTATGATGGAAATGATAACAAACATAGGCAATAATAATTGGTCGGCGCGGCCGTAAGAAGGATTTTGCAGAAAAGCGACCAGATCGCGGGTTTGGGTACCGACTATAAAAAATAATAAAGTACGGGGAAACATACCCATCAGGGTTCCTGCAATATAAGGGATGATATTGACTTTCATTCGACTGAGAGCTACATTGGTCATAGCAAACGGCAGCACAGGCGAGAGTCGGCAGAAGAAAAACAAAAGAAACTGATGTTCACCCAATGCATCGAAAAAGCGCTTCAAGCCTTGATGCACAAAGCCTTCAGTACCTGTAACCCAGCGGTTGATAAATTTTCCAAATGTCAGGCCCATTAAAGCTGCAGCCGGATAAGCCAGCATCATGAGCCCAAGTCCTTTCCAGCCAAAGGCATATCCCGAGATGACCGCGATAAAGGTGGTGGGTGTGAAGCCCATAAACATGGTGAATGCAGCTACAGAATAAAAAATTAAGGTGTAGGTGGAGGAGCTGGCAAGTGCATCAATCCTTTGATGAAAGAAAAGCAATAGGGATGATGAAACGATGGCTGGCAGGGCTCCGAAAAAAGCCATAAGGCCAAACCATGAAGGTTCAGCCTTGAGCATTTGTAATAAGTTTCTGAACAAGGTTGATAGCATTCCCCTGTTCATATTAGTTTTTTGTAACGAATGCGATGGGGGGTATCGTCGCCCAATCGTTTGCGGCGATTTTCTTCGTACTCGCTATAAGTGCCCTCAAAGAAGTAAACCTGAGAATCGCCTTCGAAAGCTAAGATATGGGTAGCCACACGGTCGAGGAACCAGCGGTCGTGAGAAATTATGACAGCACAGCCGGCAAAGTTGAGCAGACCTTCTTCAAGGGCTCGGAGTGTATTAACGTCGATGTCGTTGGTTGGCTCGTCGAGAAGTAGCACGTTGGCTTCGCTGCGCAGGGTGAGGGCCAAATGCAGGCGATTGCGCTCACCGCCCGATAATACTCCACATTTCTTCCCCTGATCGGCTCCTGTAAAGTTGAAGCGAGCCAGGTAAGCCCGGGCATTTACCAGCCGGCCGCCTAAATAAAACTGCTCATTTCCTTCCGATACTACCTCAAAAACAGACTTCTCTGGGTCGATGTGTGTATGTGCCTGGTCTACATATGCAAGTTTAACGGTCTCTCCAACTACGAATTCACCCTTATCAGGCTTTTCGTGCCCCATGATGAGGCGAAATAGGGTGGTTTTGCCGGCGCCATTGGGGCCTATTACGCCTACAATGCCTGCCGGAGGAAGTAAAAAATTTAAGTTTTCGAATAAAAGTTTATCCCCATAGGCTTTGGCTACTTGGTGTGCTTCGATGACTTTATTGCCCAATCTTGGACCGTTGGGGATGAATATTTCGAGCTTTTCTTCTTTTTGCGATACATCTTCGCTGAGTAATTTTTCATAGGCATTCAATCGAGCTTTCGATTTGGCCTGGCGGGCACGGGGCGCCATGCGTACCCACTCAAGCTCACGCTCCAGCGTTTTACGTCTACGACTTTCGGCTTTTTCTTCCAGGGCCAATCGTTGCGTCTTTTGTTCCAACCACGACGAGTAATTGCCTTTCCAGGGTATGCCTTCTCCTCGGTCTAGCTCAAGAATCCATCCAGCAACATTGTCGAGAAAATAACGATCGTGTGTAACAGCGATTACCGTGCCTTTATAGTTCTGGAGGTGATGCTCCAGCCATTCAATGCTTTCAGCGTCCAGATGGTTGGTGGGCTCGTCGAGCAATAAAATATCGGGCTGGCGAAGCAGCAGGCGTGTGAGTGCCACACGGCGCCTTTCCCCTCCCGATAAATTTTTGACGGGTGTGTCGGGTTCGGGGCATCGCAAGGCATCCATGGCTTTTTCCAGCCGGCTATCAAGCTCCCAACCCTCATAATGATCAATTAATTCGGTCAGTTCTCCCTGGCGAATGATCAATTGGTTCATTTCTTCTTCCTCCAGTGGCTCGTTGAAACGGTTGTTTACTTCCTCATATTCTCTGAGAATATTTACAATCTCCTGAACCCCTTCTTCCACAATTTCCCTTACCGTTTTGTTATCGTCCAGATGAGGTTCCTGCTCCAAATAGCCGATGGAGTATCCCGGCGAATATACCACCTCTCCTATGTAGGACGTATCAATTCCGGCAATTATTTTTAGCAGACTCGATTTCCCTGCACCATTTAAACCTATAATACCAATTTTGGCACCATAGAAAAATGATAAATAAATATCTTTGAGAATCTGTCGATTGGGAGGAACCAACTTGCTTACCCCAACCATTGAAAAAATTACCTTTTTATCGTCTGTCATATGTTACAATTGTACTGCAAAGGTATAAATTCCCCTCCATGCCTCTTTAAATAATTCCTTTCTCAAAAGGTATTACACTGAATACTTAATTACGTAAAGTTTTTATAATAAGCTCTCTTATGTGCGTTTTACTCCTTTTACGGTTATGTATTAGCGCCATTTTGGGCCATCATTATTTTTTCTTCGCAAAAGATTTTTGTGATCCTGATTGTTTAAATTAACCCGCGTATTTTTCATGGTAATACCATTTATCCATTGTAAGTTTGCAGATTATTTTTTGTAAATAATGAAAAGAGTTTTATTTGCCTCTGCTTTTTTTATGTTGCTTTTGAATTCTGAGAGTATCTCTGCCCAGAAAACCTATCGTATATGCGGAAGGGTAGTTGATGAAAAGGGAAATCCTTTATCTATGGCTTATGTTACGCTCGAGCAACCTGTTAAGACAGCTGTTACCGACGAAAATGGCAAATTTTGCATTGAGGGCTTAGGAGCTGCAATTTATCATTTGCACATCAGCTATCTGGGCTACAATTGTATTCATGATTGTTCGGCCGATCTTACTTTAGGCGATGTTTGGCTTGACCTTTCCATGCAGCCTGAAGTTCAAAAAATACAAGGGATAGAAATAAGCGGAGAAAGCCTTGGAACCCGACAAACCTTGGCAGGACTGCCTACGGAGGTAACACAAAAGGCTGAAATTATTGCGCATCAGAGAAGTAATTTAATCAAATCCTTAGAATATATTCCTGGTTTGAAAGCTGTGGAAATAGGGCAGGGGCTTGCGAAACCCCTCATTCGCGGATTGGGATTCGATCGGGTAGTGGTTACGGATCAAGGGGTGAAGCAAGAAGGACAGCAATGGGGTGCTGATCATGGCCTTGAAATCGATGCTTATGGAGTGGAAGAGATAGAAGTAGTGAAAGGTCCTCTGTCTTTGTTGACGGGGTCCGATGCTATAGGAGGTGCCCTTCTACTCAAAGCTCCTGCTGTACCTGCTGAAGGAACTTTTTCGGGTGAAGCTACTATGGCTGGTCATTCAGTCAATGACTATGGTGCTTTCAGTTTAGGTTTGAAAGGCAACCATCGTGGATGGTTCAGCCATTTGCGTAGTTCGTTGATATCTTATGCAGATTATCGTGTGCCAGCCGACAGTTTTTTTTACAATAATTTTAGACTTCCCATTTACCAGCATCGTTTAAAGAACACTGCCGGCCATGAACGTAACATCCAGGTTGGAACTGGCTTCATTAACTTGCGTTCTACCACACGTATTTCATATTCTGATTATTTTTCTAAAGCAGGATTTTTTCCGGGTTCCCATGGTATTCCTACCCTAAACAAAATTTTCCCCGATGGGAGTTCTCGAAATATAGAGCTGCCCTATCAAGAAGTTTTTCACAAGAAAGCCATTGTAAACCAGATATTTTATAAAAATGGTTTGAAATGGAACCTTACAGGAGGCTATCAGGATAATTTGCGAAGGGAATGGTCGAAATTCCACACGCACTATCCCAATCAGAAACCCCCCATTGTCAATTCTGATTTGGAATTAGAACTAAGACTGAAAACCTTAAATTTTAGTACAGAGGCCGAATCTATTGACGAGGTAGCATGGCGAGTAGGAATACTGGTACAGCATCAGTGGAATAAAACCAATGGTTATATGTTTCTTTTGGCTCCCTATCGCAGAACCCAGGCGGGGGGTTACGCATTATACCGGGGTGGGGTTTCTCAACATTTTCACTATAGTGCCGGACTGCGCTACGATTATGGATACATGCATATTGATAGTGTATTTTCTGAATATTCTGGCCAGGTGAAAAGCCGAAAGATTAAAAATTCATACAATAGTTTTACTTTTTCCACAGGTTTTCAATGGCAGGTTAGCGATAAGCTTCAGTGGGTACTGAGTTTAGGCAAAGGGTTTAGGCTTCCATCGGCTATGGAACTTTCGGCCAATGGCATTCACCACGGCAGCTTTCGATACGAACTGGGTGATTCTGCCTTAAAACCCGAAAATATGTATCAACTCGATGCCGGCTTATTTTATCAAGGTCATCAAATGTCTTTGCATTTTAGCCCATTTTTAGCTTATGCCCCTGATTTTATTTTTTTGACACCCACCGGAAGTTACAATTTGCCCGATGGCTCCCCCGTGGCTGAAGCTGATGCAGGACAGGTGTTTGTTTATCGGCAAGCGCGCGCCTTACGTGCTGGCGCAGAATTTAAATGGGTTAGATATTGGTCTTCAGGTTTTTATTATAGCATCAGGGGCGATTACGTTTATGCCACCGATTTTGATTATCCTCTTCCTTTCACGCCTCCCGCCAGTATTAATTTTAATATCAGTAGAACTTATTCATGGAAATTTGGAAATTTGAGTCTGGGCACTTCAGTAAATGCTACTGCAGCCCAACATCGTGTGGCTCGCAATGAGCCCCCCACCCCGGGTTATATTGTGCAAAACCTGTATTTTGCATTCAAATACCTTAGGTATAGTCTTATGCTTCAGTGGGTGAATATTTGGAATAAGAAATACTTTAACCATATTGCATTCTATAGAATTATTGAATTGCCTGAGGCGGGCAGTAATTTGCAGCTTATGATTACCATTCATTTTTAAACTATGCTTAACCGGATGACCCGAAAAAGTGTTCTTGTTATTGGCCTTGTGCTGCTTTTTAGCGCACCACGCCTGTTGCAAGACTTTCACAGGTTTTTAGGGCATCCCTATTATCTTTTCCTATGTGCCTGTGACAACTCCGGCAAGACCTGCCACCTTGAGCAACATCAGGAGAAATGTCCCATCTGTGATTTCGAGCTGATACGGGTACTTGCAGATGATTTTATCGTCTATTTAATCGATGTACCTTTATCGCATGATATCATATACGGCGACATTGCCTTTCAGTATTTTCGATCTCCCATTTTTTCGGTTTTGCCCAGGTCTCCACCTGTTAGGTGTATGTTGGGTGGCATTTAGCTAATCCGCTTTATTGGCGACATCTACCTAAAATTTTGTTTTTCGTTTGGGGTTCTTACATTCAGAGGACGCCTGTAATTTATTGTTTAAATTGCTAAAAATCTATGTACTATGAAAAAGATATTTTTGCTCATAGTCTTTGTGGTAAGTTTGTTTATTATTTTTCCGTCGTGCGAGAAGAATAAAGATACTATAAAACCTGTTATTGAATTGCATGAGCCCGCCGAGGGCGATACCCTTTGGGTAGGCGAGGAGGTTCATTTTGAGGCCGATTTTAGGGATGATGAAGAATTGAAGGCCTGGAAAGTTGATATTCACAACGATTTCGACAACCATGGGCATAAAAGTGTTCTGGCTGAAGAAGAGCCCTGGCTCTATACTCAGAGTTGGAATTTTGAGCCTGGCTTGCGCAATAAGCATGTACACACCCATGAAATCGTTGTTCCTGTCACGGTAAATGGAAAACCCATTGCTACGGGGCCTTACCATGTAATGGTTTATTGCACTGATGCGGCCGGCAACGAAGCGTGGACAGTTGTCAAAGTTCAGATAGCTCATCGTCCTTAAACAGCTGCCGTTGGGAGTCAAGAGGCTATCTCACGATTGAGTTAGCCTCTTTTTTTGTCAATGGTATGAGTGGATAGGGCGCAAGGGAAGAATTCCAATCAGGATATAAGATATTAATAATCTATATTTTAAAATTCAGAAACTGAGAAATGCTGAAAGCATAAACTCTCAGTGCATCAACCCTCATTTCATCATACAAACTTTGTCATTTCCCTTTTCCTACTTATTTTAGCTGCATGATATTCTCGTTGTATTTGAAATGTATGTGAGGAATATTTATATATTTTTTTTATTTATTTACCTGGTATTACCCTTTGAACTGTGGGCTGAAGAGGAAGTAAAAAAACTCAGGGCTTCCCGCGTGGCTTCAAATATTACTGTTGATGGTAAATTGTTGGAAGCCGAGTGGCATGCGGCTCAGGCAGCAGAGGATTTTGTGCAGTTCGTACCCAATTTTGGTCAACCCTCACGTTTTCGCACACAGGTAAGGATTTTATATAATGATGATGCGCTATATATAGGGGCAAAACTCTCTGACCCCCAACCAGATAGTATTTTACGCCAAATGGGCAATCGCGACCAACAAGATTTAAATGCAGATTATTTTGCAGTAGGCCTTGATACTTATCACAATCAACAGGATGCTTTTTTTTTCAGGGTATATGCCAGTGGGGTGCAGTGCGACGAACGTTTTCAGGACGAGACCTACGATGCCGTGTGGCGCAGTGCCGTATCCTTTTTACCGGACGGCTGGTCGCTTGAGATAGAAATTCCCTATTCTGCTTTACGTTTTCCCAAGCAGGAAGAACAAATCTGGGGCCTGCAATTGGAGCGACAGATCAGGCGATTTAGGGAACTTTCTCGATGGAACCCTGAGCCCCAAGGTATCCAAAATCGCCTGGCCTGGTGGGGCATCCTTGAGGGCATTCGCTCAGTGAATTTACCATTGCGGCTCTCATTCAACCCCTATGTTTCTGCCTCTTTGCAGCATTATCCATCCCCTTCATCTTCCTATAGCGACTGGTCATGGTTTTACAATGGGGGTATGGATATGAGATATGGTATCAATCAGTCTTTTACCTTGGATATGACCTTGCTCCCCGATTTTACTCAGGTAAAATCGGACGATAAGATCAAAAATTTAACAGCTTTTGAGATCCTTTATGAAGAGCAGAGACCCTTTTTCCGCGAGGCTGTGGACATTTTTGATAGAGAAAAACTGTTTTATTCCCGGCGTATTGGGCGCACGCCTTCAGGCTTTTATCAGGTGGCTACCTCCCTCGATACTGGAGAAGTACTTATTGATAACCCTGCCCAGGTTCGGCTGATCAATGCATTAAAAATATCAGGGCGGAGCAACAAAGGCCTTGCCCTCGGTGTGCTCAATGCTCTGACCGCCAGAATGCACGCTGTGCTTAGGGATACCCTTAGGGACCAATTACGTGAAGTGGTAACCGAACCGTTTACCAACTATAATGTATTTGTAGCCGATCAGGCCCTTAAAAATGGTTCCTCGGTCTGGTTGATGAATACCAGCGTGATTCGTGAAGCTCATTATAACCGATCGAATGTAAGTGCAGGTGGCTTTAAGCTCTACACCCCTCGCCAGAAATGGGGTATTGAGCTCTCGACGGTTCTTAGCCAGATTTTTAAGTATGAGAATTCAAGAGGTTTTCATACTACCTTGGGAAACAGTCTGGCTTTTAATATGGGAAAGATGTCTGGAAACCACCAATTTACTATTTCTGGAAAAATTATTAACAAAAATTATAATACCAATGATCTGGGTATAACCACTCAGCGAGATTATTTTCAAAAATCCGTCATATATATTTATCGTATTTTCAACCCGTTAGGACGTGTGAGGAATTTTACTTTTAAAGTTCTAGCCAGTCATCAACATAGGCTTTTGGAGAGGAAAACGGAACATGCATCCTTGCGGTTGCAATTGTGGACGACCAATTTAAATTACATTACTTTCTGGTCTTCTGTTGTGATATCACCTTTTTTTGTTTACGATTTTTACGAACCGCGTGTATCAGGACGTTATTACGCCTTACCCCGTTATGGCTTTTTCAGCTTTAACTACTCGAGTGATTATCGAAAACCTTTGGCTCTGGATGGGGGCATAAGCTTTAAAAACACAGAGTTTGATGGAACTTCCATCAGCGCAAGTTTGAGTCCGCGGATACGCATAAACGATAGGTTTTTCATCATTTATTCATTGAGTGCCGAAGAAAGCCATAACGACAGAGGCTTTTTAGAAATAAAGGGGAGCGACGTGATTTTTGTAAACCGCTCGATCCGCGGCTTAGAAAATAGCATATCTGTCCGCTATAATTTTCGAAATAACCTTTCTCTAACTATCTGGGGCAGGCATTATTCATATGCAGGCGATTATGATAAATATTTCAAATTGAGTAATGAAGGCCATTTAATGAACCTTGAAAACTACGAGGGTCCTGCGGGATTCTATTTCAATACTTTTAACTTAGAGAGTGCTTTTCAATGGGAATTTTCATCGGGGAGTCTTCTGAGCTTTGTATGGAAAAATGAAGCATTCTCTGAGGATGATAGCCAAAGTTTACCTTTTTTTACAGCTCTGACCAATACATTTTCCAGCGTACAGAAAAATACATGGTCGCTCAGATGGGTTTACTATCTCGATTATCAATACCTTCGCAATTGGCGTAAACCAGCCACAAAGATTTCCCAAAACTAAGTCAATGGAGACACTTTTATCAGTGCGTAATATTCACAAAAAATATGGTAACGTTGAGGTGCTAAAAGGCATTAGTTTAGAGGTGAATGTCGGTGAAGTACTGGCTATTGCAGGGGCTTCAGGCGCTGGAAAATCCACTTTGCTTCACATCATGGGAAGCCTCGAAAAGCCTGACATGGGCCAGGTTGTTTTCAAAGGGACAGATATTTTTTCATTCAGCAAAAAAGATTTGGCCCGTTTTAGAAGCCGACACCTAGGTTTTGTTTTTCAATTTCATCATCTTTTGCCTGAATTTACGGCCTTAGAGAACGTGTGCATTCCTGCTTACATTGCAGGAAAATCGAAAAAAGAAGCACATGAGCGCGCCATTCTCTTGCTTGAATTTATGGGACTCGCTCAGAGGCTTCATCATCGCCCCTCAGCTCTTTCGGGGGGCGAACAGCAGCGGGTGGCTGTGGCTCGTGCCCTCATGAATGATCCCGAGGTCATTCTGGCCGATGAACCCTCTGGTAATCTGGATTCAGCTTCTGCTACCTCACTCCATAGTCTTTTCTTTGATCTTCGCCGAGAATTTGGAAAAACCTTCGTAATTGTTACGCATAATGAAGCTCTGGCCGCTCTCTCCGACCGCCGTCTATTCATGAAGGATGGGTATCTGGTTTCTTGAAACCCGCATCGCATTCTCTAACTGGCTAAATATCATTATAGATTTGAGGGGTAGAATTTTTTTCTCCCCGCTGGGATCTTTTTTGCATTGTATTTGCAATTTTATATAGCGAAAGGGTTCTTTTGGAGGGGGTATAACGAATTTTTGACCTTGTTTGAGTTTACGGAGTTTTATTTTATTTTTTTTCTGAGTTTTGCAAAATTTTTTCCCATCGACTGAAAACTCTACGATTAAACGATGGATTTTTTCTGTGTGCTGTGTATTAAAGGTCAGGATGATGCTATCTGCTTCGTAGACAACCCCTCTGCTGATCATTAATGTAAAACTGGATTCCGATGTGGGAATTTCCATGGGGGCGGAGCAAATAGTGTCAAAAAGACTCAGCAGTGGTCCATTGCTAAAAATAAAAGTTCCTGCCAATAGGCTGATACTTTCTATGCCTTGGATTCGACG
>CALJNV010000103.1 GCA_937981455.1 uncultured Bacteroidales bacterium | reverse complement strand
TTAAGTTCAAGTTTATCGTATAAAAGTGTTGAAATGTGGGCATTCAACACAAAATCAATTTTATCTGGGATCAGCACCGGCTTCAAGCCTGCTGTGTCGGAGGTATTTTTTGAAGCGTTTGTTTGTAAAAAATCATTGATATTCAAGTAATCTGATTTGAAATGAAAGCTTCCATGCAGGATTTCTTTATTCAAATAATAACCCAGGTAGTTGGTAATCTTACCCGACGCCTCGATGAGATTTTTGCCAATGGATGCACTCAATTGATTTAGTTCAGCATAGGCAGGGCTGAAGCGAAAAAGGGCTGTATGAATTTTTAAGCCTTCAGCAAAATCGCTGGAGGGAAGCATCATATTGCTGAGTTGCAAAAATCCTTCGGCTTTAAATTGGCTGTACTGTTGTTTTTCGAGTGCCGAGTTATATCCTTCAAGGAAAAGGTCTGCAGTAAGTAATCCGGTAAGGTCTTTTTGTATGGGGTAAAATTTCTTAAAGTCGGCCAGGTTTAGTTTGCCTTTTATTTGGGTACTAACCCATGGATCGCTGATAGGCGTGCGAAGATTTAAAGTAATGTCTAAGGGATTGCCTGCCATCTCAAGAT
This sequence comes from uncultured Bacteroidales bacterium, assembly GCA_937981455.1. Lineage (GTDB taxonomy): Bacteria > Bacteroidota > Bacteroidia > Bacteroidales > TTA-H9 > UBA2030. Next base: position 10,794 of record CALJNV010000103.1, on the reverse strand, counting down.
GTAGCTTATTTACTTCGACCCTTGTTTGGTCTGGATCCCCCGTGGGGTTGCTGATATTTAAATTAAGGTCTACATTTTCAACGGCTGCGGGTAAGTTAGGATAACGAAAATAACCGTCCCTGACCGTAAGCTTTACGTCGTAGGCTGGCATTTGTGTATCGGTATACAAACCTTTTACGCGCCCTTCGAATTGCATAGTCCCTTTTGCAGTAAGCTTATCAAATTCTTGGGCATAAAGTGCCGGAATGAGGGACAGCAGGTTTTTGAAGGAAGTTTCCTTCGATTGGAAGGTGAGATCCAGATCGTACCCTTGGTCCAGCATTTTCACCTTTCCCGAAAGCCCTATGATTAATTCATTGATTTTTAATTCATTGTCTTTTAATGTAAAAATCATTTGATTTAAATCGGCCTCAATAGCTGCTTCTGCAAGGCCTTTGGCCCTGGAGAGGTAGCGAATGCCACCGTAATCAACCGTCAGAGATGAAATAGTGCTTTGAGTAAGCAGGGTGGTGAGCTCCTGCGTCATATCACCCGAGATGTTGGAATTAATGCCTTCAATGCGGGCTAAAGTATTCAATAGGCGGTCATCATATACTACAACGGCGTCCTTGATTTGAAAGGACTTAATTTTTAAGGTAAATGCTGAAGGTGCCGCAGTATCTGTTGCTTGTGCCGGCCTGTAAATGTCCCAATTGGCAGAACTGTCTGCTAATACTTTTAGATAAAAATAAGGGTCATTGAATTGAATCGATTTTATTTCATAAGCGTTGCCTTTCACGGCGCTAAAAAGATCAACAACAAGAGTAAGACGGGGAATTCGTGCCAAGGTATCCCCTTCAAATTTTCCAATACCGGCGAGGGTTAGATCATATATCGACAGGCTAAGGTCAGGAAAATGTCGTAAAAGCGAGACACTAAACTTACTGAAATTTACCCGGGCATCGATGGAGTTGGAGGCTTGGTCTTTTAAGGCTTGATTAATTTTTCCCTTAAAAAGAAAGGGCAGAGCTAGCAGAAGGGCGACGAGGATAAAAATTACAATACTGGTGATTTTGAATGCTTTTTTCATAAGCCCATGTTTAAGGAATTATAACCGATGAAAAGGGTAAAAGTTTAATGGGGTTTGATGGATTGCCATCGTAAAAGGTGGTCGGCGATGACCAGTGCAGCCATGGATGCAACGATAGGCACAGCACGTGGAACAACAGTTACGTCGTGGCGGCCTGTGGGCAACCACATTGTGGGTTCTCCCGATCGCGTGATAGTAGGTTGAGGTTTGCGCACACTACTCACAGGACGAAAAGCCACATCAAAATAGATATCCTGCCCGTTGCTGATGCCACCGGCAATTCCACCTGCATGGTTGGTGGCAAAATCTATTTTTCCGTTTTTTAAATTCGGAATATCATTATAGACCGAGCCCAGCATGTTGATGCTACGGAAGCCTTCGCCGTATTGAAATCCTTTGGCCGCGGGGATGCTGAGCATGGCATGGGCCAGGGAGGCTTGCAATTTGTCGAAGATGGGATCACCGAGGCCTGCTGGGCAATTGCGAATAATACAATGTACGATACCGCCCGCAGTTTCTCCTTCCTTTTCAAGGTTTGAGAGGTGGTCTATCATGTCTTTTTCAATCTCAGGGTCGGGGCAGCGAACAGGGCTTTGATAGATCTTTTCGTCGGCAAACCATTCATTTTTCGCCATGGCAATGGGTCCTAAATGACTCACATAAGCACCGATCTCAATGTTGAACTGGCGTAAAAAGAGCTCGGCCACGGCTCCTGCAGCTACTCGGGCGGCCGTCTCTCGGGCCGAGGCTCTGCCTCCGCCTCTTGGATCGAATATTCCGTAACGTTGCTCCCAGGCATAAGCAGCATGGCCTGGCCTGATTTTATCAAAAGCCTGACTGTAGTCGCTGGGCCGTTGATCGCGATTGGTAATGACAAAAGCAATAGGCGCTCCTGTGGTCTTCCCTTGATATATGCCCGATAAAAACTCAGGAATGTCTTCTTCTTGCCGGGGGGTGGAACCTAGGGTAAAGCCCGCCCGCCGCCGCTCCATTCGCGAGAGTATGAAGGATTCGTCCCATACAATATGCGGAGGACATCCTTCTATAATTCCTCCTATCGCCTTCCCATGCGATTCGCCAAATGTGGTGAGCTTAAACAAAACGCCAATAGTGTTTCCCATTGCAACGGCAAATTTAATCGTTATTAACTCTTTATAAGATGCCCTAAAGGTTTATCCTCTCAATCAATCACTTTTCATTTACTGTATTTATTCGCCAAAAGAGTTTTTTTCTTTTTAAACCATCCCCTGTAGGCATCAACCCGTATAATTTCATGAACAAAAAAGTGTAGTTGTAAGGAAGATCATTATAGATTATGCTATATGATACTGATGAAACATTTCGAATTTGGGTGTCAAGGAAACTCCTCGCTATACGTCAGTAACTGGTGCCTGATGCGATCATCGGTTTGGCTTGACGAAGCGGCCTAATCTTATGTTTATAGTAAGTTGGGCTTGTTTGATGGCCCTCAAACGGGTTGAATTTTACTTGTCAATAGGCATAACAGAAAATTTTGGGTTGGCTCTGGCTGGCATACCCCATTTTATGCCTTTACTTCTAATAAACCTTATCGTCGAATGGACTAAGCTGTATCCTTCCGAGATTTCGTGGCTTTGGAGGAGGAAGTTGATGCTAATTACTGTTTTTAGGCTAATTATAGTTCGTAATCCACCGAAATTCTCCATTCGCGTGCCTCGGCCACAAATGGCATAATGGCTTTGTGAAGCGGATGTTCTTGATATACTTGCAAGGCTTCACGGTTTTCTAATTCGGCGTATAAGGCAATATCTGCACTATCGGACGAGTGCAAGAAATCAATTCCAACTTCAAGTTTAAGGAGTCCCGGTATATTTCCGTTGAGAGCTTCCAATTGGTTTTTGATGTGAAGGGCATTTTCCTCTTTTGTGTTGCCGTAGGCATTGTTTTTAAGCTTCCACATTACAATATGTTTAACCATAGTATTGGGTTTGGATGGTATTATATATATTCTCTTTTGACGGGCAAGCCTAGGTCAGTCATTTGGTGGAGTGCCCGGTCGATCATGGCCACTTTATCGAAATGGCTCATGAATGCAGATTTGAAGCCATTGATAGCCAGCACTATAAGATCTTTTTCTGAAAAGCCAAATTCGTTTACGGCAAGCATGTATTCGCGGGTAAGGGTAGTATTTGAAATCAGTCGATTGTCGGTATTGAGTGTGATTCTGAGGCCATAATCAAAATAAAACCTCACGGGATGGTCCTCGAGACTTCTAACAGCTTTGGTTTGTACATTTGATGTAATGCACATTTCAATAGGAATTCGATGGTCGTTCATATAGTTCATCAGGTCTCCATTTTCGCGCAGCCGGGTACCGTGGCCGATGCGGTTGGCCTTTACCAGATGTAAGGCTTGATGAATAGATTCCGGTCCATAGGCTTCACCGGCATGCACTGTTGCGTTGATGTTGTTGTTGATGATCAAATCGAAGGCTTCCCTATGGTGTTTGGCAGGAAAACCATCTTCGGCACCGGCCAGATCGAATCCCACAATACCTTTATTTTTAAAGGCCACCGTGAGTTCAGCGGCTTTTAGTGACTCTTCAGGGTTGTTGTGCCTGATGGAACAAATGATAATTCCAACACGAATATCAAAATCGCGTTCGGCTCTATTTTTCCCTCTCAATACAGCCTGCACCACATCAACCAGGGATAATCCCTTTTGAATGTGCAGAATAGGCGCAAATCGAATTTCTAAATAGCGAATATTTTCTGCAGCACAATCCTCCGCAAGCTCGTAGGTAGCTCTTTCAAGAGCCTGGGCTGTTTGCAGTACACTTACGGTGATGTCGAAAGGTTTGAGGTATTCCTCCAGATTTTTACATGTCGGGGGCGCTATAAGAATTTTTCTGAGTTCTTCTTCGTTGTTGGCAGGTAGATATACATTTTGATCCTGCGCCAATTCTAAGATGGTCTTGGGTCGTAGAGAGCCATCCAGGTGACAGTGCAGTTCTGCTTTGGGTATTGCTCTAATCAGATCTTCAGAAATATTTGCCATTGTAAATGCTTTCGCGGTTTTACGATTGTTGCAAAATAGGGGTTTCATTTTAAGAGAACTTTCAGGGCATGGGGTCATTCATATGAAAAAGAAAAGGCCTCACTGAGGAGACCTGTATATAAAATTGCAGATTTATGAGCAATTAGTAGGCAAATAAAGGATATTTGCTCATCATTTCTACTACCTTGCGACCCACGTTCTCAATGACTGCATCGTCGTTGATGTTACGGATCACTTCATCGACCAATTCAACAATTTGTGGCATGTCGTTTTCTTTCAGGCCGCGTGTAGTAATAGCCGGGGTGCCAACTCTGATACCTGATGTTTGGAACGGGCTACGGCTATCAAAAGGCACCATATTTTTATTGAGGGTGATATGGGCTTTAACCAAGGTATTTTCCACTTGTTTACCGGTAATATCAGGAAATTTTGTGCGCAGATCGATGAGCATAAGGTGGTTATCGGTGCCTCCGGAGATAACCTTATACCCTTTGTCGAGGAAGGCCTGAGCCATGATGGCGGCATTTTTCTTCACCTGGGTTATATATTCCCGGAACTCAGGTGTGAGGGCTTCGCCAAAAGCCACTGCTTTGGCGGCAATTACATGTTCGAGGGGGCCGCCCTGAACCCCGGGAAACACGGCAGAATCGAGTAGGGCCGACATCATCTTAATTTCTCCTTTGGGGGTTTTAAGGCCCCAGGGATTTTCAAAATCTTTGCCCATCATGATGATTCCGCCGCGTGGGCCGCGAAGGGTTTTATGGGTAGTGGAGGTAACAATATGACAATATTTTAAGGGATCGTTAAGGAGTTTGCCTGCTATGAGCCCAGCGGGATGGGCAATATCGGCCATAAGAACGGCGCCCACTTTATCCGCAATGTTGCGCATGCGTGCATAGTCCCAGTCGCGACTATAGGCTGAGGCGCCGGCAATGATGAGCTTGGGCTTTTCATGCAAGGCAATTTCTTCCATTCGATTGTAGTTGATGGTGCCAGTTTCCTCGTCCACTGTGTAAGCTACCTGACGGTATAGAATACCCGAGGAATTGACGGGTGATCCGTGTGAGAGATGGCCCCCGTGTGCCAGGTCGAGGCCCATGAAGGTATCACCGGGCTTAAGACAAGCCAGGAATACGGCCATGTTGGCTTGGGCTCCGCTATGAGGTTGAACGTTGGCCCATTCAGCGCCAAAAAGTTCTTTCAGCCGATCAATAGCTAGTTGTTCGGTCATGTCTACATACTGACAGCCGCCATAATACCGTTTGCCAGGATATCCTTCGGCGTATTTATTTGTCATCACCGAACCCATGGCTTCAAGTACCTGCGGGCTCACGAAGTTTTCCGAAGCTATCAATTCAATGCCTTCGGTCTGTCTTTTCCTTTCAAGCTCTATGATTTCAAAAACTTTTGTATCTCTAGTCATAGGGTATTAAATAGGTTTAAAGTTTTTTATTAATCAACTTCCCAGGTGTCGCCACTGTTAAGAAGGTCGTCCATGCATTTGATAGGACTTTGTGCCTTGATACGTTGGATTTGCTCTTCCATTAAGTCATCGTAAGTGGGGGCTTTAACTGCTCTAATGACCCCGAAGGCTACGGGAAATTCAGGCCAATTCATCTTTGCCAGGCTCAGGTGCAGTCCTGGGTCAGGATTGGTGGCATCATGAATCAACACATCGTTTATTCCCCAGCCATTCTCACCCAGATTGATGACTTCGAGTCCACTCCCATTCCAGCGTAGCCCCTTGTTTTTATTGGCTCCAAATAGCATGGGTTGACCGTGTTCAAGGTAAATCGTACGCTCGTCACGATATTCGCGTGAGGCAATGTAGTCGTAAGCTCCGTCGTTGAAAATAACGCAGTTTTGGAGTACCTCTACCACAGAAGTGCCATCGTGGCGGGCAGCCTCAAACATGATATCGGTTAGCATTTTGGGTTGGACGTCAATTCCTCTTGCAAAGAAAGTGCCTTGCGCTCCCAATACCAGCTCACCGGGTGTGAAGGGATGTTCTATGGTACCATATGGCGATGTTTTGGTAATAGCTCCCAGCGGGGAGGTAGGTGAGTATTGTCCTTTGGTGAGTCCGTATATCTGGTTGTTGAAGAGCAAGAGATTGACGTCAATATTTCTTCGAATCAGATGAATAAAGTGATTTCCCCCAATAGCCATGGAGTCGCCATCACCTGTAATAATCCATACCGAAAGACTGGGATTGGAAATTTTAACCCCTGAAGCTATGGCCATTGCACGGCCGTGGATGCCATGAAATCCGTAGGTATTTACATAATAGGGAAATCGCGAGGAGCAACCAATGCCCGAAACCAGCACATAATTTTCTTTTTTGTATCCAATTTCGGGAAATACCTTTGAAACTGCGCTGAGAATGGCATGGTCACCACAACCTGGGCACCATTTAACCATCTGGTCGCTTATAAAATCTTCCCTGCTGAGCGGATAAGGGCTTTTGGGAATGGTATTGTTGATTTGGGGATGATTGTTTGACATAAGGTTTCCTCCTGGCATCATTTAATGAATTCTTCGAATTTTTCACAAAGCTCAGTTACCGTAAAAGGTAGGCCCTGAATTTTATTGTACTGTAAATAGGGTATTTCTGGGAAGTTCATTCGTAAATAGTTTACAAACTGTCCATTGTTAAGTTCGCAGACCAGTACTTTTTTGAATTTTGAGAGCACGTCTTTGGTGTTGAGAGGCAAAGGGTTGATATAACGGAAATGAGTATGGCTAATGTTTAACCCGTCTTTGCGACATTCTTCTACCGCGTTGCGAACAGCCCCGAAGGTTCCTCCCCAGCTAACTATTAGCAATTCACCTTCAGTTTCTCCATAAATTTCCTGGGGAGGCAATACATGGGCAATGCGTTGCACTTTTTCGGCTCGAAGTTTTACCATTTTTTCATGGTTGAGCGGATCGGTTGAAACTTCGCCAAAAACATCGGTTTTTTCCAGGCCCCCGATGCGATGACGCAAACCCTCAGTGCCGGGCAATGCCCATTTGCGGGCCAAGGTTTTTGGATCGCGCCGATAGGGCTTAAAATCTGAATTAGGTTCGGCAATAGGGGGGGTTATTTCGGGAAGGTCGGCCATGCGGGGAATACGGAATACCTCGCTGCCGAAACCTATATAACCATCGGTAAGAAGAATTGCAGGCGTCATATGTTCGAGCGATAACTTTGCTGTTTCAAACGCTGCATAAAAACAATCAGCGGGTGATGAGGCAGCGATGATCAGCATGGGGGCCTCCCCGTTACGCCCAAACAAGGCCATGTTCAGGTCGCTTTGCTCCGATTTGGTAGGCATACCTGTGGATGGTCCTGCACGCTGTACATCCACCACTACCAGCGGCAACTCTGTCATCACAGCTAAACCCATAGCTTCTACCTTTAGTGACAGTCCTGGACCGGATGTGGTGGTAACAGCCAGGGAACCTGCAAAGGATGCCCCAATAGCTGAAGTAATACCAGCAATCTCGTCTTCAGCCTGAAAGGTTTTTACACCCAAATTGCGATGCCTGGCCAGTTCCATTAATATTTCTGTTGCAGGGGTAATAGGATAGGAGCCTAAAAATAAAGGGCGTCCACTTTTTTCGCTGGCTGCCATCAATCCCCATGCGGTGGCAATGTTGCCCGTGATGTTGCGATATTTCCCTTTGGGCAGACGGGCAGGTGGAATGTGTATCTTGGAACGTAAGATTTCAATGGTATCAGCATAGTCGAAACCGGCTTTTAATACCTTCTTGTTTGCCTCAGCTACGACAGGTTTTTTGGCAAATTTTTTCTCCAGAAAATGATAAGTGTGTTCCAAGGGTTTATCGAAAATGTAAAGTAGCATGCCAAGCGCAAACATGTTCTTGGTTCTGTCGGCCGATTTGGCGTCGAGACCCAAATCTTTAACCGCCTCTCGAGCTAACATACGCATAGGAGCTTTTACCACTCTGTATGCTGATAGACTTCCGTCTTCCAGGGGATTGCTTGAATAACCAGCTTTTTCAAGTGCCTTGGGTTCAAAATTATCGACATCAACAAGGAGGGTAGCCCCTTTTTTGGCCCACTTCAGATTGGTTTTTAGCGCTGCTGGGTTCATGGCAACCAACACATCACATAAATCGCCTGAGTTATAAATTTTGGTGCTTCCAAAATGCAATTGAAAGCCGGAAACACCGGCCACAGTGTTTTGTGGTGCCCTTATTTCTGCAGGGAAATCGGGAAATGTAGAAAGATCGTGTCCGGTATAGGCTGCAGTATCCGAAAACAAAGTTCCTGTAAGTTGCATGCCATCGCCCGAATCACCGGAAAATCTTATAACTACATGTTCCGGTTGGCCTTGATTTGTCTGTTTTTCTGCCATAATAAATTTCTTTTCAAAAAGTGGAGCAAAGGTATAAGGTTATTTGTGAATAAAAAACCATGATACTCAGCTCGCATATGCCCCAGAATTGTGTCTGGATTGCCTATCTTGCGGAGTCTCAGCAAACGTTTGCGAAAAACGTGAATACATGTTTGTTTTTATATGTGTTTATTTAGATACGTTTTAAATTTTCATAAAATTTCTTTGAGTACATCCAAAAACTTCTATTTTTGCAGCGTCAAACCCGAAAAATCAATTTTTATGGCATACGTAATTACTGAAGATTGTGTCGCTTGCGGCACTTGCATCGACGAATGCCCTGTAGGAGCAATTTCTGAAGGTGATATTTATAAAATTGACCCCGATGTTTGCACTGACTGCGGAAGTTGTGCAGAAGTTTGCCCCACCGAGGCTATTCACCCTGCTGAATAATTGCCCCATTGGCGAATATTTTTATTTGCTTACTCTCAGGCAAAGAAACCGCTGTCAGATTTTCTGGCGGCGGTTTTTTAAATAGGAATTCTGAATTGTCTTTCAAGTATGAATTCGGGGGCTAGGATTTTTTGTAAGTGTTAAAAATATAGGCGGCTGTCTTTAGCAGCCGCCCTATGTTTTGGGGTACTTATCTATCTGATTAGGCTACCATGATGGGCATTAGCAGCATCAGTAAGTCTTCTTCTACGGGTTCCTCGGTTTCAGGAATTATAAGACCAGCCCTAGAGGGTGACGATAGTTCAAATCGTACATTTTGTGTTTCTAAATTGCTCAATATTTCAAGCAAGAACTTGCTATTGAATCCCATTTCTATATCCTCTCCTTCGTGGAGGCACGGAAGTTCTTCATTTGCAGCATTTTGAAAATCAATATCCTCGGCTTGAAGCATAAGCTTTTGCCCCGCAACACTGAAGCGCATCTGGTGTGTGCTTTGATTGCCGTAAATGGAAACGCGGCGAATGGAAGCCATAATGGCTTGCCTATCAACGATAACGTTGATAGGATTGTTGCGAGGAATGACCGCTTCGTAGTTGGGATACTTTCCTTCAATCAAACGGCAGATGAGTACTATATCATTGAAGGTATACCGGGCATTGGATTCATTGTATTCTATCAATACCTCTGTATCATCGGCTGGTACCGTCGATTTTAATTGAATGAGAGGTTTTTTAGGCATAATAAACGACAAGGTTTCTGAAGCATGGGTGCCCAGGTGGCGTATACGAACCATTTTGTGCGCATCGGTTGCTACCATCGTGGCATCTTCTGGTGTAAATTGGAAAAACACGCCTGCCATCTGAGGTCTCACTTCGTCAACTCCGGTAGCAAAGAGTGTCTTGTTTATAGCTCTTACAAGCACGTGCCCTTGAATATTCACGCTAGCTGGATTTTCAATCTGTGGCATTTGCGGCCACATTTCGGGATCTTGGCCTGCTAGCCTAAAACGGCCGTTCTCTGAAACTATATCTATTTGAAAATTATTAGGGTTTACATTGAACGTCAGCGGGGTTTCGTGGTAGGTCTTAAGGGTCTCAAGTAAAATTTTCGCAGGAATGCAAACTTCTGAGGGTTCTTCTATCATCGAGCAACTTACCCTGATACTCATGGTGGTTTCTGTATCACTGGCAGTTATCACCAGGTCTTCTCCCTCAGGTTTGAAATAAAAAGTGTTGAGAATGGGCAGACTGTTGCTGCTGGTTACCACTCCGCTTATAGTTTGTAAGCTTTTGAGAAGTGTGGTACTCGAAATGATAAATCTCATGGGCTGAATTATTTTGGGTTTATTGCTGCTTTTTTTGTGGCAACAACAAAGGTACAATTTTATTTTTTAATTGCAATTATTTATAATATATTGATATTTATTAAGTTGCATCCTTTTAGTAATTATTTTGAAGCTTTTCGGGATCTAGCGAGGGATCTATGGGGGTATCGGGTTCTTTGAGGTCGGGGATGAGTATTTCTTCTTTTATGATTTCTCCTTCCTGATACCATTCAATACGTTTAATTTTTAGGTCTTCAGTGTAATACTTCCATTCTCCTGTACGCTGTCCAAGGTTGTATGTTCCTTCTACCCTCAATTTATTTCCAGGATAAAATATCTTGTACGATCCATCCAGTGCATCGTTGTTGTAAAAAGCCTCTAGCCGGGGGGTAGTATCTGTAAAAAACTGTTTCCATGGGCCTTGCTTTTTGCCGTTACTAAAACTCCAATATTCACTCACAACGGTATCTGTAGTAAAGTAAATCTTCCAGGTGCCTGTCGGTTGACCACTTTTCCAAAATTCAACCGCGCTGATTTGATTTTTGCCCGGTATATAATAGATCCATTTT
>CALJNV010000102.1 GCA_937981455.1 uncultured Bacteroidales bacterium | reverse complement strand
TGCTGTGGCTGTGGGGCTGCTGGTCATCATGGGATTAATTTCAGCCGGTCTCTCAACCCTTGAAGGATTGATACAATCGTTAAGCAGCTCTGTCTTCAATGATATTATTAAGCCTTTAAGTAGCAAACATCTTCATCAAATTGAAAAAAGACAGATGTTTATAAACCGGATGATAATTGCAGTAATGGCTGCAGTATCTTTTATAGTGGCCAAAGACCAACTGTTGCATCCCAAGTTAAGTGTGGCCATTTTGGCGCAAAACGGGGTTTATGCATATTTCTCCATCATTTTTGTACCCATCTTACTCGGCATATTTTATCCTGGCACTCCGGCAAAAATACCCTTCAGCGCATCCATCCTAGCTGCCTTAACGCATTTTTCGGTTTATTACCTGTTACCCTTTTTTCATAGAGAATTGGGATGGTCCTTTGGATGGTTTGGAAAGTATCTTGAAGGCAGCGTCAGAAACCCTGCTATTGCTGCATCTACAGCCATTTTACTTTCCCTCACGTTTACATTTGTAGCCATAGAGTGGCACAAAGTTTTTCCCAAACCCCATAAATCCAAGGTTTTATGAAAGATTACAACGAAATATATCAGAGCAAGCTCATAGCCCTTGAGGAGGTAGCCTCACTCATTCGCAGCCACAGCGATATCATTGTTGCGCAATGTGCCTCTGAGCCCCAAGGCAGCATGAGCCGTTTTCACCTGGCTGCCGATAAAGTATCAGATGTAAAGGTATTTTCGGTTTTGACCTTAAAGCCTTATGACTTTTACATGAAACCAGAAATGAGGGGGCATTTCGAATTGTGCAGCTGGTTTCATGCACCAGGGTCGAGACAGGCTTTAAAAGAAGGCACCGGTACGGTTACCTACGTTCCCAACATGCTTCACAGGGCTGCAACCGACAGATTAAAAGTTCGCAAGCCTCACATGTTTGTGGGTACCTGCACACCTCCTGACAACAAAGGGTTTGTATCGCTATCGCTAGGGGTTACCTACGAGCGAGACATATTAGAAGCGGCAGACATCGTGGTGCTAGAGGTGAATGAACAATTGCCTAAAACTTTTGGAGACACTATTATACATATCAGCCAAGTAGATTATTTCACCGAACATCATCAAGTGCCACCCACCCTTTCTTCGCCTGAGCCCGATGAAGAAGCCCTGCGCATAGGAAGCTTTATTGCCGAGTTGGTCGACGATGGTTCGACCATTCAATTAGGCATTGGAGAGATTCCCAATGCTGCTGCTCTGTCCTTGCGCGATAAACGCGACTTAGGGGTACACACAGAAATGTTTGTTGACTCGATGTTGGAACTCTACGAATCCGGCGTTATCACCAACAAACGCAAAGCCATTCATAAGGACAAATTCATTTGCACTTTTGCCATGGGTTCAGAAAAAATGTACCGCTGGTTGGATAACAACCCCACGGTAGAGTTTTTAAGAGGTCGATACGTCAACGATCCCTGTGTCATCAGACATAACAGCCGTATGGTCTCCATCAATACCTGCATAATGGTAGATTTTACGGGGCAGGTAGCTAGCGAATCCATTGGCATTCAACAGTACTCAGGAACAGGCGGGCAAACCGACACTGCAGTTGGAGCTATTGAAGGACTAGATGGGCAAGGTAAGTCGATTATAGCTTGCCGCAGCACAGCTAAAAATGGCAGCCTTTCTACCATTGTTCCTGTTTTGCCAGAAGGCACTGCTGTTACCTTGCACCGCAGTCACACCGATTACATTGTTACAGAGTGGGGTTATGCCCGATTGACCGGCCTTACCGTGAAAGAAAGAACTCGTGCACTCATAGGTATTGCACATCCCAAATTCCGGGACGAATTATCAGAGAAAGCACAAAAGATGGGTTACCTTTAAATACTAAAGATATGCTTCCTATTAAAATTTTAGGAACCGGAATCTATGCACCCGGTAAGGCCATCGATAACAATGAATTAAAAAAGTTGGCTGCCATAGATTTCGATGAAGAAAAAACAGAGAAAAAATTGGGCATTTACCGAAGGCATATTGCTCGATTAAACAATATCAAAGAAACTACTGCCGACTTTGCAACAAAAGCAGGTGAGGCAGCCTTGGCTGATGCTGGCATTGAAGCCAAAGATGTAGGACTCATCATTGTAGCCACAGATACTCCGGAATACATTTCTCCATCAACGGCTATCCTTGTGCAGGGTCGTCTGCAAGGAGAAGAAAAATGGACGGCATCCTTCGATGTAAATGCCTCATGTGCAAGTTTTTCCATTGCCTTAGATATGGCAGTTTATCAGCTCTTTTCACGCAATGACCTCACAAACGCCCTTGTTATTGGAGTCTATAATATGCCGGCATTTTTGAGGCCCGATGATGCTTTTGGGTGGAGTATTTTCGCTGATGGAGCCGGCGCTTTTGTCCTTCAAAAATCAGAGAACACCGAAAGGGGTTATATCGGAGGCCTGCAACTTACCGACGGCACCCAGTGGGACTTTATCGGTATTTATAGTGGAGGAAGTCGCAACCCTATAACCAATGAAATGCTTGAGAAAAATGAATACGGCTTGCAAAATTTGAAACCTCTCCCCGGTGACAGAAATGTTCGTCTATGGCCATGGGTTGCTGCCAAAGCTTTTGAAAAATATAACATAAAAGCCCATGAGATCGATCATTTCCTTTTCACACAAATCAACCGCTCAGTGATTGAAAAGGTAATGGAAACGCTTGGGCAACCTTTGCACAAGACGACCTGTATAATGCAAGATTATGGATATACAGGCAGTGGATGCATTCCTATGGCTTTCCATCATGCAGTTGCCCAGAGTCGAATTCGGCGAGGAAATAAGGTAATGATGATTGCATCGGGTGCAGGATTGGCTGTAAGTTGCAATCTTCTTGTTTATTAAAACTTAACAAAATGAATCCATCAATCGGCATTGTCGGAACAGGAATATACATCCCCAAAGGAAGAATGAGTGCAGCAGAGATAGCAGCTGCCACAGGGGAGCGATGGACAGAAAAAGCCATCATAGACAAACTGGGGATACGCCAAATTGTGGTGCCTGGGCCTGAAGATGGGACCCAAGAAATGGGTGCTCGTGCAGCCAAAGATGTTTTGCAGCGCACGTCCACTCATCCAGATGATATTGACCTCATACTTTGTATAGGAGAAGAATGGAAGGAATTTCCCCTAACAACCTCCGGGATTTATATACAAGAAAGAATCAAAGCCAGAAATGCCTGGGCCATAGATATTCAGCAACGCTGCGGTACCACCGTGGCTGCCATGAAGATTGCCAAAGACATGATGATTGCCGACCCTGATTTAAAAACAGTGCTTATTGCTGGAGGTTATCGCAATGGCGATTTCATCGATTTTAAAGACCCGGCCGTTTCTTTTATGTACAATCTCTCGGCTGGCGCTGGTGCAATGGTTTTAAAAAAGAACTTCGACAGAAACATCTTGCTGGGTACTCACATCATTACCGATGGTTCCCTTGCAAGGGATGTTGGCGTGGAATACGGAGGTACAGCCAAACCGATTACTAATGAAAATCTTTCGCAAGCCTACAAATCGCTGAGGGTATTCGATGAAAAACATATGAAAAATCGACTCAACGAAGTATCCGTGAACAATTGGATGCACTGCATTCAAGAAGCCTTTCGTAAATCCAATTTGCAACTCTCAAGTCTGGGCTATCTGGCTTGTCTTCACTTTAAACGCAGCATGTACTTTGCCATGGTAGAATCTTTGGGATTAACCATGGACCAAACAATTTACTTGGAAGATTATGGACATATGGGACAAATAGACCAGATACTTTCCTTACATTTAGCTTTGGAACAGGGAAAGATTAAAGATGGCACCATCGTTTCCATGATTGCGGCGGGCATTGGTTATTCGTGGAGTGCTAATGTTATTCAATGGGGGCCACAAAAGGTCAACCCATAATTTATTGAAGTTAATTCATTGTTTAATAATTAATTAAAATAATACATAAAATTATTTACAAGTAAGTCAACCATCAAAAAAAATTATGTAAGTTGACCTGGCCATATAAGAATTATTTTTTTTGTAATCGCTCAATTAAAACAGATTCATTAACCCCAAAATTCTAAATCATGAAAAAGTTACTTGCTATTGCCCTGATGTTTTCGATGGCACTGGTTTCGTGCTCGAAAAGCGATGATGAAAACAACGATGATCCCCAGAAGGTTGGTATCGTAGGGGAGTGGTATTCGTCGAAAGCCAATATAGCCCCCATTTTGGCTTCATTAGGCATCGACTCTATTTACGCCAAATTCAACGCCGACAACACCTATGTAGTAGAATCGTTTGCCAGTGGAGCAAAAACCACACTCACCGGGACCTACGTTCAGGAAAAATCGGGAGTAGGCAATATTTGGAACATAACCGTAAACCAAAACAGCCCAACAGCCCTTACGAGCAAAGGTATATTTGAAATTGATGCCACCAGCAAACCATACACCATGAGGTATGAGGTAGCTCAAACAGAACCTGCCATCACCGGGGTTGTTCCTCCCACTGCAGTAGCCGGATTTGGAAGCACCAGTGGTGGGGCATTCGGTCAGATGAATATTCAGAAATACATTAAGATACAAAAATAATTTCCACCAAATTAAATCGAGCCCGCAGTGCGCCTGTTAAACATTTCATACAGGGTACTTCGGGCTTTATATTTTGATTTGCAGAAACGCATGATGATTATGGGTAAAAAATATAAAGTAACATCTTACCTGCTCCTGATACACCTGTTAATACAAGCTCAGGCCCCTTCAACAAAATATTTTACAAAGGAAATACCTGAAAAAGCCGATAAAGAGCTTCAGTTTTTTGCTTTCTTCATCAATCAGGGCGTCAGTTCCAATATGTATGCTCGGAGCGAATTTCTAAAAGGCCAGGTAGTTGGACGGCTTTTTGGAGCTAATACCACATCTACTTCCGATTCCCTTACCTCTTTATATTTTGAACAACGCATCATTCCATTCTTCGTATACCAGCCTAAATTATTCAATGGCAAAGCGTTGCTTAGAGCTTCTTTTGAAATCGACTGGACCTGGGGTGATGCTGCTTATGGTGTTGGAGGAAACATTGGTTCGGGAATCTCTGCAGACCAGGTTAACCTACAAACACAAAACATTGAAATAGAACTTAATCCAGCAAAAGGTTGGTTTGTCAATCTCGGTTTGCAAAGGCTTTTCGACACCCCTTACAATCCTTACCGAACCCTTTTCGATAAAATGACCCACACAGGCTATCGCCTGGCTTTTTGGGGAACAGATGGTGTGGGCGTCAGTGTAAGGAAGGATTGGGATTATGCCCGCATCAAAGGAGGTTTCTATCAACTTTATGAAAATAGTGTAGAATCTGATGATGATGTTGTGTTGTGGGAACTTATGGCTGAAAAAGACATCACACGCACCTGGAAATGGGGAGCTTCTGCTTGGTATGTGCGCGACAGAGCATCGGGCAAAGGAGGTGTTTCCATTCTCGGACAAGGCTTAAACTCACTTCTTGCATCCTACAATGGTACCTATTTCTTCCGTTACGGTACCGTGCCCTACAGAGCCGACATCGTATGGCTGGGAACCTTTTTTAGCCGTAATGCAGATCACTGGCTGGATCCCTGGATGGTATCAGGATTTATAAATGTGAATGTAGGTAAGTCAGATACTCTGCAGTCGAGTTTGCAACGATATGTAAAGGCACACGATATCATGGGCGTTGCTGCAAACATTCGCACATCATACCGCTATGGACAAACCAGCTTTGATGCAGCAACCCTAGATATTTGGTACACCAGCGGCGATGGGAATGGGATAAAAGACGGAAAATACACAGGTGTCATTACAGGAAATCAATGGGCCTCGCCCGGTGCCATTCCTATAAGTTCAGGCGCTTACATCTTGATGCCCCATGGCAATGTTGTAAACCGCTACACCCCGCTTATAGCCGACATTTCAAACATGGGTTATGGACTTAGCGCAGCCTCTTTGTCATATTCACGCGGATTGATACCCAACCGCCTTAATGTGCGCCTGGGCTCATCTGCAGCCTTTGCCGGTGTACAACCTAAAGGAGGAGGATATTTTATGGGTGCTGAATTGAATGGCAGTATTAGTTACAATTTCGGGCCCTTTATGAGCCTTGAACTTCATGGAGCCTATGTAAACTTGGGCGATTTCTACAGAAGCAACGAAAATACACA
Source organism: uncultured Bacteroidales bacterium (assembly GCA_937981455.1). Classification (GTDB taxonomy): domain Bacteria; phylum Bacteroidota; class Bacteroidia; order Bacteroidales; family TTA-H9; genus UBA2030. The sequence goes on along the minus strand of CALJNV010000102.1, from coordinate 5,098 downwards.
CGGCAGCACCGTCAATGGGGGCCATTCAGGAAAACCCGTGAATCCCTGGACTGCGTTTATAGTTTTTAAATGGTTAATGTTCTAAACAAAAAGTCCTATGAAAATCAGCAGAATTATATTAATCATACTTACAATTATAGCTGGCATGTCGTGCTCATCACCTTACCACGCTCTCAAACCACTCACCTCCATGGAGGAACTGGAATATCCCTTACCAGTAAAAAAAGTGTTTCTACCTTCCAGCGGATACCATATTACCTATATGGAAGCAGGCACTAGCGGACCGGTAATCATTTTTATTCACGGCTTGGGAAGCTATGCTCCGGCATGGAAACGCAATCTTGAAGAGCTCTCAAAGGTTGCTCGATGCATTGCGATCGATTTACCGGGCTATGGAAAATCAGATAAACATCCGCACTCGGGTTTAATGAGCTTTTATGCCCAGATAGTAAATGAACTTGCCCAGGAACTTAACCTCGAGCATATATATATTGCCGGCCACTCAATGGGGGGACAGATTGCAATTACCACAGCCCTACTCTACCCCACCAGAGTTAAAGGACTCATTCTGGTTGCACCAGCTGGATTTGAGACTTTTACTGCTGGGCAGAAGCAATGGTTTAGAGATGTAATGACCCCGAAAACAATAAAACTGACAACAGCTGAAGCCATACAAAGCAATCTTGCTACTAATTTTTACAGCTTGCCGCGCGAGGCTGAATTTATGATAACGGATCGTTTGCGAATGCGAAATGCCTGTGATTTTGACGCGTATTGCTATGCTGTATCCCAATCCGTCAAGGGCATGGTCGACGAGCCGGTAGAACATTATTTGAAAGATTTGCAAGTCCCAGTTCTTATTTTCTTCGGAGAAAATGATAACCTCATACCCAATCGGTATCTCAACCCAGGTCCCACACGTGAAATTGCACAAAAGGGGGGCCGTACTATTCCCAACAGTCAGCTCATCATGGTTCCGCATTGCGGACATTTTCTCATGTTTGAAAAACCCGAAATTTTCAACCAAGAAACCCTTAAATTTCTTGAGAAACAAAAAAATTAAACCCATACATACATCCATTTAATCAAGCGGGGGGAGAGTCCACTTTTGTGGCACCTTCTCCCGCCTTTCCTATTTAACTTTACCCCTTTAAATAGCCCCCCATGCGATGAAAGACAAGCTCCGCACCTTTACTGAATTCAGTCAAAGCCTTTTTCCTCATGAAATAGATTATCTGCTCTCTATCCAGCAGTTTCAGAAAGAGGAAAACCTGAACCTTTTAAAGGTCATTCATCATAATGCTCATTGTCCGCAACAACCCCGCTCCTTCGACCCATCCATTGATAAACGCACCTATTCTTATTTAAAAAATTGGATTCAAGAAAACTTGCGCAAAAACGATGTGGATGCCTTCTACGAGTGGCTAACAGGCATCGAAAAAAGCATTATGAACGACTATATAGAAACAAAGGCAGAGAAAGATCTGCTCAGTGTTATGGCTCACTTGAAGCCTACGGCATATTATTTTATGAAGTTTTACAGAGTGCTCCAGCATTACCGTGATTATCTCATCGTTCGCAACCGTGTCATTAATTATCAACGTGTTAGTGAATATTTGTCCCATTACAGCGAAAATTACCTACGCTCCCAAACCATCAACAACAAAATGAATGATGCGGCCGAAAAAGTCATTTTTAAAAAAGTAAGGGTGCCCGAAGAATTTCAAGTGTGGGAACAATTGTTTGCTTCTACGTATTATGATGAAAGTTTGGATGGCTATACCCGCTACCGTGCACTCATTCGCCTAACAATTTTATATTATACCCACCGCGAATTCGATAAACTAAAGATCGTCTATCAACACCTGGACGAGCAATTTAAAACACCCGTCTTCTATTCTCCGCGCATATTAGCCAATTATTACGCCAACAAAGCAATGATACATTCTAAATTAGAAGAATTATCTGAAGCAGAGTATTTTGGGAGACTCTCACTTCGATATAAAAACAACGACTACCTGTTTTATCTTATCAATCTTATTGATGTAATGCTTAAGGCAAAGAAGCCTATCGGAGCATTGAGATTGATGAATGAGGCGGTAGAGGAGTTCAGGCGATCAGGCAATCATTATTATCGTATTGGCTTTGCATCTTATTACATTCGCACACTATCGGCCCTCCATCAAAATGCAAAAGCTGCTGAGTACGGAGAAACCTTTCTTCAAGGCTTCAAAGATGAAATTTTGGAGTTTCGCTGGCACCTATTTTTTTCTACCCTGTTTGAAGCATTGTTTAAATCCGAGAAATATGGAAGAATTATCCATCTGGTTAACCGTTTTCGATTGATTAATAGAGAAAAACAATTAAAAGGGACCCATCAATACCTACCTATCCTACAGATGTTTTATGCCGCTTCGGAATACATGCAAGGCTCGATGAGTGAAGAAGAAGCATACATTACTTTAAGCCAGCTCATCAAAGAGTTAAGCCCCAAACGTATTACAAGCCAAAAGACACAGGACTTATTGGAAACCATTCAAAAAGCAACTCCCGATATCGTCCACCGACTGAAATCTGAATTTAAACTAATTTTCGAAAGTCACACCTATAAACAATCCGGCACAATAGTTGAGACAACCACAGGCAATACCTTTTAAATTTAACATCATGAAAAACAGCATTGTTTATTTACTGGCTGTGGGGATTCTATTAGGAAAGGCTACCACCTATGCTCAGGAAACCCATACATTGAAATCTAAAAATAAAACTGAGGCGCAGCCCTCCAGTCAAAGGGTAGATCAGAAACATCAGGATAACATTATCACGCCTATGCTACCCGACACATCCTTGCCCAAAAAAGCAAAAAGGGTAAGGCTCTCGAAGGAAGCCGGGCAGCAGAGCATGCGAGATATAAAGGATCCTCGGCTACACCAAACCGAGATACAAAACCAGAATGCCGAGCGCAGACCTCTGCCCGAAAAACCATCGTCAGGAGTAGAGGCCAAACCCAGCGCGCCCCAACAAGAAAAACCGGCTGACATCAAGGTGAAAAATCCCCAAAATGAACCGACTAATTCCAAAACCGGGCCCAAACCTAAAGAAAAAGCAGCACCTAAGCCTAAAGATGCAAAAGCTCAGTAATAAGTTCCTAACCCAAAAGAAGCTGTCTCAAAAGTCGAGGCAGCCTTTTGGGTATGGGTCAGTGGAAATTTATAATTATGAACGAATTGCCAGGCGCTTTTACATGGATGTGGATAAAACGAAAAACAAGGGATTTACGCAGAATTTTTTAATTTAAACCCTTGAAAATCAGCGCTTGCTCTGCATCGGCTTGAATCTGCGGTTTCATCGGAAGACCCTTGACAGGCTCCCGGACGCACGAGCTTAAAAATCCTTGGACCACTGAAACAAGCAGCTATAAAATATACAAGGTCAACGATAATTTCAGAGACAGCCACCCTCTATCTTTCGGCTTGTTTCCACCTCTATCCCAATGCAATAACGATTACTCAATGAAGATTGAATAAAAAACAAAGAGGTAAACCTGTCTATTTCACTTCACTGCCATTGCTCACAGGGCCTTCGGGAGAAATAAATTTCAAGGCTCCGTGGCGGTCTTCAGCCATTAAGATCATTCCACGGCTTTCTATACCTTTTATGTTTCGCGGAGCTAGGTTTATCATCACGCATACCTGTTTACCAATGATTTCTTCAGGAGAATAATATTCGGCAATACCACTTACGATGGTACGTGTATCGATGCCAGTATCCACTTTCAGTTTCAGTAGTTTCTTGGTTTTGGCCACTTTTTCGGCCTGAAGGATGGTGCCTATGCGGATGTCTAATCGTGCAAAGGTTTCGTAATCAATGTCAGTTTTAGCAGGATTAGCCGGGGCATTCAGCAGATTGGCTTTACGAGCTGCCTGTAGTTTATCGAGCTGCTTCTGCACCTGATCATCTTCAATTTTTGAGAATAAAAATTCGGGCTGATTGAGGGAGTGACCACTCGAGAGCAAGGTTGATGAACCTGCAGCGTTCCATGGCAAGGGGTTGAGATGAAGGATATGGAATAATTTTTTAGAGGTGAAAGGCAAAAAGGGCTCAGCAACGATGGCTAAATTGGCACATATTTGTAAGGAAAGGTTGAGCACCGTAGCCACACGATCAGGATCGGCCGGCCATTTTTTCCAAGGTTCATTATCGGTGAGGTATTTATTACCTAATCGGGCGAGATCCATCACAAATCCCAGCGCTTCGCGGAAACGAAAGTTTTCAATGCTTGTTGCAATGCGGGAGGGTAAAGCATTCAATTCGGCCAACATGGATTCATCCTCAGGCGAAATGGCATTCAAAACAGGCACATTGCCCAAGAAATATTTATGGGTGAGAACTACTGTCCGGTTTACAAAATTTCCAAAGATGGCCAATAACTCATTGTTGTTGCGAGCTTGAAAGTCTTTCCATGTAAAATCGTTGTCTTTGGTTTCCGGGGCATTGGCGCAAAGCACATAGCGCAATACGTCTTGTTTTCCTGGAAAATCTTCCAAATATTCATGCAACCACACCGCCCAATTGCGAGAAGTTGAAATTTTATCACCTTCAAGGTTAAGAAATTCATTGGCGGGTACATTATCGGGTAAGATATAACTCCCCTCGGCTTTGAGCATAGTAGGGAAAATAATGCAATGGAATACGATGTTATCTTTTCCGATGAAATGAATCAGTCGAGTGTCGGGCGCTTTCCACCATTTTTCCCAATCACCCCCTGTTATTTCTGCCCAGTGCCGAGTAGCCGAAATATAACCAATAGGGGCATCGAACCATACATAAAGCACCTTACCCTCTGCACCCTCTATAGGGACCTTAACGCCCCAATCGAGATCGCGTGTAACGGCCCGGGGTTGCAAGCCCAAATCTATCCACGATTTACACTGACCATAAACATTGATTTTCCAATCGTCTTTATGACCCTCGAGAATCCATTCCCTGAGCCATTGTTCATAGTGGTCGAGCGGGAGAAACCAGTGTTTGGTTTCTTTTAACACCGGTTTACTGCCACTGAGGGCAGAACGAGGTTCGATAAGGTCAGTGGCGTTGA
>CALJNV010000101.1 GCA_937981455.1 uncultured Bacteroidales bacterium | reverse complement strand
AAACCCATGTAATAAGTATCGTTGAGGGTAGATATACCGGCCCGATATTGATAACTGTTCATTGAAGGGCCATTGATTTTGCATATAAAATACGCTAAATCTATTTCTGATTTAATCCAGCCAGCCAATGTTATAGCATGGGTAGGCGACATAAGCGAAGGAGAATTAGGTATTTCTATCCAGGCGTTGGTACCATTAAAATACATGGCTGTGTTGGGTTCTCCCATTGCGTTGGGTCCATTAAGTAGATTGTAAGGCGTTCCATGATTTTGATTCCCACTGGCATCGTTAGTATTTCCATTCAAGGGATACCAGGCTACCAACCCATCCAGCAGGTTATTGGGGAGGGTCCATGACTGGCCTATGTCGGCCGGTAGAGGAGAAATGTTAACAGGAGCCGGCACTCGGTAACTTTCTAGTCCATTTTGTTCAATCGTTACATAATAGGTGTGGGATTGGGATAAAAACGGTGTTGTGTAGGAGGGTCCGATGGCAATGGGTGAGCAGGCAGTATCGTTCTCATACCATCGATAGGTTTGCCCACTCAGTGCGCCGCTAGCCGTAAGGGTCGCCACACCCGGTCCGCACAGGTAGGCTGTACCAACACTTGGGGGATTCACCCCTGAATACAAAACATGAATCTCGTCTTCGTTGAGAGGTCGGTTATAAATTCGAATATCATCTAATTTGCCATTGAGGGGATACCAAAAAAAGCTATGGCGTCCAAACCAAAGATTTTTATTTTGGGAGTTAATAAAATTGTTTACCCCATAGTTTCTTTTAATCAGGACTCCGTTGGCATAAATACGGGTTTCGTAGGGGTAATAAACGAAAACCAGATGTACCCATTGGCCTGTTGCGCTGCATGGAACCACTTCTTCGGCCTCTATCGGGTTACCGGTACCATCGGGGCTTGTATGAACGAGAAATTTCCCATCACTTTGGCCTACAACGTTTCCATAAAACCCTGTAGCATTTTCTTTTGACCATAGTATATGAGTGCCCAAGGTAACAGGCGCTCCTACGTTATTCATTCCATAATAGCTATTCATGTATACCCATAAGGAAACCGAGGCCTGGTTGTTGAAGTTGAGGCTGGGGGCTGAAGGCACCATTATGGTCTGTGGACTTGCAATGCCTGCAAAATTGTAAGCGCTGTTTGCATTTCCAAATCTATCAGTTGTTGGCGTTGCCCCGTTGATAATCCCATTGTTCCCGTTTCCACTCAGGTCATTGGCATTACCATCAAAAGGATACCATGCTACCAAACCATCCATAAGATTGACCTGGGCTAACAAAAAATGGGCTGCCAACACGAAAACCATAAATGTAAAAAGCTTTCTCATAATTGTCGGATTTTAGTAAAACGTAATGAACACCGGCCTTGCATTAACGTATTATAGTTTCCACATGACGTCTGCGATCAGGCCTTCTCAAAATTAAAAACAAAATGGTAGAATTGTTGCAAGTTTTAAAAAAAATCCCTAACAATACGGATATGTTTTCCCATTGATAGTCGGGGTGAGTGGATTCGAACCACCGACCCCCTGGTCCCAAACCAGGTGCGCTAACCGGACTGCGCTACACCCCGAAGTAATGATTTTAGGAAGAAAATATTTACGTAAAAATTTTGCGGTGAGGGGGGGATTCGAACCCCCGGTACAGTATCCCGTACGGCAGTTTAGCAAACTGCTGGTTTAAGCCTCTCACCCACCTCACCGGGTATTTATACTTAAACACTTTGTAAATTTTTCCTTGCTTCAAAGAACACCGGTTGAAAATGTACTCATTCAATCGGTATGCAAAAGTAGAGTATTTTTTCGTTTTACCAAAAGCTTTTGCGCAGTTACGGCTTATTAACTTAAAATTAATTTGATTTTCAACTGTGTCTAAATCATTAAGTATAATTTTGCATAAGTTTATATTTTAAGTTTCAATTCGTTTTGAAAAAAAATTTTAAGTCATTCGTTCTTATTTATATAGCTGGAACATTCCTCATTTTATTCTCCCTGTGGATTGATCGCAAGGGGGTTATGCCGTTAAATTTTCCTGTAGTTGCATTTTCGGTTGCACTGTGGGTCATCGATGTCTTTATGTGGTGGCGTATCCGCAACGAAATTGATCATGTCAAAGGGGTTTGGAGATATATTCTTTTCTTTTTATTTTGGTTTCCTTTAGTTTTCTATGCCCTGGGGCTTGTATATGCTATTCAAACGCCCTTTTTGATTTGGTCAGCTAAACAAAAGACCTGGTATTTTGCTCTTTTATTGATTTTTTATGGAACACGGGCTATTCCTGCCATCCTGCTCTTGATTGAGTGGGTCATTTCCTTTGTCTTGCAATATAGGAATCATGGTGACATTTCGGAAAGCAAAAATTCGGCTTCTCGTCGGCGTTTTTTACTGGGCATGGGAATAATGGGTGCAGGCTTTTTGTTGAGTGGAATGCTGGCAGGCATTTTACATTGGGCATCTTCTTTCAAGGTTCACCAGGTTAGATTTCCTATTAAAAATTTACCCTTGGCTTTCGAGGGCTATCGTGTTGTTCAGATTTCTGATTTGCATTTGGGCAGCTGGGCTTCCAAAGATGACTTGCAACGTGCAGTGGAAATGATTCTTCAGCAAAAGCCAGATTTAATAGTTTTTACGGGCGATTTGGTCAATTATTCTACCGTCGAGGCTCTTCCGTATGAGGCCATTCTGTGCCAATTAAAAGCCCCCGATGGAGTGTTTGCTGTGCTGGGAAATCATGACTATGGTGGTTATACACGTTGGCCATCGGCTTATGCCAAGCGCAAAAACTTTCATGAGCTTAAAGCATTTTATCAGAGGATAGGGTGGAAACTTCTGAATAATGAGCATGTATTGATTACCAGAGAGAATGAATCTCTTGCCATTATAGGTGTTGAAAACTGGGGTGCGCATTCCCGTTTCCCCAAACGTGGTAACCTTCAGTTGGCTATGCAAGGCATAGAGCATATCGCCATAAAAATTCTTCTGTCGCATGATCCCACGCACTGGCAAAATGTGGTTTTAAAACAGGCACCAGATATTTTGCTAACCCTCTCCGGCCATACCCATGGCATGCAGTTCGGTATTGAAACAGCTGGAATCCGTTGGAGCCCAGCCAAATATTTTTATCGGCATTGGGCCGGTCTTTATGCCAATGAACATCAGTCTCAATTTCTTTATGTCAATCGAGGCTTGGGAAATATTGGGTATCCTGGGCGAATTGGCATTCTACCCGAAATTACTCTTTTTGAATTCTTGAATGGCAGGTAATCAGCTGGCGGTCAGGGTTCATAAATTTATTTCCGGGTTGTGTGTTACAGCATTGATGAGCAAGTAAACGAAATATTTCGTTGTTTTATCATTTTAATATTTTGTTGTTTATTATTTTAAATCGAATAAGTATAATAGGTCAGTGCGATCAGAATAAATAATTTTTATTTTATTGACAAAAGTGAAAGGCTACCTGATGTTTGAGGCAGCCTTTTGGTATTTTGTGTGTTGGGTTTTATAGCGTCAGCTTTGATATTTGTTTTTGATAAGAAAACCGAAAGGTGCTTGAAGGGTCTAATTTCATCCTCAAAAGAAATATTGTAACACCCCAAAGTGAATTTTTTGGGGTAAGGAGGAAAAACAGAGGCTAAAGGTCTTTTAAAAAAAGCCTTATATGGGCGATTCCTATTCTTCAATCTTAAACCTCCAGATTTGGAACATTCCTTTCTTGGCACCACGGTCGGAGCTGAAATAGATGTAGTTGTCTTTGCTCCAGTAGGGAGAGAAGTCATTGGCTGGATTGGTAGTATGCTGGCGGAGGTTCTCGCCATTGATATCGATGGTGTAGATATCAAAATCCTGTTTGTTTTTCTTGGTGAGCTGGAATACGAGTTTGGCACCGTCTGGGCTCCAGTTGGGCCGGGTGGCATACCCCAAATCGGGGGTAGTGAGCTGACGGGGAGAATCTCCATCAATGGTCATAATCCATAATGTACCCACTTCGGCTGTTTTTTGTTTGTTGAGGTCGTATTTGATGTAAGCAATCCATTTACCGTCGGGTGAAATGGCAGGAAAACTACCTTCTCCAAGCATCTTAAGTTCTCCGGTTTGAAGATTTTTTAACCATAATTGATTTCGGGTAACCTGTACCAAAGAATATTGAATGGATTTATTGTTTTTGTCTTTTGCCTGAATGAATGAGCGAGGAGGGGCGCCCTTTTCAAAAATAATCATCGTCCCATCGTCGGACCATGATGGGTTATATTCATTTTCATCGGTATAAGTTACCTGTGTTATAGCTTTCCCCTTTCGGGCATCCACGTAGTAGATGTCAAAATTGTTTTTATCGTAAAATTGAAAAGCAATCTTTCCGTTGGCATCGCAAATAGCCGGAGCTACGTTTATGCCCGTACCATAGGTTTTTTGAATGGTGGCTCTTGATAAAACATTGTCTTTCATATAAATATTGTACGAGCCATCTTTTTCTCTAACGGTGTACACTAAATTTTGTCCATTATTCCCTCCATGGCAATCGAATGATGGATATTCATTATCGGTAATTTTTGAGAGGGCATCAAAGCTTTCCCCTTCCGATACCATCAAATATTCTGAAGTGCCGCATGAAGCGATGATTAGGGTTGATGCAATTACCATCAAAAAATTTTTTGTGCTCATAGGTTGCGAGGTTTTGGTTTTTCGTTTTTACAAAGATACGTGATTTACATGAAAGGATTAGGATATTATGCATTTCTATACAATGAGCTGAAGACTTGTTAGGGATAATTTCCATCGAGGACAGAGTTTCGCTCAGAAAAAGGTTCGCTCTCATGTCTGATGGGGAAATGTTGGATGATTTCGTTTGCTACCGTTAAATATTCCTCAATCGTATGGGTTTTTCGTATTTTTCGGTAAACCTTGAGAGGCTCCTCGAAGGTATGGCACATATAGGCCCAAACAGGTTTCATTCGGTCGAGAAATTGCACACGCCCTTGTAAACGCGACAATGCATCTTCTGAGAGGTGTACATGAAAACCCTCAAGAGCTTTACGCATAGATTTTTCCTCCCAGAGCTGTCCTTTAAGTGTGGAAGGCAGGAAGGGATAACGAAGAGCTCCTCGTCCAACCATCCATCCATGAGGTCGACAAATGGCCTTAATCCTCTCTAAATCTTTGTTGCTAAATAAATCTCCATTGTAAATCATACGGTGGGTTGTGCGGCCTGCAACTTGTTTAAATATTTCAGGTTGAGCGCTTCCTCTGTAAATCTGTTTTCCGGTGCGTGGGTGGAGTATGATTTCATGCAATGGATAATCATTGAGTACTTCAATTATTCTAAATACATCTTCGTGCGTCTGGTAGCCGCTTCGAAGCTTAATAGAGAAACGAATTTTTAATGTAGGCATTACGCATTCGAGTATTTCCCTGATTTTATCAAGGTGGGGCAGAAGGCCTGAGCCCCTGGCTTTCTTGGCTACTCGGGGGAAAGGACAACCCAGATTCCAGTTCAGTTCGGTGTATCCCCAATCATAAATATGGTTTGCCACCCTAAGAATTTCATCCGCATCTTTTGAAAGGACCTGAGGTACAGTATCGGCAAGATTGTTTTTTTCGGGTTGAAGGTCGCGTACTTTGGAGCGGCTTACACGATGGCCCGTAATTCCAGAAATATAAGGGCAATAGAATTTATCGATGCCTCCAAAAAATATTCTGAAACCGTTGCGATAAGCTGCATCGGTGATACCTTGAAAAGGTGAGAGGTATAATGTTTTTCCGTTTACCATGGATATTTGGGTAAATCAATCTTTAACCATTTCATTAAGAGCTTCTTTACCTCTTCTTTATCGGAGGGCTTCAAATGATATATCCTTGAACCATGATGATAGCCTTCCACAACGAATCTCCTTGAATCAACGGCTGTAGTGGGCATGGCTGCCGATGCTGTCCAGGGATCATTTTCTCCGTAGATGTAGATGATGCGATTGCCCTTTAAAGCAATAAAATCTCTCACTTTTTGCAGCGTACTACCATTAAATTGATAAACAATCCCCCGGGGCGCTAAAACTTTGTTGCTATAGTAACCCGATGATGCCGTGAGAAGCTTATCCAACCCCGTTGTGTCATATCCATAGTATCCTATCTCTGTATAGGCCTGGTAGAAAAAGGGATAAAAATAGTCCATGGCCGGGTGACAATATGAGCCTAACCCGATCACATCTGTCAGATGCTTAAAAAGAGCCTCTGTGGGTTGGTTTGCCGAAGGAATATCTTTTTCCGAAATACCCCATTGCCAAAAGGAAAATGGATATTCCAAGACCAGGAAATCGAGGGTAGAATCGACGCTCATGATTAATTTAAGCTGGTTAGAGGCCAATTCGTTGAAAAGTAAAATATTAATTTCATTTCGACGTTTTAAGACCTCTCGTTGAAAATTTAGAATTTTGTTTCGGATTTCAGGGCTCCCAACCGATTTTAAGAAGTAAATTTCGCGTGGATCTTCCTGCGCAATGTTAATAGGGGCGACATAAGCCACCGTGGCATCTGCATCATCGGGATAAAAAGTTCGGTGGTAAATTGCCGTTTGACCTCCTTTACTTATTCCTGTAGTAATAACAGGGCTTTTATAGATTTGATGTATGAGCTGAATGATTCGATGATGATCGGCTGCAGCATTTTCTACAGTCAGGTATTGCCAAGCAGCACCCTCAGGTCGAGACATGCCGAAATATCTGTGCTCAATAATCCATTGATTGGCATCCAACCATTGTGTGAGTTCCTCTCTATGCCTGCCGCTATAGGCGTATTCTGCCCCATACCCTTCGGTAACAACTACCACGGGTCTGTCAAAACTGCGGTGCTGAACAAATATGCGTTGGTAGAAACTTCCTCTTTCTGGGTGTTTGTGATCGATAGGTTGTTCCAACCATAGCACAAAAGAAGTATCCATGCCTGGAGCTCTTCCAAGTGGCGTTGTCTTTAAATGAAAATCCTTTTCTGCCCATTTATCAAGCTGTTTCCATACCTTATTTTGTCCTTGCAACCCCTGATAACCAAGCATTAACAATATAATCATCCAGCATTTAATACTTATTTTCATGAAGTTTTTATTTTGTCGTGCAATATTAGGGCTTTCGGCCTGGATTTTTAAATAATTTTGTCGCAGCTATCCCACTAAAACAAACAATATTGGAAGATTATAAACAACCCAAGCCTGAGTGGCTGAAAGTGAGACTCCGTAGAGATGAGCAATACTACCAAACGGCCTCCATTATGCAAAAGCATGGGCTGCATACCATTTGTGTGAGTGGTAAGTGCCCTAATATCAAAGAGTGCTGGATGGCGGGTACAGCTACATTTATGATATTAGGCGATATTTGTACCAGGGCCTGCAAATTTTGCAATACCCAAACCGGACGGCCCAATCCCCCCGATTCAGAAGAACCTCAACGAGTTGCACAAGCAGCTCGTAGTATGCAGTTAAACCACGTGGTGGTTACATCTGTCGATCGCGACGATTTGCCCGACCTTGGTGCTGAACATTGGTCGAAAACCATTCAAGCTTTGCGAAAGGCACTTCCTAGGGCTACAATTGAGGTGTTAGTTCCTGATTTTCAAGGAAAAACAAACCTTATAGGTAAGGTACTAGAAGCAAAGCCCGATATTGTAGGACACAACGTAGAGACCGTGCGTAGGCTTACCCCTAAGGTGCGTTCAAGAGCTCGCTACGAAGTAAGCCTAGGTGTATTGGAATGGATCAATAGTCGGGGTTTTATAGCAAAGTCAGGTTTAATGCTAGGCCTCGGTGAAACCCTCGATGAAGTGTTGGAAACCCTGCATGATCTCAGGATTGCGGGCTGCAGTATTGTCACCCTGGGGCAGTACCTCCGACCCACACCCAACCATCATCCGGTGGCCGAGTATATTCGCCCTGAAGTATTCGAGGAACTCAAGGCCATAGCCTTACAAATGGGTTTTAAAACCGTGGAAAGTGGGCCTCTGGTTCGTTCCTCCTATCATGCTGACCAGCAGGCATCGAAATTAACCCACCTTTAAACTACTAATCAAGCCTTATTGTTCGCATGAATGTTCATCGGAAAACGCACTTTGAGGATTTAGGGCTGTTGGATTACAAAAGCGCCTGGGACTATCAAGAACAATTGCTCCGCAACTTACAGAATTATGTGGTAAGTGGTCAATATTTGGCTTCTGTTAATCATTTGCTTTTTGTGGAGCATCCTCATGTCTATACCCTTGGTATGCATGGCAATAGCAGTAATCTTCTCATTCAGCCCGATTTTCTCAAAAAAATAGATGCTTCGTTTTATCATACCAACAGGGGGGGCGATATTACGTACCATGGACCAGGACAAATCGTAGGTTACCCTATTTTGTTTCTTGAAGCATTTTGTAAGGGCATCAAAGAATATATTTTTTTGCTTGAAGAGGCGGTTATTCTAACACTCGATTACTATGGTTTGAAAGCCTACCGATTAAATGGCGCCATTGGGGTATGGATGGAACCCAAGTCCCCCTATGCCCGAAAAATATGTGCCATTGGGGTTAGAGCCTCTAGAGGAGTTACTATGCATGGTTTTGCTTTGAATATAAATACTGATCTCCGGTATTTTAACTACATCCATCCCTGTGGCTTTGTAGACAAGGGGGTTACAAGTATGGAAAAGGAAATTGGCTATAAGCTTAATTATGAAGATGTTAAGCATAATTTAAAAATCTTTATCGCTAAGGTTTTTCAAATGGAATGGGTTTAACGTTTTTTAGCCCGCAAGCATTTGCTTATTATTGCAAACAAAATAAGAGCTATGAGGCAAAGATTGGGTCTATTGTTTCTTTTTCTTTTAGTGGGCAAGGTAGTTTTTGCTGAAGGTACCCTCGTTTTATTAAAACCTACCGGAGAAAAGCAAAATAATCTGGAGGTTTTTCAGAAGATAAAGGCCTCAGATCCCCTTTATTTTAAAGCACGTAATAAATTCACAAGGGGCTTTATGGCTGAGAGTATATATTTGCATGGTATCCTGCAAAACTATTTGCTTGACAAGGGAAAAATTAAGGAAAAGTATCCCCTGTATCTTGCGCTTACCGACCATAAGATAGGCAAAGCTTGTAAAGGTCTGATAATTCAAGAAGAGGATAAAAAAACAGTTTTAAATGAGGCATGGTATGTAGACCTACCCAGAGGTGTGCTTGAGCAAAATCCTGCTGATTTGGGTTCATACCACCAAATTCTTCCTTATGAAATAGGCCATGTACTCGTGGGCCTCATTTTGGGAGAACCTGAGGTACTTAGCCCGAAGATACATTATTTCTGCACCCAAACCGACCCACGGCTTAGTTTCATAGAGGGATTTGCGGAAAGCTTTCAATATGTGGCCATTATTACCGAAAAAGATCCCCGGCTCAAAAGAAGTATTCAGGAAAATGTAAGGTACCTGGGCTTGAGTTTCACCCGAGAATTACATGCCTTTCGCAGAGAATTTTCATGGCCAGGCCGATTGGGATTTTATCGCGCGACCATGCCCAAATGGTATCAAGATTTAGAAAATTATCGACGTTACAATTTCATTGAAAGCAAACTTATTCAACGCCCGGCCCGCCTCATTGAAACCAGCGACCCTTGGTTGCAGCGCCTCTACCTCGATGCGGGCGTTTGGCCTGATATTCGTCGCTACCGTTCTCTCGAGAATGCAGTCTCTACTGAGGGCGTCATGGCTGCATTTTTTGGATTTTTGGTTCAAAGCGATCTTAAAAAAAACTATTACCCCCCTGAATATTACCGCTCTTTTTTCCCTATCGACGCTCAATTTGTATTTGAACAAGAAATATATCCGTTACGGAATCAGTTTTTGAAGATTTTTATCGTACTCGATAAATACGTTAATCTTAACCATGCTTCCATACCTCCCATCGTTCAATTTATTGAGGGGTATATCCGCGAATTTCCCCCAGAAGAGGAAATTGTAAAAGCTATCTGGAAAGAAGCTTCTGGCATTGACTATTCATTAAAGACGTCCCAAGAATTTTGGGTGGTTAATAGCCAAGCCCGATTTGTGCCATGGGTTATGGCTAGTTTGGGACCCAAAGAGGAGAATTATCTTTTTAATCTGAATTCTGCCGATAGCACAGATCTGGTATGCCTCAAGGGGTTCAATCCCAAAGATGCTCCAGTATGGTTAGAGGCTCGTAACGCCATAGGCGGTTTTTTATCGCTCGAGGAAGCCACTTCGGTTCAAGGCATTAGCCCAGAGTCCGCTAAAGCCCTAAAAACTCTCAAACTTCTTGATAGTGTACCACAAAACCCTATGAAAAATTTATCTTATTCGGCTCTGATATTATATCCCCTGTTGCATTTTCTAAAAATTGGTTTTGTTTGGTTTCTCTTTTTGGCCATTATGTATTTATCTGCCTCAAAAATTCTTCATACTCCGTGGAAGTTTAGTAATTTACTTTTGAATTTTCTGCTTTTTTATGTTTATATTCTGATAGCCGCTGCAGTAACATTTGTTTTTGATAAAAACATCCTGGTAATAAGTATTATAGCCCTGGTAGTCATTTTGTTCCGTCTTTACCAGGGATACCGTTCAAAAGCTTTCAACTGGCCTTCGATTATCATCACCCTGAGCATGGCAGGGGTTCTCGCATATTCGCTTTATTAAAAGAGAAAGCAACGATAGGAATGAGGTGCAGCTTCTCAATGATTGCATTGGCCATTATTCCGTTCCACTTGTTTCAACCTCTACCCATGCTAGAATAGACTGACTAGCACCAAATGGAGTTGAATGACTTTGACCATTTCTGGCTCAAGGCATTCACGGATAAAAAGGGGGATGGCCATGAAGATCCCTTG
>CALJNV010000100.1 GCA_937981455.1 uncultured Bacteroidales bacterium | reverse complement strand
GGAAGTGAACGTGGAGATATATGGCTAATATATGAAAGCATAACGTCGGTCGAGGCTTAAAGGCTTTGGCCGGCGGTTTTTCGCTTTAATTGTAAATTTTTCTGCAGGCATATTGAAATTATTCGTTTCTTCGCATATAATGGAAGTTGGAATTTTCTGTTCTGTGAGGTATTCGCGATGGATTACTTAACGGCAAAACAGGCCGCTGAAAAATGGAATATATCCCTGCGCAGAGTGCAGGTCTTATGCGAGCAGGGCCGAGTAAAAGGCGCTGTTCGCTTAGGTTGGGCATGGGCGATACCAAAGGATGCGGAAAAACCGAGAGATGCTCGAATAAAAACGAAAACCGAAAATTAAAATACTTATTTTGTGTGGTGAGAAAATGGACAAGAGATCACTTACTGAACAAGAAATACGTACAAGGTTTATAACTCCGGCTATTAAAGCTGCTGGGTGGACTGATGTTCAAATCCGTGAAGAATATGCTATTACAAAAGGGCGAATTATAGCTCGCGGCGGGTCTTATAAGAGAGATAAGGCTAAATATGCAGATTATGTCCTTTTCTATAAACCACACATTCCCATTGCTATTATTGAGGCAAAGGATAACAATCATACAATATCGGATGGAATGCAGCAAGCATTAGGTTATGCCGAACAATTACGCGTGCCGTTTGTATTTACATCAAATGGTGACGGTTTCACTTTTCATAACCGCAATAGTGAAGGCAGTAATCGTGAAACAATTTTATCCATCTCTGAATTCCCCTCACCTGAAACACTATGGAGCATGTATAAGCAATACAAAGGTATAGATGAAAAGCAAGAAAAAGTTATTACGGAGCCTTATTATGTTGAAAGGCCTGATAAGCAACCGCGATATTATCAGCTAAATGCGATTAATCTCACTGTTGAATCTATTGTTAAAGGGAATAATAGAGTATTACTGGTCATGGCAACCGGAACCGGAAAAACATATACAGCATTTCAGATTATTTGGAGACTCTGGAAAGCGGGTATTAAAAAACGTATTCTATTTTTAGCAGACCGAAATGCGCTTATTGACCAGACTTATACTAATGATTTTGCTCCATTTAAAGATAAAATGACAATTATTCGCCATCGCCATGTGGATAAATCATATGAAATATACCTGGCTATTTACCAAGGGCTTACAGGTGAAGGCGACAAGGATATTTTCCGTCAATTTAGTCCTGATTTTTTCGATTTAATTGTTGTTGATGAATGTCACCGTGGCAGCGCCAAAGCTGATAGTGAATGGCGAGAGGTCTTAGAATATTTTAAATCTGCTACGCAAATCGGCTTAACGGCAACGCCAAAAGAAACGAAAGAGGTTTCTAATATTGATTATTTTGGGGAACCAGTCTATACATATTCGTTAAAACAAGGTATTGAAGATGGATTTTTAGCTCCATATCGGGTAATTCGAGTCTTACTTGATAAGGATGCCGAAGGCTTCCGTCCTTATCTTGGACAGACGGATCGTTTTGGAAATATTATAGAGGATCGTGAATATAACATTACCGATTTTGACCGGGAATTGGTATTGGAGCAACGTACTAAAGTTGTAGCAAAAGTGGTTTCCAATTATCTAAAAGCGCATAACGCTCGAATGGATAAAAGCATCTTTTTCTGCGTTGATACTGAACACGCTGATCGCATGCGGCAGGCACTAATTAACGAGAACAGCGATTTGGTAAAAGAAGACGAGCGCTATGTGATGCGAATAACCGGTGATGACGATATCGGAAAAAAACAGCTTGACAATTTCCGCGATGTGTCTAGCAGATATCCCGTTTTAGTAACAACGTCAAAATTGTTGACAACCGGCGTAGATATACAGACCGTCAAATATATTGTGTTGGATACCAACATCAACAGCATGACTGAATTCAAGCAGATTATTGGACGCGGCACCCGGATTCGCGAAGATTTAGGGAAAGTGTTCTTTACTATTTTTGATTTTAGAGATGCTACGCGATTGTTTGCCGATCCTGACTTTGACGGGCCCTGTGAACAGGATGATGGATATATGCCTGATGAAAATGGCAATATACATGATTCTGATTCCGATAGCGAATTTGTAAGAGAAGATCCTAAGGACTACACCATTGATAACGATTCGGAGTCTGGCAAACGTAAAAAATACTACGTGGGTGATGTAGAGGTATCTGTTTTAAAGCAAAGAGTTCAATACATCGATAAAAATGGGAAATTGATTACGGAATCTCTTACAGACTATACAAAACGAAATGTTTTGAGTAAGTATGCCACGTTGCATGATTTTTTACATGTTTGGAACAACGCGGAACGCAAGCAGGCCATTTTAGACGAGCTTGCTGAACAAGGCGTCTTAATCGAAGAATTACAGGAGCAAATCGGGCATGAATTTGACCCGTTTGATTTGCTGTGTCATATTGCATTTGACCAACCCCCTTTAACAAGGCGTGAAAGGGCAAATAAGGTAAAAAAACGAAATTATTTTGCTAAATACGGGGAAAAAGCGGTGGCTGTTTTGGACGCTTTGTTGGACAAATATGCCGATTCGGGCATTTCCAATATAGAGAGTCTGGATGTTTTAAAGGTAAATCCAATAAGAGAGTTTGGAACCCCTCAGTTTATTGTCAACAAAATTTTTGGGGGAAAAGAAAAATTCAAACAGGCTATACGGGAGTTAGAGCAAGAACTTTATGTCGCATAATTTGAGGAGGTAAGCCAAATGGCTATATCAAATACAACAAAGGCCCTGAAAGACATTATGCGTATCGATGCGGGTATAAACGGTGATGCGCAGTACATAGAACAGATTGCTTGGTTGCTTTTCTTAAAAGCATTTGATTACAAGGAACAGGAATGGGAATTAGAGGATGATTATGTTCCGGTTATTCCCGAGCAATACCGATGGAGAAACTGGGCTGAAGATGATGAAGGCATTACCGGAGATGCCCTGATTGAGCATGTAGAAAATATGTTCCGGACGTTGCGCAATTTGGATGTTTCAGATGGAGATCCACGAAAATTCCTTGTCCGTGATGTCATGGAAGGCGTAAATAACTTCATGAAATCAGGAACGCTTTTGCGGCAAGTTATTAATAAAATTAATGCTGATATTAACTTTGATGAAGTAAAAACCGCTCATTTATTCAATGGCATTTACGAATCCATGCTCAAGGATCTGCAAAGCGCTGGCAAAGCTGGGGAATTTTATACTCCGAGGCCCGTTACCAGATTTATTGTAGATATGGTGAACCCTCAGTTAGGTGAAATTGTACTTGATCCAGCATGTGGAACCGGCGGATTTTTAACCAGTGTCATTGACCGTTTTGATATCAAGACGGCTGATGAGTATAGAACATTGCAAAAAACCATTAGGGGCATCGAAAAGAAGCCTTTCCCCTTTTTACTGTGCGTTACAAACTTGATTGCCCATGGCATTGATGTGCCATTGATTAGGCACGACAATACCTTGCGTACGCCGACAACAGATTATAGCTTGGCTGACAAGGTAGATGTGATTGTTACCAATCCGCCTTTTGGAGGGGCGGAAGAGAAAGCTAT
>CALJNV010000099.1 GCA_937981455.1 uncultured Bacteroidales bacterium | reverse complement strand
CGGGTCCACCCCGGCAAAGGGCTCGTCCAGCAGGATAAATCTAGGCTCGACCGCCAATGCGCGCGCGATTTCTACCCGGCGGCGTTCGCCCCCTGAGAGGCTCATGCCAAGGCTGTTACGTACATGCCCGATATGCAATTCTTCGGGGAAGTAACCTTTAAACATATCCTTAAACATTTCGCGTGAAACCCTACCATGAATGCGACTTACCCCATTAACTTCCTGACATAAATTGATGGCCAAAACACTCATGGAAAATCGCTCATTAGTATCTCCGGGTTTCATGCGGCCCAGATTTATAAATTCTTCCCACGAAATACCCATACGATCGGCATAGTGAGGGATGTAGGCACGAAGCAGGTCTTCAGGGAAAGTGTCATGGCCCGCGGGTACAGGGGTATGAGTGGTGAAAAGACTTGTGGCTCGAACTACTTCAACAGCCTGATTGAATGTTAACTTTTCACGTTGTACCAAATCTCTCAACCTTTCAATTCCAATAAAAGCAGCATGGCCTTCGTTGAGGTGATATACATGTGGATGTATGTTAAGTGTGTCAAGAAGCCTGATGCCTCCAACACCCAACAATAATTCCTGCTTCAATCGATTTTCCCAATCTCCTCCATAGAGATGATGGGTGACTGAACGATCTTCGGGATGATTCTCATCTATTTCTGTATCGAGCAAATACAGAGGGACTCGCCCTACATCGAGACGCCAGGCCTTGGCATACATAGTTCGACCCGGAAAAGCAATACTTATTTTTATCCAATTGCCCTCTTTGTCGCGTAAAGGTTTTATGGGCATATGCGAAAATTTCTGAGGAAAGCTTTGAGCTATCTGGTCTCCATGGAGCGAAATCTCTTGTTTGAAGTATCCGTAACGATACAATAATCCTATGCCTATCATATTTTTGTTAGAGTCGCTCGCTTCTTTTAAGTAATCACCTGCTAGCATACCCAGGCCACCAGAGTATATTTTCACCGTATCGTGAAGGCCATATTCCATACTGAAATAAGCCACCAGGCCTCCCCCTTTTTGCTCTCCTGCTGCCATATACGCATCGAAGCGGGCTACTATATCATCAAGCTTTTTCAAGAACGATTCGTTTTCTTCCAGGCTTTTTAGAATTTCGAGAGGCAAAGCTTCAATGAGGGCAATAGGATTCTTTTCAACCTCAAGCCAAAGCTCTCTATCAATCATTTCAAAAAGCTCGATAGCATCATAATTCCACGACCACCAAAGGTTTTGGGCAAGTTTGACCAAGCCCGATATGCGTTCCGGAACGGCTGGATTTACCATTACTTTGCGCCAGGTACCTTCTTGAGGTAACTCTCGGATAACGATAGGCTCTTGAATTCTTCTTGGCCTGAAAATATCCGCACGACTGCGGGCTTTATCAAGGGCGTTTGAATAGGCAATCCAATAATGACTTATCATGTTGTCCCAGACAAAGTCGCCTGCAAGTCTGAAAGCCTTTTCGCTGATGCGATGAAGTTCCTCAAAAGGTTTATTGATAAAATCTAAAAAATGCCCTGATATTTCCTTTACTAAGTCGTCAAAGTTGTCTTCATCGCGGTAGAGTACTTTTACTTCCTGAAGTTTAGGACCGTATTTCTGTTTTATCCAGGCCCCAAATCCTGCCAAGGAGGTGGTCATCGTTGGCACGCGGTAGGCAAGACTTTCTAATGGAGTATAGCCCCAAGGTTCATAATATGAGGGAAAACATGAAAGATCGCATCCCATCAATAAATCGTAGTAAGTTTTGTTAAAAATACCGTCATAATTGTCGAGATAGACGGGCACAAAGATGATTTTAACCTTACCCTCAATGGAATTACTAAAACCGTTTCTACGAATAGCCTGCAGGATAAGGTCTTGTTCAGGTTCTAAGAGTTGATGCGTACAAAATTCATATTCTAAGGGGGTAACAGGGATTTTACCTTCCAATCGGGACTTAAGTTCAGGGTTAGGTCCAGCACTGCTTGAAGGAACCATAATCCAGGAAACCACATTGCGCTTTCCTGAATATTGCTTAGATAGCAAGGAAATTGCATCCACAAAGGCATCTAGCCCTTTATTTCGAAATTCATAACGTCCGCTTGTAATTATGTGGAAAGTGTCATCGCCATGGGGTTGTCCGGTAAGATGATAGGCTACCTTATTTAAGATGTCTCTGGCTTCTTTTCGTTTTTGTTGAAACGCCTCTCCATCAGGCACTTTACTTAAATCGAATCCATTGGGCGTTACAAAATCCACATCGCGGCCAAAGAAACGTCTGGCCTCCATTGCCGTTATTTCACTTACCGTAGCCAGCACATCAGCATTAAATGCAGCATTCTTTTCAAGCGAAAATTTAGCGGTCAAACCTAAATCTCTGGCTGTATTTTCAGGGTTATAATATTCAAGATCTCTATACAAGGGCCAATTGTGTCCGGCAATAGATCTACCTAGCAAAGTTGCATGGGTGGTAAATATGGTAGCAGATTGCGGAAGATTTTCTTTGAGGTATAAAATTGTGCCCCCACTCATCCACTCGTGGCAATGTACTAAAACCTTTTCGGTACCTGAAGTTTCAAAATCGTAAAAACTCTCTATCACTTTGCCAGCAGCATAGCCAAATAGCAAAGGCTCGACATAGTCCCAACCTCCGGTAATGGAATCCAGATGAAATTTCTCCCACAAATGAGCGAGAATTTTGTCTTTTTGAGGGAAAAAGGAGGTAAAATCAACCAGGAATGCAACTGCATCTCCACCCCCTACAAAGCGGCCTATTCTCACCTTAAGGCCTTCGGACTCTGCTTGCATCCGCCATGAGCGATACAAAACTAAATCTTCTTCAAAGTATGGATTTGCATTGGTCTCCATCCAAACATCGGGTCCAATGATAATGTAATTCTCGCCCAGTTCATCTTTTAATATGCCGGCTTTGGTCGCCAATACAGTAAAAATTCCTCCTATTTTATTGCAAGCTTCCCAACTTACTTCAAATATGTAATCAGGTTTGACAATCTCTTTTGGGGTCATGTTTTAAGATTTTTA
>CALJNV010000098.1 GCA_937981455.1 uncultured Bacteroidales bacterium | reverse complement strand
AATTATTTTGCTAAAATAAAAAATCTGCTTCAAGGCTTCGTTTCTTTAAAAGAAAAAGGATGCTACATCCCCAAAACCATGAATTGAACCCTATACTCAAACCATGTAACTATCTTTGCAGACCAAAAAAACAATATGTTTGAGGTAAACTCCGTGAATTTGATTCAAGCCATGCTAGCCCCAGGTCTCATGATTTCGGCCTGCGGACTGCTTTTATTGGGCATCCACAACAAATATGGCATTGTTGTAAACCGTATTCGTGCTCTTGAAGAAGAAAAGCGAAGGTTGATACCCGGCTATTTTACCAAAAGTTTGGATGAATATCAACTTCGGAGAATGAACTCGATTCGTTTACAAGTTGGGAAATTCGAATATCGACTTAAACTCATCCGCAATACAGTATTCTTTTACACGATTGCTGTTGCCATGTTTGTATTGAGCAGTCTTGCTATTGGTATCAGTCAAATCATTGATACAGAAATTGCTCAACCCATGGCGCTTATTTTCTTTTTATTGGGAATGATAAGTGTATTCACCGGCATCATCCATGCAGCCAAAGAGGTATGGAAGGGGTATGAGATTGTAAAAATTGAAGTCAAAGAAAGTGAATACGAACAGCCGTAAAGACCACAAATTGCTGATAAAGAATGGACTGGTGCTCACCATGGGCGATGATGCCCGGGTGTTGTTCAACCATTGTGTAGGAATTGAAGGCGGCAAAATAACACTTGTAAAACCTACCTCAGAAATAGTTCTAGAAGATTGGGACGAGGTTTATGATGCCCAGGACATGGCTGTTATGCCAGGCTTTATCAATTGCCATACGCATGCAGCCATGGCTCTTATGCGTGGTTTTGCCGATGATCTTCCTTTAAAAGAATGGCTTGAAAACTATATTTGGCCTTCTGAAGCTGCCTTCATGACTAGAGAAAATATTGCCTTGGGTACCCAGCTGGCCTTGCTGGAAATGATTTCGGCTGGTACGGTGATGTTTGCCGATATGTATTTTTTCGAAGATGAGGTGGCAAAAGCCTGCCAAGAGGCTGGGGTGCGCGTATTGGTGGGCGAAGGGCTGCTCGACTTCAAAACCCCACATTTCCACAAACCTGAAGAAGGCATTGCCTTTACCCTTGAGCTAGCCTCCGAGTTCGCCCATGATCCCCTGGTGAAGGTTGCATTTGCTCCTCATGCCCTTTATACTGTATCTCCCCCTCTTCTGAAAAAAATTGCTGAACTTTCAAATCATCACAACCTTCCTGTACATATTCACGCGGCGGAGACTCACCATGAAGTTGAAGAATGCCACCGCAACTTTGGGGCCCATCCCATTCAGCATCTAGCTCACATGGGGCTTTTGAATGAAAGACTCATCACAGCACATATGGTTCATGTGCCCCCTGCATTCTATCCTCTTTTAAGAGAAGCAGGAGTAAGAATTGCTCTCAATCCATCTGCCAATTTGAAGCTGGCATCAGGTTTTCCTCCCAGTGAGGATTACTTGAAAGAAAAAATTACTCTAGGCTTAGGGACTGATGGACCGGCATCCAATAACAATTTAGCCCTACCTTTAGAATGGAGGATCAACACCTTAGTAACTAAAATGCTCACCCAAAAACCAGAAGCCTTGAGCGCCTTTGAGGCTCTTTATATGGCAACCACGGGTGGATCTAAAGTATTGGGCGTAAACCATATAACAGGTTCCTTAGAAGTAGGAAAGGCAGCAGATATTCTTCTTATCTCTCTTGCTAAACCTCATTTGCAGCCCATTTATAACATTTACTCCACTCTTGCTTATAGCATGCATCCCACCGATGTGGATACAGTGATTATCAATGGAAAAACTGTGATGCGACATCGCCAAATCCTAACACTTGACACAGAAAAAATTTTGTGGCAGGTGCGGGAAGTGGAAAAAAATATAGCCCATTATTTTCATCTCAACCATCATAAGAATGGCAAAAAATAAAGTTCGCATAGTGACCCTGGGGTGTGCCAAAAATCAGGTAGACTCTGAACGGCTGCTGGGTCGCCTGGTCCAAGGCGGCTTTGATGTAGGCCACGGATTGGGCCGTGGGGCTGATATCCTGATTGTAAATACCTGTGGCTTTATTGGTGACGCTAAAGCCGAATCCATCGACGCTATCATGGAAGCTTTGCAAGCCCGTGAACAAGGCAAAATAAAACAAGTTATTGTGATGGGTTGCCTGGCCCAACGTTATATGGATGAATTGAAGAGTGAAATCCCGGAAGTAGATGCTTGGTTTGGAGTAAACGATGAAGAAAAAATACTTAAATTACTAGGCAATCCCTATTACAAGGGACCTTTTCCCGGGAGACAATTAGCCTCACCTTCGCATTATGCTTATTTGAAAATTGCTGAGGGGTGCAGCCGTCAGTGCTCTTTTTGTGCCATACCCTCCATCAGAGGTAAACACATCTCTCGACCTGTTTCAGATATCATGGAAGAGGCCGAGTGGCTAGCTCAAAAAGGAGTAAAAGAAATCTTGCTTATTTCTCAAGATCTCACATGGTATGGTATCGACAGCCATGGAAAGCCAATGATCACTGAACTCGTTAAAACGCTTTCCGATTCAAATCTGTTTCCCTGGATACGTTTACATTACCTTTTCCCAGCTGCTTTTCCCGACGATTTGCTCGAGCTAATGGCTGTTCGAAACAATATTTTGCCTTACATCGACATTCCTTTGCAACACATAAGCGACCGCATTTTAAAATCCATGCGACGAGGCATCGGGAAAAATGAAACTGTTAAGTTGATTCAACGATTTAGAGAAGTGCTGCCCCAAGCAGCGATCCGCACGGGATTTATCGTGGGATATCCAGGCGAGACAGAACAAGAGTTTAATGAACTCATTGAATTTGTGGAACAACAACGATTCGAGCGGGTGGGTGTTTTTACCTACAGCGAAGAAGAAAACACCCCTGCTGCACAATTAGCAGACGATATTCCCGAGGACCTAAAAAAAGAAAGAGCCCGTCGCCTCATGGAAATTCAAAGCGAAATTAGCCTCGAAAAAAACATCTCATTGATTGGCAATGAAATGCAGGTCCTTATTGATAAAAAAGAAGCACAGTGGTTTGTAGGACGCACAATGTTTGATTCTCCCGAAGTTGACAATGAAGTGTTAATACCCTCTGATTCATCTAATCTTATGATAGGTAATTTTTATCAAGTACGCATTGAAAAAGCCGACCTTTACGAGCTTTACGGAAGTATTGTAAAACCCTAAATCATAAAATTCATAGCTATGAGAATGAAATTGTTGCTGTTTGTATTTCTGGTCTTCAGCTTAAATGCCTGGACGCAAGAAGCTGAAAATAAATCCCAAAACCAGACGGATGCAAAAGGTTTAAAACAGGGCTATTGGGAAGAATTGGTCAATCGACAATGGCAAAAAGGCAACTACCGGGATGGCCTGAAAGAAGGGATCTGGCGTACTTACCATCCACAAGGGTTTGTTAATGAGATTGTTGAATACAGTCAGGGGAAACGCAATGGCCTTCGCCTTGAAATTGATCGACGAGGTTACTTAGCAGTGGAAGAATATTTCAAAGATGATTTGCTCGATGGGCCATCAATCAATTATATGCCCGGCGCAAGGCCACAGGTGGAGCAATGGTACAAAAATGGCAAGCCCTGGGGAGTAAAAA
>CALJNV010000097.1 GCA_937981455.1 uncultured Bacteroidales bacterium | reverse complement strand
CAAAAAAATCATAAAGTTGAACCCAAGGAGATAGAGGAATGAACCCCTTAGCGCCTTGGGTTGAATTATAGGGTTTTTGAGTTTAGTCGAGGCCGAGAACTTCTCGTTTCAACCGCTGGATATGGCCTCTTCCAAGTGCTTTCACTTCACAACCCAGTTCAAAGTAGCGTTTGATTTTACTATCGGGTAATATGCCGAAGCAATCGATGATAGCTAATTTTCCACCAGCCCAGCGCACCACATCATCGGGTGTAAGATCTTTGTATTGGGCGTGTGGAACGGCCAAAATTAATGCTTCGACGCCCTCAAGTGCTTTTGGGAGATCTTTGAGCACTTCCAGGTCTTTTAGGTGATTCTGGTTGTGAAAATAGCGTTTCCAGGAGTGTTCATTTTCATCTTGCGTACGAAATTCCCACCAAACATCTACATAAGGATCGTGCACGCGCATATCGGCGCCCATTTCGGTGAGTTTTCGAACAATAATTTCACTACCGCTATAACGTGTATCGCCCACATCCTGTCTGTAACTAGCGCCACACAACAACACCTCGCTGCCGGCGATGTACCGCCCCATGTTGCGTAAAGCATCGCGGGTAAGCTGGGCAACATGCAGGCTTCGAGTATCGTTAATATCAATGGCTGTAGGAGTTATTTTAAAAAGTTTGTCCCCATCTTCGAATCCTAAAATGTGTTTGTATGCCCAGTAGCCCAATCCCCCATCTTTCGGGAGACAATATCCGCCAATGCCTGGGCCAGGAAAGATGATGTTGCTGTGGGTGGGTCGCATTTTAATGGCATTAATTACTTTTATCAAGTCCACGCCATTGCGTTCGGCAAACAGGCTCCATTCGTTGAGGAAGGCCAGAATGGTTGCTCTGTATGAATTTTCAATGATTTTTGTGGTTTCCGATTCAATGGGTCGGTCCATCAGGGTTAGAGGAAATTTTTTGGTATTGAGCACTTCATGTAAGAATTTTTCCACCCTCTGGCGGGCTTCGCGGTTGCATCCTGAGGCAACCCGCCAAAAATCCCGAATGCTGGATACGTACTCTCTTCCTGGCATTACCCTTTCGAAGCTGTGTGCAAGTAAAGGTTCTGTGGTTATCCCCCGGCTAGCAAATGCTTTTTTTAAGATAGGCCAGGCCACAAACTCTGTGGTTCCGGGGGCTACAGTGGTTTCGATAAGGACCAGGCAATGAGGAGGGATCTTTTTGCCAATTGTGCGCATGGTGGCTTCAAGAGCAGCCATGTCAGCTGTGCCGTTGCGCATATTACCTAGTTCAAATTTGGTGAAATCGCATTGTACATCCACCACCACTACATCTGCAAATTGCAAGCAATCTTCATTATAAGTAGCGGTTAAGGTTTTCTTTTCAATTACCACGCGGTGAATGAGCTCATCCACCTCAGGATCTTCGGCTTTTACCGGTGAAATCCCCTGGTTGAGTTTTGGAATCTTCCAATAGCTTCTTACGCTAGGACGTTGGCATCCGATAACGAATTTCGAGTGTTCCCCTTCACTGTTGCGGGTGTCGGCTACAATAGCGGCCATTACTGCGCCTACAAACCCTAGGCCCATTACCACAACGATTTCTTTGCCCTGTTGGCGGGCCTCCTTTACCAAACCCTCTAATCGGCGATATTCATTTTCGTATTCTTCTTTAGCCGGAATTGCATAACGCTCGCCGGATGGACATACAGAAAAGACCGTTTTTGAAGTGTTTTCCATATTACTTGATTTATTGCAGGATAATAATTGGGTTGAATTGATGGGTGAAAGGTAAAAAATTTTTTAATTTCATATTTTGCGTTTATCAAAATTTTTTTCTGTAATTGATATTCTAAAAAGAAAACTTCAAGAAGGGGGGGTAAAGCAATCTTCTGTTGAGTTGCTGTGGTTAATTTGCTAATTAATAAAGTTATGAACAAATAATCCCTGCCGTAAAGGCAGGGATGTGGGATATGTAATTCGTTTTCAATGAATTATGGAGGATTGTTTTATCTGATTTGTGCGTTAAGTTTAGAGGTAAAGGCTTTTACCAGTCGTTCCATAGCTTTATCAATGGCAGCGGTGGTAAGGGTTTGGGAAGGATCCTGGAATATAAAACTAAGCGCATAAGATTTCTTTCCTTGGGGAATCTTATCTCCATCGTAGATATCGAAAAGGCCAACATGCTTCAAGATTTTTCCTTCGGTTTGCCAGGCCAAACGTTCAATTTCATCAAAGTTTATGTGTTTATCGATCAGCAAGGCAAGGTCGCGGCGAGATTCGGGGAAACGAGGCAGTTCTGCAAATTCAATGTGCCGGCTCCGGGCGATTTGTAAGGCGAAATCCCAATTTAGGGTGGCTACGCTCACTTCCTGTTTGATGTCGAATAATCGGAGCATTTGCGAAGATACCCTTCCTATGCGAGCGATTTCATGTTTTTTATAATTTAAGGCAATGGTTTGACTATAAAAAGGATTCTCCACTTGGGCAGAATGCAATTCAGTATTTTGAATGCCCATTCGGCGTAAAACCTGGCGAAGCATGGAATGAACAAAGTAAAAATTGGCCTGCCTTTCATCTTTCTCCCAACTTGGGTTTTCTCTTCGACCACAGGCAGCTATGCCTAGCCATGTCTCCTCTGTATACCGCTGCCTGACTTCTGTTTCCACAGAACGGTTAGGAACAAAGTGGTAGATTTTACCAAATTCAAAGATTTTTAAGTCTTCATTTTGTCTGTTGATATTATGTGCAATGGTTTGCAAAAGGCCGGGGAGTAAGTCGGCACGCATTGCATCAAGCTCGCGACTCAAGGGATTGAGAATTCTTACGAGCTTGCGACGGCTTCCTTCGTCCCAAATATCATAAAACGAAGAAGTGGTAAGGCTATTATTGATGACTTCGTTGAAGCCGGCACCCACCAGCATACCAGCCACCTCCCAACGAACTTGTTCGGGCTCGGGATACGTAGAATAGGAGAGGGAAGCATGAAGTTCTTCAGTAAACGAAATATTGTTGTAGCCATAAATTCTCAAAACATCCTCAATGACGTCGGCTTCACGGGTTACATCGACCCTGCAGGTGGGAACTTTCACCTTCAGGTAGTCAGATGTTTCTTCAATAATGCCATATTCAAGGTGGGTGAGGATATTAGCGACAGTTTTTTCAGGGATTTCTGCTCCCACCAGTCGTTTTAATTGTTTGAAACGTAGAGTTACTTCAGCGGGTTGGGTGGGTTGAGGGTATACATCTACAATGTCTGAGGATAACTTACCTCCAGCGAGTTCTTTGATAAGCAGGGCAACTCGTTTGAGGGCATAGAGTATAATTTCGGGGTCGCTTCCGCGTTCAAAACGAAATGAAGCATCTGTAAAGAGTTGGTGCCTTCTGGAGGTTTTGCGTATGAAAGAGGGGTTAAAACATGCACTTTCGAGAAAAATATTGACTGTGCTTTCGGTAACTCCAGAATTTAAGCCTCCAAAAACGCCCCCAATGCACATGGGTTCTTCTACATTGCAGATCATGAGATCGTTGGATGAAAGCTTGCGTTCAACTCCATCGAGGGTCACAAATGGAGTGCCTTCATTGAGTGTTTTAACAATAACCTTTTGTCCTTTAATTTTATCCGCATCGAAGGCATGCAAAGGCTGCCCGGTCTCCATCAAAATGAAATTGGTTGCATCCACTACATTATTGATAGGACGAATGCCTATAGCCATCAGGAGTTCTTTTAGCCATTCAGGCGATTCACCCACACGAACATCTGAAATTGTAATGCCAGCGTAGCGGAAACAAGCATATGGTTGGGGGAGTTCGACGCGAATTTCTAAATCGTGATTATCGATTTGAAAATTTTCTACCGAAGGTTTTTGCAAATAAACTTCAACATCGGGACGGCGGGTTTTGATGCTAGCATACAAGTCGCGGGCAACACCCAGATGGGAGGTTGCATCGGTGCGGTTGGGTGTGAGACCGATTTCAAAGACCCAGTCTTCTTTGAGGTTGAGGTATTGAGCGGCTTCCATACCCACTGGGGCATCGGGGCTGAGCACCATGATACCCTCGTGTGAGGTTCCAATTCCCAGTTCATCCTCGGCACAAATCATACCTTCAGACACAGCCCCTCGTATTTTGGCTTTCTTAATGATGAGGGGTTCCTCTTTGCCGTGAAAATAAAGGGAGGTGCCCACTGTGGCCACCAGTACTTTTTGTCCAGCGGCTACATTGGGTGCACCGCATACAATAGGCAGTATTTGACCATTGCCAATATTAACGGTGGTCAGACTCAGATGGTCTGCATCGGGGTGTTTTTCACACGTCAGCACTTCGCCAACAACAACCCCTTTTAGGCCCCCTCTAACGGTTTCAACTTTTTCGAGCGCTTCTACTTCAAGTCCGCTTTCGGTGAGTAATTCTGCCATTACCCTCGGGCTGAGTTCGCATGTGAGATAACGCTTCAGCCAGTTGTATGAAATCTTCATGAGCTGTGCTTTATAGAAGGGGGCAAAAGTACAAAAATTGGCCTAACTAATCATTCCTAACAGGGGATGGTCCTTGCGACGGGTTGCTAAGGTGTTGGCTATCCGCACATTGTGCGGATGTGTGAGGGTAGGGTCGTCAATAAGTATTTTTTCAGCCAGATTTTTTGCATTGATCAACAATTGGCTGTCCTCTACAATACTTGCAATACGCATCTGTTCCAATCCGCTTTGGCGTGTGCCATTAAGGTCGCCTGGGCCTCGCAATTTTAAATCTACATCGGCTATTTCAAAACCATTTTGAGTTTGCACCATCGTTTGTAGCCTTGTTAGGGCATCGTTCGATAGCTTTTCTCCTGCCACCAGCAAACAATACGATTTGTCTGCTCCGCGTCCCACGCGACCGCGCAGCTGATGCAATTGGGAGAGGCCAAATCTTTCGGCGTTTTCTATGACCATCACTGTGGCATTGGGTACGTCTACGCCCACTT
The DNA here is from genome assembly GCA_937981455.1 of uncultured Bacteroidales bacterium. GTDB lineage: Bacteria > Bacteroidota > Bacteroidia > Bacteroidales > TTA-H9 > UBA2030. Next base: position 9,875 of record CALJNV010000097.1, on the reverse strand, counting down.
CAATCACTGTAGTGGAAACCATAATCTGGGTCTCGCCTTTTTTGAATCGCTCCATCTCGTATTCCTTGTCCTGTGCTTTCATGCGGCCGTGTACGATGCTAACTGCATATTCGGGCAATGGAAATTCACGGGTGATGCTTTCATAACCATCCATCACGTGTTTCAAATCCAATTTCTCCGATTCTTCGATGAGGGGATACACTACATAAACCTGCCTACCCTTTTTAATTTGTTGTTTCATAAAATGAAAGATCTGCAGGCGATGGCTATCGGTGAGCAATTTTGTTTCAACAGGCTTACGCCCCGGTGGCATTTCATCAATTACTGAATAATCGAGGTCACCATATAAAGTCATGGCCAAGGTTCGAGGAATGGGTGTGGCTGTCATTACCAATACGTGGGGAGGTATGTTGTTTTTTTGCCACAAACGTGCCCTCTGCTCCACACCAAAACGGTGCTGCTCATCGATAACTACCAGGCCGAGATTGTTGAATTGTACTGTGTCTTCAATTAATGCATGGGTACCCACAAGTATGGGTATTTTACCCTCCTGAAGCCCCATAAGAATTTCCTGTCTATCTGCTGATTTTGTGCTTCCGGTTAAAAGACGAATTTCAACGTTCAGGGCTCCCAACATTTTTGTGAAAGTAGCGTAATGCTGTTGGGCTAAAATTTCGGTAGGGGCCATAAGGCAGGTTTGGTAGCCGTTTCCAACTGCAATGAGCATGGTGATGAGGGCCACAAGTGTCTTGCCACTTCCAACATCTCCTTGTAGCAAACGATTCATTTGGTGCGGGCCCTTAAGATCGTGATAAATTTCGCGAATTACTCTTTTTTGTGCGTTTGTAAGGGGAAAAGGTAGATGGTGGTAATAAAATTCGTTGAAAAGGGGACCCACTGATTTGAAAGAGTGTCCTTTACTAAATTTTTTACGTTGGTTTTTATAGTGCAATATTTCAAGCTGAGCAAAAAAGAGTTCATCAAATTTTAGGCGTGTACGGGCTTTTTCAAGCATTTCCTGGTTTTGTGGGAAATGTATTTGACGCAAAGCCTCAAACAGAGGAAGTAAATTAAAGTGTCGAAGTATCCATTCATCGAGGGTTTCTGGGATTTGATTGCCTAACGTATCGAGAAGTGTTCGTGTAAGTTTGGCAAGGCCTTTGCTAGCCAAGCCCCGGGTTTTTAATTTTTCGGTTGATGAATATACAGGTTGAAGGGTTGCGGCCAACCCTCCCATTTCTGTCGGATTATAAATTTCTAGCTCGGGATGTGGGAGGCTGTAGCGCCCGTTGAAAAAATTAAGCTTACCAAAGACAAGGTAATCAATATGGGTCTTCAGGCTATCCTTTACCCATTTATGTCCCTGAAACCATACAAGTTCTATATCTCCTGTTTCATCTCTGAGCCGGGCCACCAATCGGGCGTTGGGGCCACTACCAACGGTTTCGAGGGCTACAATTCGTCCCAAAAGCTGCACATACATCATGTCGGGTGTAAGTTTCTTTACCGTATGAATAACCGTTCGGTCAACATAGCGGAATGGTATAAACCATAGCAAGTCACCGTAAGTAGCTATGTTTAGCTCTCGATTGAGCAGGTCTGATCGGGCCGGACCTACACCTTTTAGGTATGCAATAGGGGTTTGTAAGATGTTCATGGTTTGGAACCGAGCCACTAATTGGAATTTGCAAATTTAAGATTTGCCCGTAAGCAAGTTGAACAACCCTTTTTTTAAAATTTTCACTTATTAAGTAAATTTCCTCAATTCAAAGATTTTTGGATATTTTGCACTCGTTGCAACTTAATTTGGCTTTACTAAGGTGCAGTTGCAGGAAGCCAGATAAGATTTAATGAGGATTAAATTATATTCCGTGCGAAGGTCATATATCGGGTGCCTAGAGTTGCCACACGCAATAGGGGAAAGGGGTGTACCCTTTGTGATGAACATTTATTCGTAGCGAAGTGCTTCGATGGGGTCGAGGTTGGCAGCGCGGTTGGCAGGCAAATAACCCGATATGATTCCGACGATAAAGCAAAGTACTACCCCCAGAATCATCCAGGCCCAGGGAACAATGAATCGGCTGCCGATCAGATGAGCAACAACATTACCGATAATAATGCCGAGGATGATACCCAAAACACCTCCCAGTTGCCCAATGACAATTGCTTCGGTAAGAAATTGGTTTCGAATGGTACGTTTATTAGCACCTATGGCTTTGCGCGTGCCTATTTCACGTGTGCGTTCAGTCACGGAAACCAACATGATATTCATCAGCCCAATGGCAGCCCCAGCTAGGGTTATCAATCCAATAATTGTAGCAGCCAGCGAAATGAGCTTGGTGTTTTCTAACATTATGTTTACAAAGGAGTCGCTACGTACTATGCTGAAATTGTCGGGTTGACCCAGTTTCAATTTCCTGATTTGGCGGAAAAGACCTGTAGCCTCTCCCATGGCGGCATCAAGAGAGGTGGCTTTACCCACCCATACATTGATACTAAAAGATTTATCGTTAAGGGCATAACGCTGCCGGGCATTGTTGATGGGAATATAAACGTTGCGATCGCCACTAAAACCAAAACTAGAACCACTTTTCTTTAGGACCCCTGCCACTATATATTTTCCGGGTCCAAGGCTTATCATTTCGCCCGTGGGATCATTTATACCAGGAAACAGATTGTTGGCTACTTCATAGCCCAAAATGCAAATGTAACTGCCTGAGAGAACTTCATCGGAGGTAAAACTTCGACCTACAGCTAGTTCTTCACCCGAAGTAAGCAAGAAGTTTTCATCAATTCCACTTACTCGCAGGTTGGGATTGGTCTTGCGACTGCGGTATACCGCTGTTGCATTCCATGAAACCTGGACAGAAACCGAGACTACGCTGGGGAATGAAAAATTGTCTTTAAACTGTTGGGCCTCCATCCAGCTAATAGCTTTATAATCGGTGCTATGCCTTTGCTCTGCTTGCAGCGAGCGGTTGCGAAGGGTAAAAGTATTGGCCCCCATTCGCATAAAATTTTCTTCAAAGAAATTTTTTACGGCATCGATGGATGTGAGTATTCCTACCAATGCCATGATTCCAAAGGCAATAATGGATACCGTGAGAATTGTACGCAGCATATGACTACTTACCGATTGAAGGGCTATGCGTACGTTTTCGGTAAAAACGGTTTCTTTGAGTTTCATGTTTGTGGGGCTATCCTATTAATGACCGGAGTCTACTTTTTTGCCAAAGGCAAGGTCGCCGGCGTCGCCTAACCCTGGAACTATGTAAGCTTGAGCTGTCAATTCATCGTCGACCGCTCCTGTCCACAAAGTAAACTCTTCACGGGGAATATTTTTTCGGATATAGTCAATGCCTTCAATGGAAGAAATTAGAGTTACAATATGGGTGTGATTGGGTCGCCCATGATTTAATAACTCTTGATAGCCGATAACCATACTTGCTCCGGTGGCCAGCATGGGGTCGCAAAGAATGAGAATTTTATCATCAAGATCGGGTACTGAAGCGTATTCCATTTCTATATGGAATTCGCCATCGCGATCGTATTTTCGGTATGCGGAAATAAATGCATTTTCTGCATGGTCGAATACTTGAAGCATGCCATTGTGCATAGGGAGCCCAGCGCGCAAAATGCTGGCAATAACGATTGGGTCTTCTATGATAGGGACTTCAGCGGTACCCAGCGATGTGGTTACTTCTATGGTTTTGTATTTGAGTTTCTTGCTAATTTCGAAGGCGAAAAGCATGGCAGCGCGTTCCATGTTTGCCCGGAAACGCATACTGTCCTGTTGGATATTGATATCTCGCATTTCGTAAATATACTGGTTGAGTACGGAATTTTGCTTGCCCAATACGTGAACCATATTGCCAGAGTTTTCGGTAAAGATACTTGATTTTGTTTCAAAATGCACCATAAATGGGTTGATGTTTTATTTTTTAAAGATTTTAAAAAGAGTCCTGGTAAGTGAAGGCATGCGGTTGAGTTCCACCAGCGGATAATAAAATGTTTCAGCACCGAAACTCAAATAAAACCTGGCCAGATTGGGATTTTGACTGCCTTCAAAATCTAGAATGTGCAGCTCGTCTTTTTTGCGACTTATCACTTGGTCGATAAGGAAATGCATGGCACCGTTTTGCTTGCCCAGATCGTTAACGGCTGAGAGTAATAATATGAGTCTGTTGTGGCTCATGGCAAAAAATGCTGCAGCACAGAGCATATTTGATGAATTATAAACTCCATACGAAATTCCTGCTGCCCTGTGCATCAACGTATGCAGAAGGTGGACAAGGCGTCGATAATCTTTTTCGTGCCAGCTTACGATTTCTTTGCCTTTGGTGGTTCTAAAGAGATTGACTATATCTTCGGGCTTCAACCACTCCATGAGGGTAAGTCCGTTTTTAGAGGCCTTTTGTATGTTTCGGCGTGTATTATCTGAATAATTCTTTTGGATATCGTCTAAGGTTCTTATCAAGGTAAGCTCTATATTGGGGAGCATCTGCACCCTGAGGTGCTTGCTTGGGCTAACTTTATTGTGCCTGTTGAGATTAAACCGGCCATATCGAATATGTCGTGGAACAGCCTGAATAAAGGCCTCTACACGTTTTTCATCTAATCGATGGATGCTAAAAACCCCCAGTTGTTGAACAAATAAAGGTTGATAAATGTAGGAGATTGCCCATTTAGTTTTTACGGGTAGAGGAAAAACTGTCTCGTAATCGCCTTGTACCAGCGCTTCCCAGCCATAGGCCACTACATCCAGATACCAGGAATAGGCGTATATGTTGCCGTTAAAAGCATTTTTGATGCAACGGTCCCATTTAGTCTTATCGATTTCGTCGTATCTGAGGTGGCGTATGGTCATCGGTTTAAAAGATCATTTCCAATATCTCTTCGGTAATATTTCCCTTGAAAATTTATTTTTTCTGCGTTTTGATAAGCTATTTCTATAGCCTGGTTCAATGATGAACCCAGGGCACTTACGGCAATTACCCTACCTCCTGCGGTAACTGTAACTCCATCCTTTAGACGGGTACCTGCATGGAAAAGGTTACACCTATGGGTTTCTTCCAGTCCAAATATTTTATGTCCTGTAGTGAAATCGCCGGGATAACCTCCTGAAACCAACATCACGCAGGCAGCTGTTTCAGGGAAAATTTCTATATTGAAGTTTTTTAACTTTTGCTGGGCAGCGCGTTGCATCATTTCTACCAGGTCGCTTTTTAGGCGGGGCATGACTACTTCGGTCTCAGGATCGCCCATACGCACATTGTATTCAATAACATAAGGTTCACCTGCTACGTTCATTAATCCGAAGAAAATAAATCCAACATAGGGTATTCCTTCTTTTTTCAGCCCGTCGATCGTGGGTTTTATAATTTTTTGCTCTACTTGGGTCATGAATGCACCATCGGCGAAATAGACAGGAGAAACAGCGCCCATACCCCCGGTATTGGGACCCGTGTCGCCTTCTCCTACACGCTTATAATCTTTGGCTTCAGGCAATATCACATAATCTGTTCCATCTGTAAGAACAAAGACCGACAATTCGATTCCTTGCAAAAATTCTTCAACAACCACACGTTCCGAGGCCTTTCCGAAGCGTTGTCCGATAAGCATGGCAGAAAGTTCTTGGGTAGCTGTCTCGAACTCGGGCGTAATGATGACTCCTTTGCCTGCTGCCAATCCATCAGCCTTAAGCACATAGGGCGGTTTCAGGGTACGAAGAAAATCAATCGCTTCGAGGTATTGTTTTGAAGAGAACGATTTATAAGCCGCTGTGGGAATCCCATGACGCTTCATAAATTCTTTAGCAAATTCTTTGGAGGATTCGAGCCGAGCCCCAGCCATTGTTGGACCAATGAATGCCACATGGCTTAGGTTGGGTTGGGCTTGCATTTTATCTATCCATCCTGCGGCCAATGGTGCCTCGGGACCAATTACGACCATTTCTATTTTTTCGTGAATCAAAAAATATTCAATAGCTTCAATATCATCGATATCGATCGCTAAGTTGGTTCCTAACAGGGCAGTTCCGGCATTTCCTGGAGCAATAAAAAGCTTTTTGCATTGTGGACTTTGCCTGATTTTCCATGCCAAAGCGTGTTCGCGACCGCCATTTCCGATTAAAAGAAGGTTCATGGAAGATGGTTTTGTATGTATTTTTAGTGTTTTTCGCTTTTGGTAAGGGTTTTCATTAAGCTGTCCCAGAGCAAAGATGCGCTTCGCTCCCATGTGAAAACGCGTGCTCTTTCGAATCCTCTATGTTTAAGATTTTCCCTAAGGGATTCATTTTCCCATAGCCTGTGCATTGCCTGTGCAATAGAGGCAGGGTCATAGGGATTTACTAATAAGGCTGCGTCTCCTGCTACTTCAGGCATTGATGAGGTATTGGAGGTAATAACGGGTACACCGCTTTGCATTGCCTCGATGATGGGAATGCCAAATCCCTCAAAATACGATGCATAAGTTAAGGCAAATGCAGAGGCCATCAGGCGGTGTAAGGTCTCTTCAGACACCCTCCCGGTAAAAATAACTTCATTTTTATGTCTCATTCTATCCCATGAGTTTTGTAATTCGTGTGTCCACCATTGCCGGCCGCCAGCAATTAAAAGTTTTATAGGACTTGTGGTTTGCGTTTTAAACAAGTCAAAAGCGGCAAAAAGATTTTGAAGATTTTTACGAGGATGCAGCGAGCCTACAAATAAAAAGTAAGGCGCACCCTCGGTGAAATTTTTGCGTGTGCGGCTTATTTCATCCTGAGATAGCGGTTGAAAACCTTGCGATGCGCCGTTGAATACTACATCAATCTTTTCGGGTTCTATGCCATATTGATCAATTAAGTCTTGCTTCGAAAATTCAGAAACAGTCGCAATTCGAGCAGATTTTCGTGCAAAGCGTTTGAAAAAAAATCGATAATAATGGCGATGGAAAAATGGAAGATCTTCGGGTCGATGTTCGAAATTGAGATCATGAATGACAGCCAATGTGGGTATCTGTGCCGACAACGATACATAACCATCGGGCGAGAGAAAAATATCGGGTTGATATTTTTTTAAAATCTGTGGAAGCGATATCTCGAACCAAATCAGAAATAATAGAGGATGCCTTGCTTGTGGAAATGCTACGACGGGTTTAACATTTTGTCCGTAAATGTAAGAAGGATGAAAAGCTCGGTCGAATACAAAGATAAACTCATGCTCAGGATGATTTTTCACCATGCGTCGAAGGGTTTCGTGAGAAAACCATCCTATGCCATCGAGCCGGCCTGGGAGTAAAAGTCGAGTATTGACAAGTATCCGCAAGATTTATTTATTGTATGGTGCAAAATTAGCAAAGCATTTGCAATGCATGAGAACATCTTCCAAAGGTCTTCTTTTTTACCTTTGCGGCAATGCAGAAAAAGTTTTTATCGAGCCTGGGTCTGCTGTTGTTGGTCAACCTCCTCATTAAACCTTTCTGGATATTGGGGATAGACCGTAATGTGCAAAATCTGGTAGGGCATCAAGAATATGGATTTTATACAGCAGTTCTTAATCTGAGCTTTCTGCTTAATATTTTACTCGATTTAGGGATTACATCCTTCAACAATCGCAATGTAGCGCAAAACAGGCACCTATTGGCCAAGCACCTTGCAGGCATTGTACCCTTTCGTTTTATTTTGGCTACGTTTTATATGGTTTGCTTGTTAGGTGTAGGTGCGGTTATTGGCTATGATGTCCGTCAGATGAGTATCCTTGTTTGGGTGGGAATTAATCAGTTTCTCCTTTCTTTTTTGCTTTATCTAAGGAGCAACATTTCGGGTTTGCTCATGTTTAAAACCGAAAGCCTCCTGTCTGTTCTCGACAGGGTAGTAATGATAGTCATTATCGGCATCATGCTGGTTTCAGATTCTCTTCGGGTGGCTTTTCGTATTGAATGGTTTATTTATGTGCAGACGCTGGCCTATTTTATTTCTATTGTTGTTGCAGGTGTTTTGCTTTTAAAAAAATCTAAAATTCAGCGGCTCAATTGGAACCCTCTTTTTTTTCGAGCGGTTTTGCGTCAAAGCCTTCCTTATGCCTTACTTACGGTTCTTATGGCTACATACAATCGAGTGGATCCTGTTTTAATTGAAAGATTGCTGCCTGGGCCCACCGGCGACCAAGAGGCAGGTATTTATGCCACGGCTTTCAGGCTTCTTGATGCTTTGAATATGATCCCTTATTTGTTTTCTGTTCTTCTTTTGCCATTGTTTGCATTTCGCCTGAAAAGCAAAGAAAATGTAATGCCCTTGGTAAAAACTTCTTTTTCAATGGTATTTACTTTTTCCGTCTTGGTTGCTGCAACGGCTCTAATCTATAGTAGACCTATGATGACTCTTCTTTATCCACAGGATGCCTCAGAATGTATTAATGAGTTTTTCATTCGCATCGAAGAGTCTTCCTTTATTTTTACCCTTTTGATGTTTGGTTTTATTGCAATTAGTACCAGCTATGTTTTTGGTACTTTGCTTACCGCCAATGGCAATCTATGGAATTTAAATCTGATGGCGGCTGTTAGTGTTGTCATCAACATTACTCTCAATATTTGGCTTATACCCCAGATGAAAGCCTCCGGAGCTGCCATTGCAAGCTTGACCGCCCAGTCCCTCGCTGCATTGGTTCAAGTTTATTTAGCCTTCCGTATTTTGAAAATTCGGACCGACACAGGTTACTTGATCAAAATATTGATGTTTTTAATTTTCGTCGGAATTAGCACTGCATTTGTTAATTATCGGATGCATAACGATATGATAAAAGGTATCCTAGTATTGTGGTTGTTGGGGGGGGTATTAGCTATGATATTTAAGCTGCTCAGTGTTAAAGAATTATGGGAGATATTAACGGCAAAGGCCGACGCATCTCATTGAAAATACCCTTGATCTTAAAATCTTAAGCTACATATTATTTTTTTTGTACTTTTGACCCGCTTGAAGTTAGCCTTTCAAAGCCCCAAATATGAACCACTCACCCGAAGAAAAAAATGTCTTCAACTCCGAAAGATTATTCATCTTTCTCACTTACTGGGGTAAACCATTGGCCATTATTGGTATTGTTACCATGTTGGCCTCCATTATTTTTTCCTCCTCTTATTTTATCAAGCCCAAGTACAAGTCTACGCTCATCATGTATCCGGTATCCACCAGTTCGATATCGAAAGCATTGTTGAGCAACACGTATGGTCTGAAACAGGATGTTTTAGAATTTGGTGCGGAAGAACAGGCTGAGCAAATGCTTCAGATTCTTAACAGTAACTTGATTCGCGACCGTATTATTCAGAAGTTCGATTTACTCAACCACTACGGTATTAAACCCGATTCCAAATACAAACTTACCCGGCTTTATAAGGAATACGAGAACAATATCACCTTTCGCCGTACGGAAAATATGGCCATAAAGGTTACGGTGCTCGATACAGATCCTCAGACCGCTGCGGATATTGCCAACGATATAGCTGCCCTTTTTGATTCGGTAAAAACCTCCATGCAAAAGGAAAGGGCCTTGAAAGCCTTTAAAATTGTAGAGGCAGAATATATTCGCAAATACAACGATATCAAGCAAATGGAAGACTCATTGGTTAAACTAAGAGCACTGGGTGTGTTCGATTATGAGTCGCAAACGGAGATGATTAATCAGCAACTGGCTATCGAAATTGCTAGAAATAACGTAAGAGGTATCCGTGCATTAGAAGAAAAATTGGCCGTTTTGGCCCAATATGGTGGTGCATACGTTTCTATTCGTAATCAGCTTGAATTTGAGAAAAAGCAATTGAGTGAACTTAAGGCCCGATACGATGAAGCTCGGGTAGATGCTTTCGAAGCTTTACCCCAAAAGTTTATTGTAACCACGGCT
>CALJNV010000096.1 GCA_937981455.1 uncultured Bacteroidales bacterium | reverse complement strand
TATCGAGAATTTCTCGGGTAAATCGAATGACAGTAAGAAATCTTTGCGGATGACGTACACCCCGCCGTTAATAAAGGCGGCTCCACTTTGTTCCCCTTTTTCTTTGAATGCTGTTACTCGGCCGGTTTCGTCAAACTCTACCGTGCCATATCGCGAGGCGTCTTTAACCTCACGAACCACAAGGGTTAGGTTTGCATTTTTAATTAATTGAAAATCATACAATTTGCCGAGATTTACTCTATACATGGTATCACCGTTCATTACTATAGCCATTTTGCCTTCCACATGCTGCAGGGCTTGAACAATGGCTCCACCGGTTCCGAGAGGTTCTTCTTCGCGACTATACACCACCTGTAAATACTTGTATTTATTTCCAAAATGCTTTTCAATGGCATCATGCAAATATCCTGTGGCAAGAATGACTTTTTTCACACCGTAAAGCTCAAGATAATCGAGAACATATTCAAGGAAGGGGCGTCCATTGACCGGCGCCATGCTTTTGGGAATTCCTGGAATAGCGGCCGCAAGGCGGGTACCCAAGCCACCAGCTAAAATAATGACTTCCTTAATCATATTTGCCGAAATAATTCTTTTTCAATTAATTCGCATAAAATATGCCCCACCATGATATGAGCCTCCTGAATGCGTGGCGTGTCATCCGATGGAACATTAACTAGATAATGGACGAGGTCTTTCATTTTTCCACCTGTAGAACCTGTAAATGCAGCGGTTAGCATGCCTTTTCGTTGGGCTGCTTGAAGAGCTTTGACCACGTTGCCTGAATTGCCGGATGTAGAAAGGCCGATGAGCACATCACCCGAATGGCCTATTGCTTCAATCATGCGAGCATATACTTCATCGTAAGAATAATCGTTCGCTACGGCTGTTAGAAAAGAGCTATTTACATGTAAAGCTTCAGCGGGTAGGGGAGGCCGGTCCAAATAAAATCTTCCGGAGAGTTCAGCGGCTAAATGCTGAGCATCTGCTGCACTTCCACCATTTCCACAAAAAAGAACCTTATTTCCATTGCGAAAACTTGCAATGCAAGCCTGAGACAAGACTTCTAAAGTTTCGATCAATCGTTCATTGTCGATAATAGCTTGTTTGGTCTCTATCGATTGTTGTATTCTTTTGATGATGAATTCACTCATTACTCAAAATTTATGTTAATCTTTTTCGAAAGACCAGGAAGTAAGCCCCTGGGTGGTAAACTCATAATTGACGACATATCCATCAAACTGCTTTAAAGCTTCTATGAGTTGATACCTTTGGTTTCCCGGACAATAAAAAGTCATGAATCCCCCACCACCTGCTCCAGAGATTTTTCCTCCAATTGCTCCGTTTTGAAGAGCTGTTTCGTATATCTTATCTATTTCAGGGTTTGAGATCCCATCAGCTATCAGCTTTTTATTAAGCCATCCGTAATTAAGAATTTCCCCCATAGCATGGAGCTCGCCTTTAAGCAGGGCTTCTTTCATGCGAATGGCTTGTTCCTTCAAATGATGGGTGGCTTCAATACGTGTGAGGTGTTTTTCTGCGATAGATTGTGATTGATTTTCAATAATGCGACTGGAGTTGCGACTGGTTTGAGTATAAAATAGCACAAGGTTATGGGCCAATTCTTCCATCTGGCGCTGTCGGATGCGCAAGGGATTGACGATAACCTTATCATTTGCATAAAACTCCATAAAATTGAATCCGCCAAAAGTGGCTGCGTATTGGTCTTGTTTGCCTCCTGCCATTTTTAGGTCGATACGTTCTATATCGTAAGCAAGTCGGGCGATATCGTATTCGCCCAAAGGAAGTGAGAGCATTTCGGTAAAAGCCCCGATCATGGCAACCACTAAGGCAGAGGATGTGCCAAGACCGCTACCTGGTGGCACATCCACTAGAGTTGTTATTTCCACTGGATAGTATTCTCCATGGTTGAATTGTTTCATAATTCTATTGTAAACTCCTGCATGAAGATCGAGGCCGAAGCCCGCTCCTTTTATGTTTGCAGGCTCGAATTCTTGGCGGATTTTACGATCCACAGCATGGAAAACCACTTTGTTTTCGTTTAAAAATTTAATTGAAGCTCTTGCGTAGAGGCTGATGGTTGCGTTGAGAACAGCTCCGCCAAATTCATCACAATAGGGTGAAACATCTGTGCCTCCTCCGGCTAGTCCTATTCTTAAGGGTGCTTTGCTTCTATAAATCATGATTCACTAAGGCGAGATAGGTTATCTATATTGATTATCAATTTTTCCTGCTTGCCTCAAAATTTTATTGGGAAAGGGGAAAAACCAGGGTAAAAGTACTACCTTTTCCTAATTCGCTCTCAACCTTTATTTCAGCACCTATTAAATCTACCATTTCTTTTACAATGAGCAACCCAAGACCTGTACCAGGCTCATTCTCAGTACCGTAATCGATTCTATTTTTTCCAACTGTGAACAATCCTTCAAGAAGGTTAGGCCTAATTCCTTTGCCGTGATCTTTGATGTTGATAATGAAATTGTTATCTTGTATTCGTAATTCTACTTTAACTTCTTGATTCCTATAACTGAATTTACAAGCATTGAGCAGCAATTCATTTAAAATGAATGTAACTAATTGAGGATCATTTATAATGTGAAATTCTTTGGGTAAATCATTATTTAAGGTGAGTGTGATTTCTTTCTTTTGAAAATGGGGGTAGCATAATCCGATTGCATTTTGAATAATACAATCTATATCAGTGGTTTTAATAACTGGCTTTTTTCGAAATGCTCGCAGTTCTGCCCAGGTTTTTAAATTTTCAAGCATTTTCAGATGGACAACAGCCAACTCTTGTATGTCGCCTAAAAGTTGTTCAACCATGCTGAAGTTTCCCTCTTTTAATTCGGCCTGGCTCATGTCGAGTAAAGAGATGACAGAGGCGATAGGGCTTCGAAGATCATGATTTAATATCGAGAAAAGGTGATTTTGTGAATTTTTGTACTTTCTTACCATTCCTATCAGGTCATCGTCAGATTCTATCTTTTGTGTGCCTGGCTCAGGTAAGAATGTAAACCAACGAAGCAACCGACTCAAAAGCTTGATTTCAACATTGAGGGCGTGCGAAATGTTCGGAAATTGTATAATGAGTAATTCTGCGGGCAGAGCTGCTTCGATGCGAAAAGACTGAGACTTATCAGTCCCCCAAAATGCTGAAGTATATATTTGGTTGGCTGATAATTCTCCGATTTTTTTCCCTCCACTGTAAATGAGTAATTTACCCTTTATTGCGAACAAATAAAATCTTGTTTCAGGTTCAAATGTTGCAATGATTTGGGAAGATGATGAAGACACATAAGAGGTGTAAGGCTGCAACTCAATCCATAAATTTTCACCTGCCTCTTTTAAAAATGAATGTTTTGAAAAGCTGGTTATGATATTTGTATCAAGAAACTCGTTATCCAAAATCAATAAATTGAATCCATATTTAATAATTGTGCAATTTTTTCTAGTAGAGTTTCCCGTTTAAAGGGTTTGCTGATGTAGTCGTTGCAGCCTGCAGCCAAGGCTTTTTCACGGTCGTGCTCAAAGGCATATGCTGTTTGTGCAAGTACAGGTAATGACGGATGAAATTGCCTGATTTTGCGCGTAGCTTCCAATCCATCCATTTTGGGCATCCGTATGTCCATGATCACAATATCTAATGCATCTTTGTGCTTTTCGACAGCCTCTACAGCTTCTAGTCCATTAATTGCAAAAATAAGGTTGGACTCTGTACCCACAAGCATAGCTTCGATAAGGGTGCGATTGGTTTCATCATCCTCTACAATCAGGATGTTTTTATTCGGAAATTTGAATTTCATATTTTCCTCAATGTTGTTGATATTTGTTGCAGTTACTTTCGGAATATCCTT